>JAACFI010000112.1 GCA_009937575.1 Haliea sp.
TACCACATTTCCAGTTCAACCAGTGGGCGCAGGAGCGCACCGTACCGTCGCTGCACCAGCCCTTGCGGCGATCGAACTCGGCGATGAGTTTGAGCAGTCGGTGGTTGGCAGCGTTGATCTGGCCTGCCAGGAGGGTGATCTGTCGGCCAAGCGCTTCGTCATCATTGGGGAGAGATGGTATCGGAGGGAAGGCGAGATTGGTCATGGCAATTGACTCCTTATACTGTACATACATACAGTTCAGTGTAGTTCACCCCGGCCCTCCCGGCAAGCAGTTGAGACTATTTTTATAGGGGTTTCGCGTCATCACGCCCACTATTCCAGGGACAGTTTCTGGAAGAAAAATCGCGCCTTTCTGAATTGACTTCAATTCAATTAAACTTCAGAATACCCCTTCACCCTACAGGAGGCGAACATGCCAGCAGCCACCCGCAAGCGCGACCCGCAGGCCACCCGGCAGCGCATCCTGGAAGCAGCGCGGGACCTGTTGGCCCAGGGGGACGGCAACTTCGAGATGGCCTGGGTCGCCAAGGCAGCGGAGGTATCCCAGGGCCTTGCCTACCACCACTTCGGATCCAAGGAGGGCCTGCTCAGCGCCCTGGTCCACGATTTCTACGACCGCGCCGAAGACGCCGTGCTGATGGCCCGCTTTGACGACTACGAGAACTGGGAGAAACGGGAGCGGGACCGGGTGCGGCGCTATATCGAGTTCCTGCTGGGGGACCCCCTGGGTGTCACCGTGGTCACCCGCCTGGCGGGTACGCCCGCGGTGGCGGCGGTGGAGGCGGAACGCTGGGACCGGCTGGTCTCCGAGGGCTCGCGTAATATCGCCGAGGGGCAGGCCCGTGGCGTGGTCACCGCCTCCCAGGACAGCACCCTGCTGGCGGCCATGTCACTGGGCGCCACCCGCTCTGCCGTGGCCAGGGAGTTCGCAAAATCAAAACCGGGCAAACCCGCCCGACTGAGCCGCGACATCTGGGCGTTCATCCGCACTGGTCTCGGACTGGAGGAAAGCACATGAGTGAACAGATCAGCGGGCGCAGCGACCCCCGCTTCAAGGAAATAAAATCTTTCGACGAATACCTGGGGGTGGACCTGGCCCGCACCCACGGCTTCACCCACAGCGAGGAGGCCGCGGGGCTGGACCCGAACATGGTGGAGGAACAGCACCAGGCCCTGTTGCGGGACGGTTACGTGATCATCGAGAACCTGGTATCCCCGGAGACCCTGGACGCCCTGCGCGAGGATAGCGCCCCCTACCTTGCGCGGGTGGGGCGCAATTCATTCGAGGGGGAGCGCACCCAGCGTATCTACGGTGTGCCGGAGAAACTGCGCAGCGCCGACCCGTTTATCGAACATCCCCTGGTCCTGGCCCACCTGGACCGGCTGTTCCTGCCCAACTACCTGCTGTCCCAGGCCCAGGTGATCAACGTGATGTCCCACTCGCCGTCACAGCCCCTGCACATCGACGACGGCTTCTACCCCTGGCCGCGCCCGCGGCCGCCCCTCAGTGCGGCCACGGTATTCGCAGTGGACGATTTCACCCAGGATAACGGCGCCACCCTGGCGATACCGGGCAGCCACCTGTGGGGCGAGGACCGATTCCCGGAGCCGGGGGATGAGACCGTTGCCGCGGAAATGCCGGCGGGTTCCTGCATCCTGTTCCTGGGCAACCTGTGGCACGGGGCGGGGGAAAACCGCAGCGATGCCGATCGCCTGGCGATCACCGCCCAGTACTGCGAGCCCTGGGTGCGCACCCAGGAAAACTATTTCCTGTCGGTGTCCCGGGAGACCGCCGCCAGCGTGTCGGAAAATATCCGCCGCCTGCTGGGTTACTCCATCCACCCGCCCTTCATGGGCATGTCGGACGGGATGCACCCCAAACGGAAATTACCCCTCTAGCGGCGATAAATCGTCTCGCCGTCCTTGATAGTCTCCAGTACCAGGATGTCCTTGATCGCCATCGGCTCCACCTTCAGCGGGTTGCGATCGAGGATCACCAGGTCGGCGCGTTTGCCGGTCTCCAGGCTGCCCTTGCTGTTCTCCTCGAAGTTCTGGTAGGCCCCGTCCAGGGTCATCGCGCGGATGCCCTCCATCACCGTGGCCCGCTGCTCTTTACCCAGCACCTTACCGCTGCGGGTCACCCGGTTAACCGCGGTCCACAGCAAGCGCATCATGTCCGCCGGCACTACCGGGGTGTCGTTGTGGATGGTGAACGGCAGGCCCTTGTCGGCGCTTGAACGCAGGGGACTGATGCGGGATGCGCGCTTTTCCCCCAGCACCGAGTCGCGATGCCAATCGCCCCAGTAAAAAGTGTGGGCGACAAAGTAGGACGGCACGATGCCCTCCTCCAGCATGCTGTCGATCTGGTCCTCGCGGACGGTCTGGGCGTGGATCATCACCGGGCGGCGGTCCGCCCGCCCGAACTTTTCCCTGGCAGCGGCCACAGCCTCAATCATCTGGTCTGATGCGGCATCGCCATTGGCGTGGGCCAGCAGGGGCACCCCGTTCTCGAAGGCGTAATCAACGAAGGCCCGGGCCTGCTCGTCGGTCAGGGTGGGATAGCCCGCGTAGTCCGCACCCTGGCCGTGGGGCGGATGGTAGTAGGGCTTGGTCAGCCAGGCGGTCTTGCCCTGGGGCGAACCGTCCAGGGTCACCTTCATACCGCCGATCCGCAGGTGGTTGCGATATTCCGCAGAAGGCGGGTGCTGCTCGAGCCCCTCCAGGGTCAGTGACATGTAGGGAAAAGCGATCACGTCCACAAACAGTTTTTGCGCATCTGCCGCTGCATACAGGATTTCCAGGGGCTCCGCCATGGCGGCACCGTCCTGGACGGTGGTAATGCCGTAGCTGGCATAGTCCCGCTGGGTCTGTTCCAGTAGTGCCACCTGGCTCGGCACGTCCAGGGCCGGCAGTGAATGCATTACCGGGTACATGGCAGTTTCCTCCAGCACGCCATCGGGCTCCCGGCCGCCGGCCTTACGGCGTATAACCCCCCCCGCCGGCGCCTCGGTGCTCGCATCGATGCCCGCGCGCTCGAGACAGACCGAGTTACAGGACAGCAGGTGACCCGACACATGGGTGATTACCACCGGCACGGTGCTGGAGACCTTGTCCAGGTCTTCCCGGGTGGGGTGCCGTCCCTCTGTGAGCAGGGAATCGTCGTAGCCATAGCCCTGTATCCAGGACTCTTCCGGCATTCGCTGGTGGTGTTCCTTCAACAGACGGATGACATCAGCGATAGTTTCCGCGCTGCCCACCGGCGGGGAGGAGACGTTGGCGGACAACTGCAACCTGTTGGTGTAGGTGAAGTGGCCGTGACTGTCGATGAAACCGGGCAGCAGGGATTTGCCCTTCAGGTCCCGGATCACTGCATCCTTACCCGCGATCGCGCTCATCTCGTCGCGCGAGCCCACACCTGCGATCTTTCCGTCCCGGACCACCAGAGCTTCCGCCAGGGGTTGTTTATCATTCACGGTGATGATGTCGCCGTTGACGAAAAGCGTTGCCCGTAAAGGGGCGGCGACAACGTGCGTCGACACGGCCAGCATGAGTGTCGCCAGGGTGCAAAGTCCGAATTTTTTCATTACAGGTCTCTCCTGTCGCCGTCGATCCAGGTGGCCGCGATCTGCCGCTGACTGTCCAGGGCGACAAGGCTAGCCCTGCTGCCGGGGCGGATCAAGCCCAGCTCCTCCTGCAGACCCAGGGCACGGGCCGGGTAGAGGGAAGCCATACGCACCGCCTCCAGCCAGTCGATGTCCGCAAAGCGGGCCGCGTTGTTCACTGCGGTCAACATATCAAGGTGCGAGCCCGCCAGTATCCCGTCCTCGTTGGTACACCGGCCATCCACCTGGCGAATCACCTGGTCGCCAAATTCGAAGCTGTCGCCGGTTGCACCCACGGTGGCCACGGCATCGGTCACCAGCACCGCGCCGCCGGGTTGCTTTGCCCTGACCGCGGCTTTGAAAGCGGCGGGGTGACAGTGATATCCATCGGCGATGATACCGAACCAACTGCTTTCATCTTCCAGTGCGGCGCCCACTACCCCCGGCTCCCGGCTGCGCAGGGGCGTCATGGCGTTGTACAGGTGTGTGAACCCACTGACGCCAGCGTCAAGGGCAGCGCGCGTCTGCTGGTAATCGGCGGCGGTGTGTCCCGCGCAGACGACAACCCCGGCATCGACCAGCCTGCGGATCGTGCTTTCTCCCGCGATCTCCGGGGCCAGCGTCACCACTGTCCTGCCCCTGCGCAAAGACGAGAGAATCTCAATGCCCTCTTCATCCACGGTACATATTTTGTTCGCGTTGTGAATGCCGCGCCGCTCTGGATTTAGAAAGGGACCCTCCAGGTGGATGCCCAGTACCCCGGGCACACCCGCCTCGATCGCCTGCTCCACCGCGGCAACCGCCTCGCGCATCACCGCGTAGTCGTCGGAAATCAGGGTGGGCATATAGCCGGTAGTGCCGAACCGCCGGTGAACCTCGCCGATGCAGCGGACGGTTTCCACCGTCGGTGCATGATTGAACAGCAGGCCGCCCCCGCCGTTGACCTGCAGGTCAATAAATCCCGGCAGCAGGATTCCCCCGTCCAGGTCGAACAGGGATGCGCCGGGCGGCACCTCATCCGGCTGGACAATAGCGGATACCCGGGTCCCCTCCAGAATAAGAACGCGGTCGGTGAGCAGGTTTTCGCCGTCAAAAACAGTCCCGTTGACAATGGCCTGGGTATTCAAGGTGATTCCTGTGTACTCAATTTCCTGATTATCAGGTTCTCCGGGCTTATTTTGTCATTACAATCCGAAGCCTTCGCGGCGAATTGTAACCCGTTTACCTGTCCGTCTGTCCCCTTCTGTTATCATTTATACTCATAGTGACAACTGGTAGCTGCATGCAACAACTCACAGAAATGGACAGCAATTTCCTGCAGCAGGAAACCGTCCTCACCCCAATGCACATCAGCCCGGTGATCGTTTACGACCAGTCAAAGCGCAAGGGTGGCAAGGTGCGGTTCAAGGAAATCCTCCAGGTTTTCGGGAACAACCTCGGCAAATCCACTATCTTCCGACGCAAACTGGCGGGCGGCGCCATGGGGCTGGATACGCCCTTCTGGGTAGAGGACCCGAATTTCGATCTGGAATTCCACGTCCGGCACATCGCCCTGCCGCGCCCGGGAGACTGGCGACAATTCTGTATCCTGCTGGCGCGCCTGCAGTCCAGGGGGCTGGATATGACCCGCCCCCTGTGGGAGGCCTATGTGATCGAGGGCCTGAACAACGTGGGGGGATTTCCACCAAACAGCTTCGCCATCATGCTGAAGGTACACCACGCGGCTATTGATGGTGTCTCCGGCGCCGAGATAGTTACCGCGATACACAGCTTGAGCCCGAAAGTCGAAGCGCCGCAGGAAAGGGACGACTGGAAAGGAGAGTCCGACCCCAGCGCCTGGCAGGTGTGGTCCCGCGCCTACGTCAACAACCTGAAGCGCCCCGCCAAGTTCATCTCCAATGTCAGCCAACTGGTACCCGCATTCATCCGGGCCAACAAGCAGCTCAGCGAAAAAAGCAAAGAGGGGCTGAAAGCACCCAGCCTGCACACCCGGTTCAACGGTCGTGTCGACAGCACCCGGGTCACCGACGCACTGATCATGGATCTCGCCGACATCAAGCGCATCCGCAAGGCCTGTGAGGGCGCCACGGTGAACGATGTAATGGTCTCCATTGTCGGCGGCGGACTGCGCAAATACCTGCAGGACAAGGAGGAGTTGCCCGAGGAAAGCCTGTCCTGCGGCGCCCCGATCAATATGCGCGAGGAAAGCGGCAGCGATTCCACCGGCAACCAGGTTAGCCAGATGACCATCAGCCTGGCCACCGATATCGAGGACCCACTGGAGCGCCTCGAAGCTGTAAGGATCAGCGCAAACCAGGCCAAGGACTACGCAAGCGCACTGGGGACCAGTGTCCTCATGGATGTCAGCGAAATGATGATCCCCCAGGTGCTGGGCTGGGGCATGCGCGCAGGCTCGTATGCCGCCGCCAACTCCAATATGCCGGTACCCATGCACGTGGTGGTATCCAACGTGCCGGGGCCCCAGCAACCACTGTACCTGGCGGGCGCAAAGGTCCACCTGCTGATGGGCCTGGGGCCGCTATTGCACATGATGGGCCTGTTTCACGGAGTGTTGAGCGGTGTCGGGCGAATCACCATCAACTTCGTTTCATGCCGCACCATGATGCCGGACCCGGCTTTTTACCGCGAGTGCCTGAAAGAATCGTTCGAGGAGTTAAAGGCCGCCGCCAACTGAGTTTTTCAGGCCTTGTTCAATTCAGCCGTCCGCTCCATGGCCTGCCCCAGCAACGCGATATTGCCGCCTGTGTAATTCACCACCAACCGGGAGCGCTTGATTTTCCAGGCCGAGCCGTCGAACTCGTAATGGTTGGTGTACTCGCCTACCACAGTCACCACGTCATCCGGGGATATGATATTGATCTCCGGGTTGGGAAAGATAACGTGGTCGGCGCTTAAGTAGGCGGTACACGCGGGCAGATTGCCACTGGCGTCGACACGGTGATTGGTAATGAAGTGACGGGTGATATCAAAACCGTTGATCACTCCCTGCAGCACCTTCATCCAGTCGTCTGCCCGGCGCGCTACATCGGGCGAACCGGTAGGGTCGCTGATACTGCCGTAGTCGATGTACACCTCGTCGCTGAAACAGGCTCGCACCAGGTCCCAGTCCTTGCTGTCCAGGCCCTGGGCATAGTTGTTGTAGTTGTCGATGAAGGCGTTACGCAGTTCCGGCGTATCCTCGGCAGCAGACATATATTCTTCCTCGTACTTGCAAAAAATTACAGCGGTGATAACTTAGCCAAAAAACAGTCAGTCCGTACTGTTTATATTAAAGCCTGGTGAGACGATCTGCAACACGGGCAACAAGTGAATACCGTCGACCATCAGACACCGTTAAGGGAGCGCGCGCGCCATGAGCGACAAGCCGGTAGAAAACTACGATGACGTAACCATGTACGGCCTTACGCCGGAGAAAAAGGAAGAACTGCTGCTGAAGCAGAATGAACTGACCTTCATCTGGACCAACAGGGACGGCCACGGCATCGGCGTCACCATGAGCTACATCTGGCGCAAGGGTCGCATCTGGTGCACCGCCACCGAGCAACGCGCCCGCATCAAGGCCCTGGCGCGGGATCCCCGCTGCTCGGTGGTGATCTCCAGCATGGGCACCGGTACCGATATCAGCCAGTCGATCACTTTCAAGGGTCATGCCATCCTGCACCAGGACCAGGAAACCAGGGAATGGTTCTACCCGGACTTCGCCCGACACGCGAACAGTCCGGCGCCCACTCCCGAGGCTTTTGTCGCCTTCCTGGACACGCCGGCCAGGGTGATCATCGAGGTCGTACCGGAGAAAACTATTACCTTCGACGGCGGGGTGATGCGTGACACCACCACCGAGGCGCTCAGCGATTGAAGTCCGACCGTGCGTGGTAGTCGATAAAAATAGGCGATGACCAGGCCCTCTCTGCTACCTCGGCCAGGCAGTCATCGTCATAAGCCGTGGGTTCAGTAGCGCGGCAGGGGTTGACCGCAATGCACTGACCGGCGGCATCCCGCTCGCAGCGCAGCTGGTCGCCATTCACTGTGGGAGTCTCCACCTGGATGGCGCGTACATAGTAGACAGTATCCCGCCCACCACTGATGAAGTCCTCATCGCTGAAGCCCACACGGCAGCCCGGGCCTTCCCCATCGCAGGGCAGGACCAGCCAGGGATCCTCTATTAGTTCATCGACAGCTTCCCCGGGGTGAACCTGCGGCCGGATTCGGACCACCTCGATACGCTCAATAGATTTGCGCCGGTCTCCGGGATGGTAGCACTCACCCCCGCACAGTCGATGCAGGCGCTCATCGGACAGCGCTCTCAGAGAATCCGCCGGGCAGCCCGGCTTCTGTTCGAAGGCTCCCATGGCATTGACCTCAAAGCGGGGCACGCCTTCAAGACCGAGGCTGCTGCCCATGGGCACCCGATCGCCCCCGGTCGAGATCAGGTCAAACCACAGCAGGATGCGGTCGCCGCTGGTACCGTAGATTTCCTTGCGTTGCAGGGCGTCCCAGATCGCGTCTCGACTGCGGCCCTCCGCATGCACCGCCACCAGGCCACCGGTGCCAAAGAACGACGCAAAGCGCTCGAAATAAGGACCGTTCAAGCCGCCGGTCTCTTCCAGGGCAACGAAATCAGGCAGTGGCTCGCGCTCCATCAGGAAGGACGGTGGACCGAGCATTCCCAGGGCGGCATCGGTCATCCGTCGGCGCATGGTTTCCTTGTAACCTGTTCCGGGACGCCCGGTATGCACGTCGGAAGAGCCGAGTATGCCCCAGCGAAAGCGTTTCGACGGGCGGCCGTCATCACCAAAGTCCCGGATTGCCAGTCCGTACTGTAAAGAACTGGTGGGCCGGTGATTGTAGGCGGGCATATAGCAGTCGCGACATTGCCCTGCGTCCAGCCAGTCCTCCACCCGGCTGCCCGGTACGGTCCAGTGTCCCGAGTCTTTGGTGAGGATGAAATTGGCCCGGGTAGCCACCGCCCGGCGTTCGCACTCATCCGTAGATTCACCCGCAGCCAGGCAGCGCCCGCGAATGATTTCACCGGCCTGCCAGCACTCCGGCAGGAAATCCATGGTGGGCGGTGGGCAATAGGCCTGCCCTCGCTCGTCAATCGCCAGCGCGCGCCAGGGGCGATACTGCTCGATATTGCCGTGCCCCGAAAACACCTCGATAAGGGGTTCGTATCGCTGCGGCTCGCGGTGGGCAGCCAGTTGCTTGTCCCAACTGCTGAGGGGCGGGGTATAAAAACCCCAGCTGTTACCGTGGGGGATGACCAGGTAGGGAAAGGCCCAGTCATCCAGTTTGCCAAACAGTTCCGACGGCGTCTCCGCGCTCTCCTGGCACCCCGCGGGCAGGTCGCGCACCGGGACATCCTTTTCACAGGGCTGCAAATCATCCCGGTCCTGCAGGAAACGGGCAAAGTCGTAGTAGCGCTGCCGGGAAGGGCCGTCAGTGGCGCCGGCGATCAGCAACAGGCGCATCAACATGCCGTAGGGATTACCTCCCCCGGGGAACAGTTGCTGCCGGGATGAGATCGGCCGCAGGGGTACGCTGCCCTCTGCGGTGTCACGCAGCACCACGTTTTTGTGGCCATAGTGGGTTTCAGGGGTGTCGCCGATCTGGGTCCACTCCCAGCCAAGGAAGGTCACCATGTCGGGATGCTCCGGGTCACCCGCCACGGCGTTGCACTGGCGCACCATGTCGCGGGTCTGGGCCCACTGCCTCGGGGTCAGGCCCTCGGCGTGATCGTTGATGGACCAGAAATCCAGGCCGGAACAATAGCGGGCGAAATCGCAGGCATCCGCCGGTGGGTGGGCGCCCTCCCCCTGGTACATTGGCAGGCTGATATTGTAGGCATCGAAGGAATAGGTGGTGTGGGCATGCAGGTCGCCGAACAGGATCTGCTTTTCCGGGGGCGGTCGCGACGCGTCGAGGGAAGACTGAGCCAGCGCCTGCCGCTGCTGCTTGGCCGCCACAAACACGGGATCGCGGGCCTGCACCACCACGTCTCCCGCCTCCTGGCGCTTACCGAAATAACCACCGGCGGCCAGGTAGGCCCAGAAGGCGAAGGCCGCCGTTAGCGCCAGAAAAACCCGGGTCAGCAGCTTCCACACCGCAGTGCTGGCTCTTGTCAGTCTTGTGCGTCCATCGGCACCGTGCCCTCGTGGGACGCCTGCTCAATTCGGTCACCGTCAAAACGGATAGTCTTCTCCGGGACCAGTTCCAGGATCACCCGCAAGGGTGTGTCCAGGTATGCCATGGCCGCCTCGGCGGTCGGCGCGGGGTAAGGGGAAATGATTTCCGCCAGGGCCGGGTAAAACCAGTCCTTGGTGGCCTGGTCCTCGTGGATATTCACTCGCCCCTTGTAGGTAATCTGCTTACCCGGTCCCATATCGGTGCCCATGCTGCTGATCACCACCGAGGCCCTGGGGTCCCGCTGCAGGGCCTTGATACGGGCACGCTGCCGCGTCGCGGTCAACCAGATGGAGCCGTCTTTGGCCACGTAATTCATGATCACCCCGATCCCGTGACCCTCTTTGTTGGTCCAGATGAAATTGCATTCGATCTGTTTTTTCAGCAACTCCTGTTCGCGCTCGTCGGAGAGCTCGTAAATCGTGACGTCTTCATAACCCTGCATGCTGTTCTCCTAAAATCGTGGAAGATGACCCATCTGCTGTCCGCCGGCCAGGTCCAGCAGATGGCCGTTGATGTAACCGGAGCGCCCCTCGTCCGCCAGGAACAGGGCCGCCTCGGCAACATCGTCCAGGGTGCACATGCGACCGGCGGGGGTCTCCTCCAGGTGCTTCTCGACGATCCCCGGCATGGCGAAAAGTTCCCCGGTCATATCGGTTTCGACCAGTCCGGCGGCGATCGAGTTGAAGCGCACCTTCTGCCCGGCGTACTCTACGGCCGCCACCTTGATGGCGTAATCGATACCGGCTCGCGCCCCGGCGTAGACCCCCATGGTGGGGCCGGGAATACGCGCGGTCAGGGAGGAGATGGTAATGATCGAACCCCCCTCGGGCATAGCCGCCGCCGCGTGCTTGAAAAACAACAGCGCGCCGATAAAACTGACTTCCAGGGTAGGCCGCACCATCTCGGCAGTCAGTTCCGCAATGGGCGCCGCCGCCAGCACCCCCGCTGAAAATACCGCGATATCGACCTTGCCGCTGGCCTGCGCCGCCGTCTCGAACAGATTCTCTATCTGCGCCTCGTCGGTGACATCACACGCAACCGCCAGGCCACCGATGTCTTCCGCCAGTGTCCGCAGGGGTTCCTCACGCCGGGCGGAGACCACGACTCTCGCTCCCTCCGAGGCCAGGCCCCTGGCAATGGCCGTACCGATATTCTGCTCGCCGGAGGCAC
Source organism: Haliea sp. (assembly GCA_009937575.1). Lineage (GTDB taxonomy): Bacteria > Pseudomonadota > Gammaproteobacteria > Pseudomonadales > Halieaceae > JAACFI01. The sequence continues at coordinate 10,980 of JAACFI010000112.1, forward strand.
CCAGCACGACCGCCGTTTTTCCTGTCAATGTACCCATGTCCCGACTCCTCTACAGACTCGACAACACGTGACCGCCATCCGCAGTCAAGGATGCGCCGGTCATCAGGGCGCCGGCCCGGGAAGCGAGTAACAGCAGGGGTCCATTTAAATCCTCCAGGTCGCCCACCCGTCGCTGTGGAATGCGGCGGATCATCGCCTGGCCCTCGTCTGAGGCCAACCAGTCGCGATTGAGATCGGTCTCGAAGTAGCCGGGGCAGATAGCATTTACACGAATATCGTGTTGCGCCAGTTCCAGGGCCGCACTGCGAGTAAATTGCACCACCGCCGCTTTGGAGGCCGCGTAATTGGTCAGCAGCTTCTGCTCTCGCAGCGCCGTTATGGAAGCAATATTCACTACGCTACCGCCAAGCCCGGCAGCGATCATGCGCCGGGCGGATTCGCGGGTGACATAGGCAACCCCGTTGAGATTGGTGTCGATCACCGCGGACCAGTCGTTGTCCTCGAGATCCACCAGTGGTTTGGGAATGGTAATCCCCGCGTTGTTGACCACCACGGTCACCACGCCGAAAGCCTGTTCCACCGCGTCGAAGGCGGCGGCGATGCTGGCGGTATCCGTCACATCCATGGTGATCGCCATGGCCATGCCACCCTCGGCCTCGATAGCGTCACAGGCCTCCTTGACCTTGTCGGTACGCCGGGCGGCCAACACCACCTTCGCTCCCGCACGCGCCAGTACCGAACCGAAGTGGCGGCCGAAACCGCTGGAGGCGCCGGTCACCAGCGCCACCTGGCCGTCCAGGCGGAAGGATTCGAACAGATCGCTCATGGGCTGTGCCTCCTCTCCTGCCTGTCAGCTGTTTATGTATTTATCCAGGGTCTGGTGGAAGTGCCGGATGCGCACTTCCTGGTAGTTACCCAGGGTGACCGTGCCCTTCTTCGAGGCCTTCATACCCTTCTGCACCTGGGGCAGGTTGGCGCCGTCCTGGTTGAACACATTGGCCAGGCCGGCACCCAGAACCTCCCCGGCATCGCTGAAAGGCTGGTCGATTCCCAGGCGCAGGGTGGTGGCATCCTCCGGGGACTCTGTACCCTCGGGATAGCGCGTGAGCAGGTAGATATCCATGATACAGCTGTCAACGTCGTCTCCATTGGGACGGTGTCGATAGGTGATGACCGTGCCGTGGCCGGCCCAGGGGGCGAAGTTGGGAAACAGCAGGTAAAGCGTCGAGTCCATCAGTTCGGACATGGTAGCGCGACTGCTGAAGTCTTCCCCGGACTGTTCATTGACGGTGGGAAGTGTTATCTCAGCCAGCTTCTCCCTGGCGGTCTCGCCCGGCGCCAGTTGGGGCATTTCCTCCACGCCCATCAATTCCATCATCGCATCCATGGA
>JAACFI010000465.1 GCA_009937575.1 Haliea sp.
CGGATATTACCCTGCGCACCATGCGCGGTTACTTTCTGGACCTGGCCAGCCGGCGGGTGGACGTGAAATTATCGGCCCTGATCATGGAGCGGGTGCTGGGAATTCGCCTGGAGCACCGGCCGGTCAGTGTGGGCTCCTACGCGGTGAACCTGCGCTCTTTCGAAACGGTACGTGATTTCATCACCTCCGCCTCGGTGACGACGTTGATCGACCTGCCCTTCGCGATCATCTTCATGGCGGTCATCGCCTGGATTGCCTGGCCGGTGCTGGTTCCCCTGGCGGTTGGTCTGCTGGTGGTGCTCGGCTGCGCCTTTGCTATCCAGGGCAAGCTCAGGGAACTGACTGAAACCACCTACCGGGCCGGTGCCCTGCGCAATGCCACCCTGATCGAGAGCCTGGTCGGCCTGGAGACCATCAAGTCGATGGGCGCGGAATCGCGTATGCAGCGCAAGTGGGAGGAAAGCACCTCGTTCCTGGCCCATGTGGGTGTGCAGTTGAGGCTGTTGTCCAATTCTGCGATTAACGCGACTTTGTGGAGCCAGCAGATGGTGACCATGTTTGTCATTGTCACCGGGGTATACCTGATCAGCGCCGGGCAGCTCAGCATGGGCGGGCTGATCGCCTGTACCATGTTGTCGGGGCGGATCATGGCTCCCGTCGGCCAGCTGGCGGGACTGGTGACCCAGTATCACAACGCGAAAATCGCCCTGGAGTCCCTGGACGAGGTCATGGAAAAACCAATGGAGCGGCCGGAGGGTGCCCGGTTCCTCTCACGGGAGCGCTTCTGCGGCGAAATTGAGTTCAAGAACGTGTCCTTCGCCTACCCGGGGACCGAGATGCAGTCGGTCAACGAAGTCTCTTTCCGTATCCGCCCGGGGGAAAAGGTTGCCATACTGGGGCGGGTGGGCTCGGGCAAATCCACCCTCCTGAAACTGGCCATGGGACTTTACCAGCCCACCGCCGGGGAAATCCTGATCGACGGCATCGACCTGCGCCAGCTGGATCCGGCGGAACTGCGCACCCGGGTGGGTTACGCGCCCCAGGATGCCACCCTGTTCTACGGCAGCCTGCGGGATAACCTCACCCTGGCCGGCAGCCAGGTTTCCGACGCAGAGCTGGTGCGGGCGGCGGAGATCGCCAACCTCTCGGATTTCATCAACCGCCACCCGCGGGGATTCGACATGCTGGTGGGGGAGCGCGGCGAGTCCCTGTCCGGGGGGCAGCGCAAGTCGGTGGCCCTGGCCCGTGCGGTGATCGGCGAGCCCTCTGTCCTGCTGATGGATGAGCCCACCGGTTCCATGGACCATTCGACGGAAATGTCGGTAAAGGACCAGCTGGCCGGATTCGTAGAGGGGCGCACCTGGCTGGCGGTCACCCATCGTAACTCCCTGCTGGAGATGGTGGATCGCATCATCGTGATCGACAACGGCAAGCTGGTCGCCGATGGCCCCCGCAATAACGTGGTACAGGCCCTGCAGCAGGGCAAGATAGGCAAGGCCCGATGAATGGCCTGCGAATCACCCCGGGCCTGCCCGTGGAGGGGTTGCCGTCACGCCGCAATCCCCTGAGACGACTGGTCGACGGCCTATTCGCGCCCTGGCTGCGCGAGCCCGGTGACCTGCCCTACAACTGGCAGCAGGATGCCCATCGGGCTTACCTGGAGCAGCGTCCCCTGCGGGCCAGGTCACTGCTGTACGGTATTGCCCTGGTCGTTGTCGCCCTGGTGATCTGGTCTGCCCTGGCAGAGATCGACGAGGTTACCCGGGGCCAGGGCAAGGTGATTCCTTCCCGGCAGGTACAACTGATCCAGTCACAGGACGGGGGCGTGGTTACCGAGATCCTGGTGCGCGAGGGTGACGTGGTGGCGGAAGGCCAGTTGTTGTTGCGCCTGGACCAGACCCGCTCCCGGTCAAACTACCGCGAGAACCGGGCCGAATACCAGGCCCTGTCGGTGAAGGCCGCGCGTCTGCGAGCGGTGGTGGACAAGACCGAGTTCCTGCCATCCGAGGAGCTGGCAACGGCAGTGCCCCGGCTCGTTGCCCAGGAGCGGGCGCTGTTCGAATCCAGCCAGGCGCAGTTGGTGCTGGAAATGGAAATAGCCGAGGCCCAACTGAATCAGCGCCGGGAGGAACTGGGGGAAGCGACCGCCCGCGAACGACAGGCGGCTCGCTCCCTCGAACTTACCCGCAGGGAACTGCAGGTAACCCGGCCGATGATCGCCTCCGGCGCGGTATCGGAGGTGGAACTGTTGCGCCTGGAACGGCAAGTCAACCAACTCGCCGGCGAGCGACAACAGGCTCTTGCCCAGATCAAGCGCATCGAGTCAGCCATTCAGGAGGCGGAGCGCAAGGTGGGGGAGGTAGAACTGGAGTTCATCAACCAGGTGCGCGAGGAATTGGCCGATACGCTCAGCCGCATGAACGGCCTGCGCGAGGCCGGCACCGGCCTGTCGGACCGGGTGAAACAGACCGAGCTGCGTTCTCCGGTCAATGGCACCGTCAAGCAGCTTTATTACAATACGGTTGGTGGGGTGGTCCTGCCGGGCAAGGACATTATTGAAGTGGTGCCGCTGGATGACACCCTGTTGCTAGAGGTTCGGATCCGCCCGCAGGACATTGCCTTCCTGGTGCCAGAGCAAGCCGCCCTGGTCAAGTTCACCGCCTACGACTTCGTGGTTTACGGTGGCCTGGACGGCGTGGTGGAACATATCGGGGCCGATACGGTGATGGACGAGGAGGGTAATCCCTTCTACGAGGTCAATGTGCGTACCCTTGAAGCCAGCCTGGGAGAGAACAAGCCGATCATTCCCGGGATGACCGTCGAGGTGGACATACTCACAGGCAAGAAAACCATTCTCGCCTACCTGATGAAGCCGGTCCTGCGCGCCAGGCAACACGCACTGACGGAGCGTTGATGGAGCAGTTGTTTATCACCCCTGGTGGAACCCTGCGGGAACGCTGGAGGGAAGCGTTTCCCGATGCCGGCTTGCTGGCAGACCTGGCGGCGCTGGATCGATCCACGGGCGCTGAGTGTCGGGTAGTCTGGTTAGATATCAGCACCGGCGTGAAATCCATCGATCCACTGTCCAGTGTTGAGGCTGCCGTGGCCCTGGCGTGTCCGGTGGTCGTCCTTTCCGCCACAC
>JAACFI010000466.1 GCA_009937575.1 Haliea sp.
CCTTGATTAAACCATCCGCTTGCTTTGCACGATGCGAAACCGATTGGCGACAAAGGCCAGGTCCGCCAGACAGGCATTACCTGCCGGGTTAAGCCCGGTGACGTGGTAGTCGGAGTAAGCTGCAGCAAAGTTGATCGGCATACCCACCAGATTACAGGCCACCGAGGCCCCTGCCTCGTGGTAGGCGTCCACCGCCCGGTCCAGGAAATCTTCGTTCACTGAATAAACGTGGGAAGTGATTGCCCCTCGCTCGCGGGCGTTGGTGGTGGCATCCCGCAGGCAGTCGTCGGCGCTGGCGCCACGGATAATGAAAGACACCGGCCCGAATATCTCGTCCCGGTAAATGTCCCTCGCCTCTTCGGTCACTTCCAGCATCAGCGGTGAAGCGGTGCGGGCATTGGGAAAGTCCCGGTACTCAAGCGGCGCGGAATCCCGCAGCAGGCGCCCGTACTGTGCAGCCAGTCCGCGGTAGCGCTCGATGGTCGACAGGATGGCATCATCCACCAGGGTGCCACACAGCACCTGGGGATTTTCCAGGTATTTCTCCACCGCCGCGACGATTTCCGCGGAAACTTCGTCGAAACTTACCTTCCGGCCCCCGGCGACAATCCCGTCAGAGGGAATATGGATATTCTGTACGCTGGTACACATCTGCGCCGAGGCCTGGCAAAGGGAGTGGGCAATAGCCGAAGCCATAGCGGGGAGATCATCACAGGACTCGATCACCACCGAGTTGCAGCCGGCAGTCTCCGTATACACCAGCTTGTCGGCACAATTGCGCTCTATCCACTGGCCGAAGCCCGGGCTGCCGGTAAAGTCCACGATCGCGGTCGCCGGGTGTTCCAGCAGCGGCATGGTGGCCGGCTCTTCCCGCGTGTCCGCTACCATCGTCACCAGGTTCGGATCAAAACCGGCCTCCCGCAGTACCTCGCGCGCCACGCTGGTCAACATGGCCACCGGCAGGATGGCACTGGGGTGGGGTTTCAGCACCACCGGGTTGCCCGTGGCCAGGCTGGCGCACAGTGCCGGGTAACCGTTCCACAGGGGAAAGGTGGCACAGCAGATAACCACGCCAATGCCACGCGGCATCAATTGATACTGCTTCTCCAGTCGGGCCGCCCCGGACTTTCCGAACTGGCGCTCCCAGTCCGCACTGGCGGGCACATCGGCCATGGCCTTGTGGGCATAGGCCAGAGCCTCCAGCCCGCGATCGAGGGCATTGGCACCACTGCCGGCAAAGGCCATGATGTAACTCTGCCCGGAGGTGTGCATGGTTGCGTGGGCATTCTCGAACAGCTGTCCGGCGCAGCGATCGAGAATTTCCAGGCAGATGCCGATACGTGTCTGGGGCCCGGCCTTGCGCCAGGCGGGCATTCCCTCCACTACCGCCTGGTACAACACCTCGACATCCATCTTCGGATAGGTAATACCCAGCGACTCACCGGTGTACGGCGAGACTTCTGCCCCGGTGCGCCCCATCTCACCGGGTTGCTCCAGGGGATAGTCCGCACCCAGCATGGCCTCGAAGCGCGCCTTGCCTGCCCGCGGTTTTTCCTCGCCGTGTATCTTGCTGCTGGGGCTCTCCGGGTAGGCAGTCCAGGAATATCGCTTGTCGCAGGCATCCACCGCCCTGGCCAGCGTGGCGCCGTGCCGGGAATAATAGTCAGTCATGTTTATCTATCCGTCTCAGTACTATCGCTACCAGTTTTCAACCTGGTTGGCTTTCATCCAGCATGCATGAAATCCTGGTGGAACACGACGCGGCAGCTTTATACGTGCTACCGGTCCGTCACTGATTTTCCGTGCATCAAATACCTGAAGTTCCTGGATTCTGGTGTCGTCGTTCCAACAGAACGTGACGACATACCCATGATCTTCGCTACGCGGATGGTCGGCGGGAGCAAACCAGGGTTCGCTGTACCAACAATGGTCATGGCCATCGGACCACTCGCCAACAGCCTCACCGGTATCGGTGTTGAATTTACGGATGCCCGTCCACCGCAGCATTTTGGGGTCGTGGTCAACGAGATAAGCCCATTTTGTATAGCGTCCGGTGTCCAGGCTATTGTAGGTGGGAAACTCAACATTGTGGTCCCCGTTGAGGCACTCTTCCTGCGTTCGACCTGTTTTCAGATTCATGCGATAGCGCCAGAGACGGGCGTCCATCTCAAGTCCGCCAATCATTTTTGCCGTGCGTTCCTCATCGATACTCCCGTCAGCCTTTTTCGCCGGCATGTAGCGGCAGGCGACCATGACAATCTCGTCGCCCTCCTCCCAGCAATTTACGACGTGGTAGAGAAAGCAGGACGAAAACTCGAACCACTGGATGCTATCAGACGCGCCATATCGTGGAATAACGCCAAAGCGGATCGGCAGTGAAGCATCAAATCGTATTTTATGCCGACCCGCCTGCAATGCCTCTTCATCGTGATAGACCGGCACATCATGCAGTATCGAGTAATGCTCCGTAATCCCCATATCATGCATCAGGCGGTCTCCCGGCAACTCGATAGGCACGTGGTGGGTGAGTTTTCCGTCTGCGCTTACCACGCCATAACTCATATGGGGCTTTTGAGTGAAATAGTCGAAAAACAGCAGCTCGCCGGTATGCTCGTCCACTTTGAAGTGTGCGGACATACCATTGCCCGGGCCGCTGACATATTCCGGTGCGGCCCTGACTGTCTCGAGGGTAACCGGGTCGATAATGTACGGGATGCCCGCCAGGTACCAACTCAATACAGCTTTGCCACCATGACCAATGACGTCGGTATTCGCCACGTCATTCATTGGCTTGTCCCTGCAGTCTTTGACCGAGTTCATCACACCCCAGTGTAATTCCTCCCCGGCCTCCGTGTTCCGAAGCCACCCCTCTGTACGGACCCACTTGTTACGGTAGGTAAGTTTGCCGGCGCGAAATTCGCCGGCGTGCAACATCCCCTCACCATCAAAATAATGATGCGTACCCTTCGGTTCAAAATGAGGATTGGGGCCATTGCGCAAATAGACGCCATTCAGGTCTTTTGGAATTTCCCCTTCAACCGGCAGATCCCCAAGTGTCAGCTCATCAAATATGGGGGCAAACGTACCCGTTATATGTGGCCCATGACTATGACCGAACGGGGCTT
>JAACFI010000467.1 GCA_009937575.1 Haliea sp.
CGGTCTGTGGCTCGGTCCAGGAAAGGTCGCCGTGGTACAGTATCCGGGGCTAATATCAGTGCTGTGACAACCACTTCCGCTCACACTCTGCTCGCAGCGGCTCGACACCTATGCAGAAACCCAACTCACAGATCGCGGATATCAACAATTATCGCTGGCAACCCCACTGCAGAGGACTAATGGAGCTTCCAATTGCTGATTGAATTTGGAATTCGCCTGGCACACGGGGATGGTCCATTAGATTAGAACTGTTTTCTGAGCTTAACTTTTCAGTGTTCGCTTGACCCTTCACACCATGTTAGGCGCGAGCCAATCATGTAATAGTGCCCACTGGAATGTCAGGAGTCAGCACACATGAGTGATCCGAAGTATTTCTCAGGGAAGACTGTCATCGTCACCGGTGGCGCCTCAGGAATCGGTCTGGGCCTATGCGAGGTATTGGAAGGGAGAGGAGCCATCGTCTACGCTGCCGATACCAATGCGCAGCGCTTGGATGAAATAGCCGATGGTCCCGGCAACATCAGACCACTGGCCCTCGATGTCAGCAAAGAAGACAACTTTCTCAAGGCCATAGAACACGTAGTCAGGGAACATGGAAAGCTCGACATACTGGTGAATAATGCCGGCATCGCATTGGCGGGAGACTTTAGTGAGACACCGGTATCGGACATCGAAAAGATCGTCGCCGTCAATTTCTGGAGCGTAATTCATGGCACGCGCATGGCCTATGCACAGATGATTGAGCAGGGTTACGGCCACATCGTTAATGTCTCCTCCTCCGGAGGCGCCATGCCCGTCCCGAAACAGGCCATGTATTCCGCAATCAAGCATGGGGTACTGGGATTTTCACATTCTCTGCGGGAAGAGGCAGTCCACCACGGGGTGAAAGTCTCCACCGTACTGCCCGGGATGGTTCAGTCAGACCTTTGGGAGAATGCGGTCAACATCAAGAGCTACGATATGAAGAGAAGCATGGAAAGTACCGGCCTGAAACCGATCACACAGCGCGAAGCCGGCGAGGCCATAGCTGATGGAATCGCTGCCAACCATCGGTCGATCATTTTTCCACGCATCAACGGGATAATTCTTGCGCTATACCGCTTCTTCCCCAATCTGATGACACGGCTGGTAGTGACGCCTCTGGCCGCGCCGGAAAAGACTTAAGGATTCACCAAGTATCTCTACGGGGCAGGCCCGGAGTATCTAAAATGAGTAAAATCGTACACCGGGAAACCATCCCGTTGCGCGCCACCCCCGAACAGGTCCGGCAATTCATCATGACGCCGGAACGCATCCTCGATTACTACCCGAATGGCGTTGAAGGCGCCGTACTGGAGCAGGGAGAGAGGCTCTATTGTCGAAGCAAATCCGGCGTTTCGCTACTGGAGCGGCTAGCGGGGGAGAGCAGCGATGAAAAAGTGGTTATCGAAGTCACCACAGCCCTGAATCTCAAACCACCCTACACTGTCGAGAGGATCAAGGCTGCGCGTTTCTTCACCATGATCGAGGATTGGGAACTGGAGGCGACTGACGAGGGCAGCCTGCTCACCAAGACCTGGCGCGACGTTCACAAGTACCGCCTGCGGCTTATGCCTATTGTGTTTCTCGTCAGGCGCGGTGCCAAAGCCGAAACAGTCCATCTCCAATCTGCCTGGAACGAGGCGGCCGCAGGTTAGATGGCAACAGGTAGGCTCGAGCTCATGCCAGGTCGTTGATCCATTCTTCGGTTTCCCGCCAGAGGCGCTGCGCGGCCTCGCCGTCCTCGGTATCCGGCGACGCCTTGCTGATCTCACAGTTGAAATAGTAGTGACCGCCTTCGGCCTCAGGTGATGTGGCGCAGTGTATTTGCGTCTGGGCGCCTTCCTCCGCGGTCGACATGAACAGCTTCTCGATAGGTGCGCCGAGTTTTCGCAGGAAGCCGATGATCGGGCTGCCTTCAAAGCCCTTTGTGGCCACGTCAGTATAGGTGCCGCTGGCCCCGCCGGGGTGCAGGCCGTAGCTCTGCAAATTATGCGGCCCGGCAAACAGCCGGTTCAATTCATTGGAGAAGTGCATGGTCGCCAGTTTGGACAGCCCGTAAAACTTCCAGGAATTGTAAGCGGTGTTCGGGTCAAACAGCGCTGCATTACTGCCCCTGCTGTGAATCTGCGAAACAACATTGACTACGCGCGCATTGCCCTGGACATCGCCGGTCGCCTGCAGCAAAGGCAGTAGTTTATGGGTCAGGTGTACGGTCCCGAGGTAATTGGTGCGCCAATGTATTTCGTGTCCGTCGGCAGTGACTTTGGGTTCTTTCCACTTGGACATCAGGTCCAGGTGTACACCCGCGTTGTTTACCAGGATATCAAGCCGATCACCGTGGTTGTCGAGATACCACTGTGAAAACGCATTGACTGATGCCGTATCGCACAGGTCCAGGTCGTGGCCGTCGATTCGGGCGACAATGTTTTCCCTGGCCAGCTCCTGGGTCAGGGTATCTGCCTGGGCAGTGGCTTTGCGCCGGGTAGTCACGGTCACGAGTGCGCCCCAGCGGGCCAGCGTTTTGGCCGTCTCGTAACCCAGTGAGCCAGGTCCAACGCCGGTAACTATTGCATGCTTCTCCCCGAGGTCAACTTCCCTGGCATAGGGTGTATGAACAAATGGTTTTCGCAGTAACTGGCGCAAGGTCATGCTTGTATTCCGGGGAACGAGGTTCAAATGGCCGTTGAGCAAAGCCTAGATGGTGCGCTCTGATGGGTAATGTCGTTCAGGATAATATCCGCCGCTTTGGCACCGATCATAATACAGGCGTGATTGGTATTGCCGTGCATGGGCAGTGGCATAATGGATGCATCCGCGACCCGCAGGCCTTTTACTCCCTTGACCCGCAGCTGTGGGTCAACCACGGTGTTTGAATCATCTGGATTACCCATGCAGCAGGTGCCTCCATAGTGGAAATCGGTATCCACTTCATTGCGAATAAATTCCACAAGTGCTTCATCCTCGACCACGGATGTGCCCGGTCGGTATTCCTGGTGGAGCAGTCCACCCCAGGCTTTGGCAGCGGCCAGTTTGCGAACGAAACGGATGCCGCGCTTGATCGAATCGAAGTCTTCCTCTTTGGTCATGAAACCGAGGTCGA
>JAACFI010000468.1 GCA_009937575.1 Haliea sp.
CGTGCAGGACGGTATCGAGACCCTCAAGGAAATCCGCAAGTCCCGCCGCTTTGGCCACCTGCCGGTGATCATGGTCACCTCGCGTACCGGTGCCAAGCACCGGGCCATGGCCCGGCAGGCGGGTTGCAACGGCTACATGGGCAAGCCCTTCAACTTCCCGGCGCTGGTGGAAAAGATCAGCGAGTTGACCGGTCATGAACTGCAACTGTCCTGAGGAGGAGGCATGAGCGACGCACCAGCAGCAGTAGAGGAAGACGACGGCCAGTGGTGCATATTGCTGCGCCTATCCGGCAGTGAGCGCTGGGCGGTGCCGCAGAATGCCCTGGCGGAGATCGTCACCCTGCACTCGAAATCCGGTGAGCCGCCGGAGGAACTGGCCTGGCGCGGCGAGTTGGTGCCGGTGCTGGATTTCGGCCACGACGACGGCGTCCCCTGGCGCGAGCGGGTGGGCGGCACTGGCCTGGTGGCGGTATTCCTGGGCCTGGAGGGGGAGAACTGCAAATACTGGGGTATGGCGGTGCGCGGCACGGATCTGGCGGTGAAGCAGCTGTTGCCAGACCAGGTGGATGACGCACCCGACGAGGTGGTCGAGCATGCCAGCGCCGCCTTCACCCTGGACGGAATTATCTACCAGGTTCCCGACCTGGTGGCGCTGCAGCGGCGTGTTGCCGCCAGCATGGACGCAGCCTGACAACGGAGAACTGTATCTTGCAACTGGAAGACATTACGGCACGTATCGATAGGGCCTTCGGCGATGAACTACCCTTTTCCCGGCGGGAGCTGGGGGATGGCGACCTTAAGACCCTGTACCGGGTATTCGGCGATGTGGGGTACCAGCACTACCTGCAGGACCAGGTCAGTCGCCAGATTATCCGGGACTACCTGACCAACGCGGTGCTGCTGGGATATCTCAGCCCGGATCGTCTGGATGGCTTCGCCAACCAGGTGGCCACCCAGGAGGGCCGCAGCGCCCTGTCCCTGCATATGTTGATGACCTCGGTGGAGGATGCCGCCAGCCTGCCTGGGGTGTGTGTGCCGCCGACGTTGAAGCCGTTGAATCCGGGGGCGGGGGCGCGACCGAAGCTTAGCCTCGTTCCCAAGTAATTCATGGTACCCGATAAAGCGGGGCAGGCTCTGCGCAGTGCGCACCCTACCTTAGATCGGAGGAACCGTAGGGTGCGCACTGCGCACCATTTAATCCCTAACCTCGTACGATTTAATCCCGATCCACGCGATAGCCCGCCCACTTTCCGTCCAATCGCCCCACAAAAAATGGCAATCCTAATCCCAAATCCCATGAAAATGGCGATTAAAAATAAAAAATTGGTCTAATTTTTATAAAAATGCCCAATCAAATAAAAATATGGCAAAAATCGTATTGTCCGCTACCCTGACCCCGCTTATAACTTAACCATCGCTGATCACATTGTGTTCGGCAAATGCAGCAGACCAAAACAATTGGCCAGGGGAATCTGACATGTTGACAATCACACCGACAGCAGTGGTAGACGAGGTACCTGAGGAAGGTCCCGAGGTATTCGCGGTCATCGGCGGCAAGAAAGTGTTTCTGCCGGCGGACGCCAAGTACGTGATGCAGGACCGGCGGGGACTGTGGTACTACAGCAGCCGCAAGCCGCGCCCCAAGGAGGGTGACTGGACGCCGAATAAGACCAGCATCGCCTGCCGTAATGAGCAGGGCTATGTGCGGGCACTGAAAACGGATATCGAACTGGCCTGGCTGGATACCTGCCAGCGCACGGTGCGCATGGTGTCTGCAGACGGTGTCAACCGCCGCCCGGCTGACGACTGAGCCAGGCTTTGTTCCCGGCGCGCTACTCTACCGCGAGCCAGCGCGCCTCTTCTTCCCGATACAGCCCGCTCCAGCGGGCGATATCTTCCACGTAGTCTGAAAGAATCGCCACCAGGTCCTGTTCCAGGGTCCTGAAGGCTTCCTGCCACACCCCGATCTGCATGACGATGGCACAGCGCTGCCGCATGGGCATCACGGCGGGCAGGTCCAGGGGATCGAGATCCTGGTTCCTGAAGCCGGCGCTGAGGACCGAGGCCACCACCTCGTCGTGCTTGCTGTCCAGCAGTTCACCCTCGAAACGTCGCAGGGGCATCAGCAGCTTCTCCCGCTGGGGAAAATCCGGGTCGGACAGGATGTTGTGTACCCACAGGGGCAGTTGTGCCCTGAAAGCGATCGGCACCTCCTCCCGGGGCAGCCCGGTGAGGGCATCGCTGTTTTCCGGGATCACCACCCGCATGGCGAGCTGGTTGCGATCCTTGAAACCGTGGGGCTTGAAGGCGGACATGCGCGCTCCGACCAGGGCGATATGGGTGAGTTGGAATTCGTTCATCAGGCTGTCCCTCCCGCTCACTACTGGGTGAGCATGAACTTGATGGGGACCGGCACTACCAGCTGGCCCTCCGGGTTGTCACTGCTGAATTCGTCCGCGGCCAGCGGGTCGATGGCCTCCAGGCCGCTGTCCTCCAGCGCCTGCTCGGCGGCAGCCACGGCCGCCTCATCGAGCAGCTTGTGACCGGAGGAGCGCACCACCGATACTGCCACCAGTTCGCCGCTGTCTGTCAGGGTGATGTCCAGTTCCAGCCGGCCCTGCAGTTGCCGGCGCACGGCCCTTGCGGGATAGCGGATTTCGCCGTAGACCATGGTCACCAGCTGCTTGTGGAAGGCAGAGACCCGCCGCGAATACTCCTTGACGTCGATGGTCGCCAGGGGCGCGGGCTCCGGATCCTGTATCAGTTCCGCTGTGGGCAGCAGCGAGGCCAGTTGCACCGGGTCCTCCGGGAGGCCGCTAGCCGCCAGGTCCTCCGGTGCCGGTGCCACCGCCGGCATCTCCACCAGCTCCAGCGGCGCGGCGGGGGGTAATTCCACCGCTTGATCCACTTGTGCCGTGGCGACGACACCGCTGTCATTCGCCTCTGGGGATTCCGGCGGCTCCAGCCAACCGGCAACCTGCCGCTCGCGCTCGGCAGAGAAGGTGGTGTCCTGCAGTAATACCAGCAGGTCCGGGTCGACGGCGTCGGCCACCAGGCTTTCGCGGAAAGCCCTGGAGGGCCCGCGCTCGCCGATCCACCCCTCCACCAGGTAGAGCGCCA
>JAACFI010000469.1 GCA_009937575.1 Haliea sp.
GGCATGCCACGGATACGGCGGCCAATCCGTCGGGGGCGCGGCAGCCGACCTGCGAATGCGCCTGCCTGCGAATCTCGAGTACTTGAAGGCCGTGCTGGGTGGAGCATTCGCTCCGCGTATGCCAGAGGTGGAGCTGGACGATGCCAGCACGGAGGCGCTCTACGCCTACCTGGTCAACACCGCCTGGCGCGCATACGAGGATGCCAATGCGCATCCACGAGCGGTCGGCCAGGAATAACGGGAGACTGAGACAGGCGCCGTCAGACGGAATTTAGGTCACTACGCGGGCATCTCGCGAATTTCTCAAATCCAGTTATAAAAATCAGTGAGGAAATCTTCTCTCAACAGGCTGTTTGTATGTCCTATACATTCCAGCCAGCTGCGCGCCTTCTTGAAAGTGTCGCAGTTCTTGATGCCGTAGAGGGTGTTCACAGGGGGCTCCACAGTGTTTTCAATGGGGGGCGAAGCATCGCAAATCTTGGAAATCTGTGCATACTGGCCCCCATGCGAAACGCTATGACTCTTACCGGCATTTTACTGCTGGCTGTTCTTATCAGCCCCCTTGCCAAGGCGGTACCCGGGACTGCCGCGGTGGCCATGCCCGATGTGCACAGCGCCGCGGCTTCGGCTGCGGTGTTGGTCGAGGGCGGCAATGCGGTGGATGCCGCGATCACCGCCGCCTTTGTGCTCGGTGTTACTTTCCCCGAGGCCGGTAATATTGGCGGAGGGGGCTTTATGGTGAGCCACATGGATGGCGAGGGCGCCTTCCTGGATTTCCGTGAGAAGGCCCCGCTGGCGGCTGAGCGCGATATGTTCCTCGATGAAGATGGTAACTTCGTGCAGCGCCGAAGCATGGTAGGCCCCTTGGGGGTGGGGGTGCCCGGCACAGTGCGGGGAATGCACATGGCGCACCAGCGCTACGGCAGCCTGGAGTGGGAGCGCCTGCTGGAGCCCGCAATTACCCTGGCTGCAGAGGGTTTTGAACCGCACCCGCAATTACTCAAGTATCGCGATGAATCCCTGGACAAGTTTGGCAGCGATACTAATTTTGCCGACTACTTCGGCCCAATGGAGGCGGGAGCGCCTTTTAAGCAGCCGGAGCTGGCGGAAACCCTCCGACGGCTGGCCAAAGACCCGGATGATTTCTACAGGGGCAGGGTGGCCGGACAGATCATCGCCCAGATGAATCAGACTGGCGGCCTGTTTACCGCGCAGGACCTGGCCGCCTATACGGCGGTGTGGCGCGAACCCCTGTATGCCCCCTGGCGGGGGCATGTTCTGCTCTCCACGGCGCCACCCAGTTCCGGTGGTATTGCCTTGACCCAGTTGCTTACCATCCGCGACGCCATCAATCCCCTGTTCCGCAACGTACCCCATAACACTGCCCGCTACATTCACCTGCTGGCGGAAATCGAGAAGCGGGTATTCGCCGACAGGGGCGATTACCTGGGCGACCCTGATTTTGGCCATGTGCCCGTGGCCGAGCTGACCGACCCGGCTTACCTGCGGCGACGGGCGATGGAAATCAATGCGGAAGCCATCTCGGCGGCTGAATCCGTTAAGCCCGGCCTGGAATCAACTGATACCACCCATTTCTCCATCATGGATGCCGAGGGCAACGCTGTTTCCCTGACCTACACGCTCAACTGGGAATTCGGCAGTGGTGTGGTCGTATCCGGTGCGGGATTCCTGCTTAATAACGAGATGGATGATTTTGCCGCCAAGGCCGGTGTGCCCAACGCCTTTGGCGTGGTGGGCGGCAATATGAATGCCATCGAGCCGGGCAAGCGCATGCTGTCATCCATGACGCCGACCATCCTGCTGCGGGATGACAGGCCGATAATGGTGGTGGGCTCCCCCGGTGGCAGCACCATTTTTACCACGGTTATGCAGGTGATTCTCAATGTGTTCGATTTTGATATGAACGCACAGGAAGCGGTGAATGTCACCCGCTTTCACCACCAGTTGCCTGCGTCTATGGAAATTCGTTATGACCTGCACCGGGAGATTGATCCGGAGTTGCGTCGAAGACTGGAGACACTGGGCTATTCGGTAGTGCCCAACTCCTGGGGCGACCTGGGCGATGCCCATCTGGTGATGATCAATGACAGGGGAGAGCTGGAAGCAGCGTCCGATACCCGTGGTCGAGGCCAGGCGCTCCTGATCGAGGTACCCTTGAGAGCTGGCGCGAAAGCGGCGCCCTAGGCCTTGCGTGTTCTTCCACCAGGATCTGGCTGAGCTTCACGATGGTCTTGGACTTTCAGTGGCGGGGAATTCGAGTTCAAGAGGGGTGAGTCGCTGATAGTGCCAATAGGGTACAAGGGCGGATGGCGTATAAGGAGTAATTAATATAGACAGAATTGTATAAAAACAGTATTCTTTACACTACTGTATAAAGTGATTCTGGTTTACTAAAATATAACATCGGGATTAAAGCACGATTATCCTGAATTAATCAGTTACAGAAGAGAAAATCATGAAAAAAATACTATCAACACTCATACTGGTATTCGCAGGGGCGAGTATGCAAACCCATGCAGCTCCCGAAATCGTACCGCTGCATCTAGAAGCGATGAAGAAGGAAGCGCTTGACTCCATTCCTCCTTTCCCCGAAGACGAGCTTCTTAGTGAAAAGCAGGAAAACTGGACAAAAATCGTATATCACGGTGAGGTAGTTGTAGCTCTTTATGAATCAACGCCAGCCCTCATTGCGGTGAACAAGCCATTCCCCTATGACGAGTTTGTATATGTACTCGAAGGCGAGCTCATACTGACCCATATCGATGGCAAAAAACAAACCTTCAAAGCAGGTGACAGTTTTTTGGTACCCAAGGGCTTTCTAGGCACCTGGCATATGACGAAGCATTTTCGTGAAATGGTTGTTGTTGAAACCAAAGCCATGATGGAAGCGGAAGGTATGTAGTTTGCTGTTGTCACCATGTTTAGGGTTTAGCCTCTGCCCTGGATTGTGTGAGTAGATTAATAGTCCAGTCATGAAGAAAAGTATTAAACGCAGAGATTTTCTCAATGGAGCGGCGATTGCGATCGCCGCAGGCAGCACACTGCCCGCCCGAAGTTTATTCGCATCAGGGTCAGAGTCCGCCGAGCAGTTATTACAT
>JAACFI010000113.1 GCA_009937575.1 Haliea sp.
GTCCTGCGGGAAGGGGAACGTTTCGGGCGGGCCTTGAGCCCGATCGATGGGCAGCCAATTCCGGGGCTACTTGCCGTTGCCGTCATCGCAGATAATTGCCTGACTGCCTGCAGTGCTGCCAGCGTCGCGAGGCTCAAGACGGAGCAGACCGCGAAAAAATGGCTTGAGGGCGTGGGCTTCCCGTGGCTGGCTATCGACCGGGGACTCACCTGCCACGGCCCTCTGGCTCCCGGGAACAAATAACCCTCAGCTGCCTTTGAAGCGGGGCTTGCGCTTTTCCCGTTGAGCGGCGAAACCTTCCTGAAGGTCCTCAGAATCTGTACACATTTGTGACAGCGCGCGGGCATTCTCCGGATCAATGCCCTCTCCTGCTGCCTGTTGCAGGATATTTTTCATGGCGCGCACTGCCAGAGGAGCCAGGTCGGCAATACGTTGTGCCCGGTCCCTGGTCGCCTCCTCCAACTGAGAGCGCAGGACCAGGTGGTCGAGAAATCCAATTTCAAGCATGGCTTCGGCGCCAAACTCTTCGGAAGCGACCAGAATGCGTTTCGCCATGTTGACACCAAGGCGCTCTACAAATCGATTGATACCACTCAAGGGATAGCAAAGCCCGATTGCGGCCGCAGGCACTCGCATGCGGGTGCCCTCAATGCCAATACGAAAATCACAGCTGAGAGCCAGCTCCACGCCGCCGCCAAAGACATTGCCATTGAGTGAGCAGATAGTTGGGATGCGCAACTTCGCCAACTGTTCGGTCGTTTTCTGGAAGGAATCGTCACTGAGCTGCCCGGCACCCAGCTGATTCAGGGATGCTCCGGCACAGAAGGTTTTGTCGCCCGCACCGGTAACGATCAGGACGCGAACTTCATCATCAGCCTCCACCCGTGTAAGGCAATCCCGAATGGCCTCCAGTTCCTCCTGCCCCAGGGAATTGTGGCGCTCCGGATTGTTCAGGGTCAAGCGACCAATATGTCCAGCGCGGCTGTATAAAATAGTATCTGTCATTGCGTATCCACCACAGGTAATATCAAATGCCATGATACCCGCATACCAAATCCGGACAATCATCGGTATGCGAATCAGTCAGGTCGGGCCATCACGGAGAGTGCAAATGATATCGCGCTGCGGCTGGTGTGGGAATGATCCACTTTACATTGAATACCACGACAAAGAGTGGGGTGTTCCGGTCAGGGACGATCCCACGTTGTTTGAGTTTCTCATTCTGGAGGGAGCGCAGGCGGGCTTGTCCTGGATTACCATTCTGCGCAAACGCGAAGGTTACCGGGCGTTGTTCGACGATTTCGATGCGCGAAAAATTGCCCGCTACAGCGACGCCAGGCTCGAAAAAATACTGAAGGACGCCCGCATAATCCGCAATCGACTGAAAGTCTTCGGCGCGCGCAAGAATGCCAGGGCATTTCTGGAGGTACAGAAGGAATTCGGCAGTTTTTCCGATTACATCTGGGGTTTTACTGACGGGAAACCCATGCAGAACCGGTGGAAGACCCTGAAGGACATACCGGCCACCACACCCCTGTCTGACACCATTAGCAAAGATATGAAACGACGTGGTTTTACCTTTGTCGGTTCCACCATCATCTACGCCCATATGCAGGCGACCGGTATGGTAAATGATCACACCGGCGATTGTTTTCGCCACAAGGAGTGTAAAAAGCTCGCCTGAACCGCGAAAGCAGGGGCAAGCTGCTAAACTGGCGGATCGTTCCGAGAGATGATCACTTGCCCCCCGTCACGCAAAACAAATCGGCTTCCACCAGCCGCCGCGTCTGGCAGCTGGCGTGGCCCAGCATCCTTTCGAACCTGCTGTTCACCACGGTGGGCTTCTTACACATCAAGATCGTCGCGGGACTGGGTACCAGTGCGGTAGCGGCCGTCACCACGGGTCACCGGGTATTTTTCCTGGTCCAGGCCATTCTCATGGGTGTATCGGTAGCCGCCACCGCACTCATAGCCCGCCATTGGGGCGCGGGACAGGTAGCCAGGGCGGAACTGGTCACCTGGACTACCCTGCTGATGTCCATCGCCCTCGCTGCCGCCCTGAGCGTGCCGGTACTGGTGGCACCGCTGGGTATTGCCGGCTTATTCGGACTGGACCCGGAAACTACGGCTTCCGCGGCGGGCTTCATATTCTGGCTCGGCGTATTCAACGTCTTCTCAGCCGTCAATATGATGCTTGGCACCGCGCTCAGGGCTATTGGCGACGTCATTACCCCCCTGTGGTACCTGTTTTACAGTTCAGTGCTCAATATTCTGTTTGCCTACTCCCTGGCGTTCGGTGTGGGGCCGCTTCCGGCCTTCGGGGTTGCCGGGGTCGCCCTGGGCGGCAGCTTCGGCGCGTTCCTGGTAACCACCGTTTTCCTGTGGCAATGGTGGCGCGGCCGCTACAACCTGAAGGCTCTGAAAAAACGCGCCATCGACTGGGTGACTGCCAGGCAACTGGTGAGTATCGGTGCACCCGCCGTGCTGGAGCAGGGTATCGTGCAACTCGCTTTCCTGGTGTTCTTCGCCATCGTGGCCAGATACGGCACCACTGCCTACGCCGCCTATGGCATCGGGATCAGCCTCGTTTCCTTTTCGATCGTCGTGGGCTTCGGTTTCGGCATCGCCGCCGCTACTCTCGTCGGGCAACAATTGGGGGCGGCAAAGCCGGAACTGGCGGTAAAAGCGGGCTGGCGATCCCTGCGAATGGCTGTCATCGCCATGGTGATTTTTTCACTTCTTCTCGTCGTTTTCGCCGGGGATCTTGCGCGCTTCATGATCGACGACCCGGAGGTTGTCCGCCTCACGGTGGTATTCATCTATATCATCGCTCTGGTGCAACCGATTATGGCCTGCGAGTTCACCCTGGCGGGTGCGCTGCGAGGCGCCGGGGATACCCGATTCCCCCTCCTGGCCACCCTGTGCGGGATCATGCTCGGGCGACTCCTGCCCGCCTGGCTGGCCGCCAGCCTGGGACTGTCCGTTTACTGGATATTCGCCGTGATGATCCTCGATTACTGTATCAAGGCCGCTTTACTGGTAGTCCGTTTTCGCTCGGGAAACTGGCTCGACATCAGAATCTCGCCGGCGAAATTCGGGAACCTGGCGACATCTATAGACAGCGACAAAAAAAATACTTAAAGTTGAAATATTAGAATAGTGGGTACGAATACTCGTAGCCACACCCAGTTTACCCCCGGGACCTGGCTGAATGGCTACAGACAAACCCTCATCACCGTTCAACCGAACGGTTCAACACGATGCCAAGCGCGCGGCGATCCTGTCCCAGGCAGCGAAGCTGTTTAACTACAAGGGTTCCCGGGCAACCACTCTGCGCGATATTGCCGAAAGCCTCGGGCTTACCAAGACCAGCCTCTACTATTACGTAAAGACCAAGGAAGAACTCATTTACCAGTGCTACATGGCGGCGCTGGATCACCACCACCGAACCCTTGACGACATAGACAGCCGCCATGACCAGCCGATCGATCGTGCGTCGGCATTCTTCCTGCGCCATTTCGACAACTGGTTGGCCGCCCGCGAAGGCCGGGGGCCACACATCGCAGCGTTAATGGAAATCGCCGCGCTCAAGGGAGCCCACCGCGAGGAGGTTGAGGCCGCTTACATCGCCATGTTCAAGAGGATCCGCCAATACCTGCGAGATGGTATTGCCACGGGTACCATGCGCGAATGCGACGCCACATCGGCAACCCGCGCCATCATGGGTTCTGTCGAATGGACCTTCAACTGGCTGCACCAGGTACCGATGGAACGCGTCACAGACACCGCCCGGGAGGCGATTGATATTATCGCCCACGGGCTCTACGCAGGCACAGGTGAATACTCCCCGGCAACCCTGGCATACGAGCACGAACCCGAGTCCTCACTGCTGGGATTCAACCGCGAGGAACAGAACCGCCTCAAGCAGGAAGCGTTTTACAAGACAGGCACCTGGTTCTTCAACAAGCAGGGCTTCAACGGCACCTCCCTGGATGAAATCGCCGAGCAGCTGAATGTCTCCAAGGGTGCTTTCTACTACCATATCAAGAACAAGGAAGACCTGCTGTTCAACTGTTACAGCCGTTCTCTCGATATTACCGAAGAGATCTACGAACAGGCCACGATGTCAGAGGGGTCCGGGCTGGAGAAAATAGAGGCGTGCTGCCGCCGGATCTTCCAGGTGCAGAATTCAGAGCGGGGGCCACTGGTACGCTACAACACCATCACCGCGTTGCCCATGGAGCGGCGCAAGAAAATACTGAAGCGCACAGATGCCGCCAATGAACGCTTCGGGGAGTTCATCAAGGCTGGCGTCGAAGATGGCAGCGTACGCCCCGTCAGCAACTTCGTGGCGCAACAGATGATCGCCGGCGCGGTGAATGCCGCGATGGATATCAGCCTGTGGCGAAAGGTGGATGACCTGGACGCGGCGGCTATCGACTATTTCGATGTATTCCTCAATGGCCTGCTACCCCGCCATTAATTTTATTCACTGCCGTGCAAACAGGAGCAATCGCCGTGAGCAACGAACTGGAGAAACTACTGGAGTTTCTCGAAGTGGAACGAATAGACAAATACCTGTTCATCGGGAACAGCCCACCCAAACCCCCGCGGGTTTTCGGCGGGCAGGTGCTTGCACAGGCGTTGAATGCCGCCATCAGGACCGTTGAGGAAGAGCGCGGACCGCACTCCATGCACGGCTACTTTCTGCGGCCCGGTAACCCGGAGAAACAGATCGTCTACGAGGTCGATCCCATCCGTGACGGCAGGAGTTTTACCACCCGCCGCGTGGTTGCCAAGCAGGACGGCATAGCGATTTTCAACACTTCGGTTTCATTTCACAATGACGAACCGGGACTGGCGCACCAGTTCGAGCTACCCGACGTACCGCCTCCCGAAAAACTGGAAACCGACCACGAATACCTGACTCGAATGACAGAGGAGCATCCCGGCGAATTTCGCGTTCCAAGGATAAAGTCTATCGAACGCCGGCCGGTCACGCGGCGCAACTATCTCGACCCCCAACCCACCGACCCGGTTCAGCACATCTGGTTCCGCGCCCTCGGCGATCTCGGGGACGACCCCTGCCGACACCAGACCGTCCTGGCCTTCATGTCCGATTTCGCTTTGCTGGGAGCGGCCCTGTTACCCCACCCCTACACCGGAGCCAGTAAAAACTTACTAGCGGCCAGCCTGGACCATGGTCTGTGGTTTCACCGTCCGTTCCGGGCAGACGACTACCTGCTCTATTCCATGGACAGCCCCAGCGCCGCGGGCGCTCGCGGCTTCAGCCGGGGTAGTTTCTATACCAGGGATGGAGTGCTGGTGGCTTCCACGGTCCAGGAATCACTGCTGCGAGTGGTGGAGGTCAGCGATAGCTGAGCAGGTTTTCCTCCCGCTGGTTTCCCAGCACCTGCAGGAATGAGCGGTCGTTGAAGTAGGACAGGGAAACCCGTGTCCCGCTGTAAAAAAGCTGGGTGACAGAACAATTGAATATCGGCTCGTAAAACTGGTAGGTCTGTTCGCTGGTAAGGCCGAGCACCTGGGCCACGGCGGTCGCAATCGTGCCGCCGGAGGTAAAAATAGCCACGGTCTTGCCACTTCCCTGTTCAAGCATAACGTCGCGCAGGGCCTCGCCCACACCGCTGGAATAATCCTCCCAGCTCTGTAGCCGTGGGTCTGCGCATTCGGGTGACACCCAGTGGTTGAAAACCGCCTGTATCACCTTCTGGTAATCCTTACTGGCCGAGAGGCCGCGATCCATCAAGTCCCTTACCAGGGTGTTGGTCTTGACCACTTCCGGTACCAGGTACTTGATCTGGGCGTCATTGTCGATTTCGTTGAAGCGCGGATCGATCTGCAATTCCAGCTGCCGAGGTTGCACCTCACAGGCGAGCTGCGCGGTCTCCCGCTGCCTCAACAGTTCTCCGCTGTAAATTGCATCGAACTCGATCCCGCCTTTCAGCAGGTAATCGCCGAGCACGCTGGCCTGCCTGCACCCCAGTCCCGACAACTTGTCATAATCATCGGCGCCGAAGGATGCCTGGCCGTGGCGGATCAGGTAAAGGGTTGCCATCTACGCGCTCTCCCGCATTGGATCGGCACTGCGGTCAAAACGCAGCTCGCGGCGATAGGGGAAAAAGTCCTCCACGTGGCCGCTGCGGATTTTGTCCTGCAGGCTCTGCCAGAAAGAGGCCTCGTATATATCGCTGTGCAGTTTGTCGAATACCTTTCGCGCCCGTTGGTTGCCAGAGAAAAACAGCCTGAACTCCTCCGGGAAAATATCGTTGGGTCCCACCGAGTACCAGGGCTTACTGGCCATCTCTTCCGCTTCGGTGCGAGGCTGCGGAATCTTGCGGAAATTACAGTCAGTCAGGGGCACGATTTCATCGTAGTCGTAAAACACGACCCGGCCGTGTCGGGTTACACCGAAGTTCTTCAGCAGCATATCCCCGGGAAAGATATTGGCGGCGGCAAGCTGCTTGATAGCATTACCGTATTCGTCCATCACGTCAGCTACCTGTTGGTCGTTGGCATTGTGCAGGTACAGGTTCAGCGGTGTCATGCGTCGTTCCACGTAGACATGCTTGATGACCAGTGCCTTGCCGTGCTCCTCGATCACAGACGGTGCGACCTTATGCAACTCCTCCATCAGGTTATCGGAGAATCGCTCCCGCGCAAATGCCAGGTTGGTAAACTCCTGGGTATCCGCCATCCGCCCGGCCCGGTCCCAGCGTTTAACCAGTGCGTACTTTGCCCTGACCTGCTCATGGGTCATGTCTTTGGGCGGTGTAAACCTGTCCTTGATGATCTTGAATACGAAGTCATAGGAAGGCAGGGTAAATACACACATCACCATGCCCTTGATACCCGGCGCGACATCAAACGTGTCACTGGTGCTCTGCATGTGCCTGAAAGCACAGCGATGGTAGTAGGTCTTGCCGTGTTTGTTGTAACCCATGGCACTGTATATTTCCGATATGGGTTTGGCGGGCATCAACTGCTGCAGGAACAGCACATACTGGGATGGGATACTGGCATCCACCAGGAAGTAGGAACGGGTAAAACTGAACAGTACACTGACCTTGTCGGAACCGAACAGGGCAGTGTCCACATATACCTCACCCTGCTCACTGTGCAGAATGGGCAGCACAAAGGGCATTGAGTTCTTGCCGGAGACGATCCTGCCAACGATATAGGCGCCCTTGTTGCGGTAAAAATGGTGCTCCAGTACCTGGAACTCCACGTTGTCCTCGTTGAGGTCAAACCGCGGCGCCAGGTAATTGATGATCACACCGACGATATTATCGATATCCCGCTGCATGTCTTCGTAGGGGATACTGAATGCGTAATCAGTGAGTATTTCTTCAAGCAGAGCCGCCATCGGCCCCTTCAGCGTGTAGGTGCGGTAAACCTTGCTGACATCCGCAGGTGGCATATCACCGTGGGGCGAAAAAACAAACGCGTACTCGTTGCGGATCTTGCGGTGCTTGAACACCGCGCAGTACATGGAGTTGAAGAAAGTCTCGGCTATCTCGAAGTTGTTGTGACCTTCGATCAGGCGCGAATAGACATCGCGGGCATCCCGCCAGAAATCATAATCGCGCAATTGCTCTCCGGCGATGAGTTCCACGTACTCGTAGACCTGGCTGGTCTTGGCCTTGTACAGGTCAATACGCTGGATCGATGCCTGGCGCATGCCATGCCAGTCGGCATTTTCAAAGCGCGTCTTCGCAGCCAGGGTAATGTTCTGGAACTCAGCGAAATAGGACTCGAAGCCGTTGAGTATGGTTCTCGCGAAACGCTCTCGCCGTTCCACCAGGCGGTTCCCCCGAAAGTTCTGCCGCTTCAGGCGGCGGGTGTGCCATACTGCCGGCGCAGCTTTCGCATTCCCCCGAGCCAGCGATCGTAGTCGGCACTTTTGCGCTGGCGATACTGCTCGACTTCCCGGTGGGGAAGAATCAGGAACTGCTCTGACTCCAGCCCCCGCACGACCTCGTCCGCAACCTGCTCGGCCGAAAGTACGCCATCGACGCCAGCGGTGCCGCCGTCGCCATCGGCAGATGCCGCTATCATACGCGTTGCTACGGCCTGGGGACAGAGTACCGACACCTTGATGCCATCGTCCCCGTGGGTAATCGCCAGGGACTCGGCGAAGCCGATCGCCGCGTGCTTGGTGGTGGAATAGGCGGCGTCACCGATCTGGTTCAGCAGCCCGGCAGCGGAAGCAGTATTCAGGAAATAGCCCTCGCCGCGCGCCAGCATGCCCGGCAGGCAGGCCCGCGCCGCGTAGACGTGGGACATCACGTGAATTTCCCACATGGCCTGCCAGGTGCTGTTGGGAGCTGATGTCGCCCACCAGGGTTCGCCGTCCAGGGCGATAATGCCCGCATTGCTGCAGAACAGGTCAATCCTGCCGTGGCGCTGTTCCACGTCGGCGACCATTGCGGCAATCTGGTCCTCGTCGCGGACATCCACGCCGTAGGCATCGCCATCAAGCTCGGCGGCCACGGCTCGCGCATTCTCTTCCTCCAGGTCCACCACCACGACCTTGCCGGCGCTCTCGGCCCGAAAGCGCTCACACAGGGCCCTGCCGATACCGTTGGCGCCACCGGTGACCACCACTACCTTGTCGCGAACCTGCATCAGAGCATCTCGCTGGCAATCAGCTCCAGAACCTCCGGGTCGGCAATGCCCAGCAGCATGGATCCCACCTCACCTCGCTTGCCGGCCTCTTTCCAGACCTGCAGGCGCTCGCGGATACGATCCGCGGGGCCGACCAGGGACACTGCATCAAGCAATTCGTTGGGCACCAGGGATTCAGCTTCCGCCTTCTCACCTGAGAGATAGAGATCCTGGATGCGCTCCGCCACCTCGCCGTAGCCCAGCCGCGCGGCGTAATCGTTGTAGAAGTTCTTGCCCTTGGCGCCCATGCCACCGATATAGAGCGCCAGCCACGGGCGCAGGGAATCGAAGGCCGCGTCCAGGTCGTCATTCTTGGCAACCGTCACAAACGGCGCCACATCGAAGTCCTCGAGGCTCTTACCACCGCCCGCCTTGGCGAATCCGGCTTCGATGTGCTCCCCGAGGACGCCATAATTGTCCGGATCCATCCACACCGGGAACACGCCATCGGCCACCTCGCCCGCGCAGCGCAGGCCGGCGGGGGTAATCGAGGCCGTGTAAATCGGGATATCGGGGCAACCCGCCAGTATGGACTTCAGCGGTTTACCCAGCCCGGTGGTGCCCTCGCCCTTTACCGGCATCTGGTACATCTGCCCGTCAAACTCTACCGGGCCCTCGCGTTCCATGATCTTACGCATGATCTGGATGTATTCCCTGGTCCGGGTGACAGGCTTGCCGTAGGGTACGCCGTGCCAACCCTCCACCACCTGCGGGCCGGAAGCACCGAGGCCGACGATGAAACGGCCGCCGGACAGCTGGTTCAATGACATTGCGGTCATCGCGCACATGGCCGGGGTCCGGGCGGGCATCTGCATGATGGCGGTGCCCACACGAATTTTCTCCGTCTGTGCCAACACCCAGCTGGCGGAGGTGACCGCGTCATTGCCATAGGCCTCGGCGGTCCACACCGAATCGTAGCCCATGGATTCCGCCTGTTTGATCAGGTCGATCGGAATATGTATTTCCTTGCCGGAATAACCCAATAAAAACCCAAGCTTCATAATATTCTCCAGTCCTGACCGCCCGCGGCCGTTGAATGAGTGCTACTGCGTATAGCGCAAAGCGTTGAATTTTGCCTGATGGTGGTCTCCGTTGCCAAACGTGGTGTTGATCATCATCAGGCGCTTGGCGTAGTGTCCGATGTCGAGTTCATCGGTAATACCCATACCACCGTGCAACTGGATCGCCTCGCCAAATATATGCCGGCCCGCCTTGTCTACCATCACTCTGAGGGCGTGCACAGCGGTGGCGACATCTTCACGCTCGTCGGTGATGGCGCAAACAGCACGATACAGCAGGGACTTCGTCTGCTCATAGGCCATAAAGGTATCTACCATGCGGTGCTGCAACGCCTGGAAACTGCCGATGGGTACGCCGAACTGCTCCCGGGTCCGGGTGTATTCCACCGTCTTGGCATTCAACTGCTGCATGATGCCCAGGGCCTCCGCCGACAGGGCCAGGTTAGCCTCCAGCACGACCGCCTCGATCAACTCGAATCCACGATCCAGCTCGCCAACCAGTTGCCCGGCAGAAACCCTCACTGAATCGAACACCAGGTTGGCGACCAATTGTCCATCCATCATCCGGTAATCGAGCTTTTGCAGGCCCTGCGCGTCGGCGGGAACCAGGAACAGGCTGATACCGGACTCGTCGTTCTGGTCACCGCCGGTGCGGGCGGACACGATAACATGATCGGCGCTGGCACCATTGAATACCACTACTTTCTCGCCGCTGATCCGGTACCCGTCACCGTCTGCAGTGGCGCTGGTCTTCACGTCGGCAAGCTCGAAACGACTCTGGCGCTCCAGGTAGGCAAACCCACCCAGGCTATTGCCTTCAATGATCCGGGGGATATATTCCGCCTGCAACTCGGGAGATGCCCCCTTCTGCAGCAGGCCGCCAAACAGTAGTACGGTCGCCAGGTACGGCTCCAGCACCAGTCCCTTGCCCAATTCCTCCATCACCAGCATCACATCAACGGCTGAGCCGCCGAAACCACCGTGCTCCTCCGCGAACGGGATGGACAACCAACCCAGTTCAGCAAAGGTCTGCCATTTTTCCGCACTGAATCCAGCGTCGCTCTCCGCGATTGTGCGTCGCGTGTCGAAATCGTAATCATCTTGTATAAAGCGCGCCACGCTGTCGCGCAGCATCGATTGTTCTTCGGTGAAATCAAAGTTCATAGCTTGTTACTCCCATCACAGGCCGAGTACGGCCTTGGCAATGATATTCTTCTGCACCTCGTTGGAGCCGCCGTAAATGGTAGCGGCCCGGCCGTACATGTAGGATCGCCTGGCCTGGTCGCCGAAGGCGTGACCCACCTGGTCCGGGTCCAGGTCGCTGGGCAGCAGCCCCTGGTAGTAAGCCGCCAAATCCATGTACAGCTCCTGTACCGCCTGCTGCAATTCCGTCCCCTTGATCTTCAGCAGGGACGATTCGGCCCCGGGTGCACCCCCGGAGGCCACCGAAGCCAGCACCCGCAATTCGGTAAATTCCAGCGCCATCAGGTCGATTTCCACGTCAGACAAGCGCTTCTGGAACAGGGGATCCGCCAGCAGGGCAGTGCCGCCGTTGACTTCCTGTGCCGCGAGTTCACGAATCTGTGCAAAGCCGCGCTTGGAATCAGCCACCCCCGCGATCGCGGTTCGCTCGTGGGCGAGCAGGGCCTTGGCGTAAGTCCAGCCCTTGTCCTGTTCACCGATGCGGTTGCTCATCGGCACCCGCACATTATTGAACTCCACCTCGTTCAGGCTGTGGTGCCCGTCGATGGACTCGATGGGATTGACCTTGATACCGGGGCTGCTCATATCGATCAGCAGGAAGGTGATGCCCTCCTGTTTCTTGCCCTCACTGCTGGTGCGCACCAGGCAGAAAATCCAGTCGGAAAACTGGGCATAACTGGTCCAGATCTTCGCACCGTTAACGATATAGTCGTCGCCGTCCACTTCGGCACGGGTTTTCAGGGACGCCAGGTCCGAACCGGAACCGGGCTCTGAGTAACCCTGGCACCACCATTCATCACTGTTGAGGATAGGGGGCAGGAACCGCTCTTTCTGTTCCTGGGTACCAAAGGTGTAGATCACCGGGCCAACCATCTTCAGTCCGAAGGGGATCACATCGCGAATACCCGCCGAGGCCCGCTCGGTTTCATAGATGAAAGACCTGGTCGCATCCCACCCGGTACCGCCGTACTCCTGGGGCCATCCCGGGGCGATCCAGCCTTGCTGGTAAAGGCGCTTCTGCCAATCGATAATCGCCTGTTTGTATACGGCGGGATCACGCGACGTCAGGCGTCCCTGCAACTCCTCGTCGTAGGCCCCGGCAAAAAATGCACGCACCTCGTCTCGAAATGCCAGCTCTTCAGCGGAAAAAGATGTATCCACAGCAACCTCCCTCTGGTTCCGGTCAAAACCGTCTTACAAAACAACAGCCAGGACAACCGCAGTTCATCTGCGGCAACGCCCGTTTTGACTTTTGAGTATGTTTTTCATTTCTGGGGCATGTACCTTAGCGATTCCGGCAAGACAAAACAAGGACCTGCCCACACAGAATCGCGGGCGCCGGAGTCAATTTTCGAGTCGTTT
>JAACFI010000114.1 GCA_009937575.1 Haliea sp.
CCGAGGCCGTCGAGCTGGGACCCGATACCGAACCACAGTTGTGCCAGATCGTCGTTGTAGATGAGCCCGTAGTCAAACAGCTGGCTCCCACCGGCCTGCCCGGGGCTGACCACCTGTATCGACAAACCCCGCGGTGGATATGCAGGTGTGGCACTGTCGATCACAATACCCAGTGGATGCGACGCGCCCTTCTTGACCAGGCGGGCGGCTGCCGCCACCCGTTCCGGAGTCACCAGATTGGCGGCACCGATTTCATCGTCGGGGCCCCAGCGCGAGGGCGTGCAATCCTCGGCAGCGACTACACGCGTGGATACCACTCCCAGGATCAACATCATGTACAGAACGCTTTTCATGTGCAGGCCTTTTTATCATGTGGGGTAAGTAATAATAGTCGATACCGCAGGCGCACAAATATCCGCTACTATTGGCTCAATACATACCAGCTAACAGGAGAGCCCGTGTCCAATACCGAGCAAAACCGGGAAACCAGTAAGGCGTTGTGGCAGGCACTTTACGAGCGCGACTGGGACAGGGTCGGCAGCCTGTTTGCCGTCGACGGGCTCTACCAGGACGTACCGACCCCCGATATGGGTGCGACCGGGCCCGCCGCTATTGCCCGTCGCCTGCGCATCGGGCATGAACCGGTGGAACGCCATGAGCACCATACAGAGCGTATTGTCGCCGAGGGCAATTGCGTGATCACCGAGCACCGGGAGGACTGGTATTTTCATACCGGGGAAGTGGTCAAACTGCCCTTCACCTCCATTCACGAGTACAACGACAGGGGTGAGATCACTTTGTGGCGGGACTATTGGGACCTGTCGACGCTGATGAACAATGCCCCGGCCTGGTGGCTGGAACACGTCATGAGCGCCGACGGCGAGGAATTCGGCAGCAAGGAAGACGCCTGACGCCCTCCGGACTGTTATGAGGCCATGAGCATCTGTACCACCCAGCACAGGATCAGGCCGACCTGAACCAGGTAAAATGTGAAGCGCACCATGATCATCGGCGTGGAAGTAGAAATAAGGTGAACAACGCTCTGCCCGATCCTCGCGTAGAGTAACCAGCAGGCGGTAACGTTGGTTATCTCTGTATTGCCGGTTGCCATGGCGAACAACATCACGCCGATGAACAGGGGAATATTTTCCGTGCAGTTGGCGTGCGCTCGGGTAAGCCGCTTGCCATAACCCTCCAGGTCGGCCCCATTGGGGTCAAAGGACATACTGCCAGTGGTCTTGCTGGCCAGCATCCTGATCGCGGGCAGTTGGAACAGCAGTATCGCCCACCAGATCACCAGCCACAGGATTGTAGATTCAGTCGCACTCATTATTACTCTCCTTATTGCGCTAAAGATACGGGTCGCTCACCACCCCGCCGCCAGTGTAGGGCCTGGGAGCTACCGATAGCAAGACGCGCTTATGCCACACGTATGGATATTCCTGCCATATCGGGCATACTTTACAACCCGAAGACGTCACATCCCGCCCCGGCACTATGCACACCTTGGAATCAGGCTTCAATCCTCCCCGCACACTGCGCAATGCACACCTGCAGACCCTGGTGTCCAGCTCCTTTTTGCGCAAGTGGCCACTGAGGTGGAAGGCCCGACACCTGGCGCGCCAGGCCGAAGACGTCATCCTGCAATGCAGCGACGGCATCCGCCTGCACGGACTGTATAACCCCCAACCCGCGCCGGCCCAGGGCCTGGCGATACTGCTGCACGGCTGGGAGGGTTGTGCGGAATCCAGTTACCAGATCTCCACGGCACTCACCCTGCAGCGCGCGGGCTTTGATGTGTTTCGCCTGCACCTGCGCGATCACGGGCCCAGTCACCGACTCAACCCGGAGTTATTCAATTCCAGCAGACTGCAGGAAGTACTGGATGCCGTGAAAGAGGTGCAGCGCCTTTACCCCCACGATGACTATTACCTTGCCGGCCATTCACTGGGTGGCAACTTCGCTCTCCGCATCGCCGCCCGTGCGCCCGAAGAAAGTATCAGCCTGCGACAGGTGGTGGCAGTGTGCCCGGTACTGGACCCCCTGCGCACCATGAACGAGCTGGAAAATGGCAGCCAGATCTACCACCAGTATTTCCTGCGGCGCTGGAAGCGATCCCTGGCAATCAAGCTCGAGCACTTCCCCGAGCTGGGCTACGGTGACAGCCTGCTGGCAATGCAGAGCCTGGGCGACATGAATGCCTACTTCGTGCCCCATCACACCGGCTTCAGTGACCCCGAGAGCTACTACAACGCCTACGCACTCACCGGCGACACGCTGGCGGGGCTATCCGTTCCAGCACACATCATTCTGAGCCAGGATGATCCCATGATTCCCGCGGACGACCTGGAAAAACTCGCTGCAAGTGACAGCCTGACCGTCGAGACACCCCACTACGGTGGGCACTGCGGGTTCCTCAAGGACTGGCGCCTGCGCGGCTGGATCGATGACCGGCTATTGGAATTACTGGTCGCGAATTGCAACGGACAACGCAAGGAACCAACATGAACTACAGAAAACTCGGTCGATGCGGTCTCAAGCTCTCCGAATTGTCCTTCGGTTCCTGGGTGACCTTCAACAAGCAGGTGGATACCGGCGTCGCAGAGAGAATGTTCGGTACCTGCTTCGACGCCGGCATCAATTTCTTCGATAACGCCGAGGGTTACGAGTCCGGAGGTTCCGAGATCGTCATGGGCAAGGCGCTGCAAGCACTCGGCCGCCCGCGGGACAGTTACTGCGTGTCATCCAAAGTCTTTTTTGGTGCCGCCAAAGACCCCGCGCCCACTCAGGTGGGTCTCAGCAGGAAACACGTGACCGAGGCCTGCCACCAGGCAATGCAGCGCCTGCAGGTGGAGTACCTGGACCTGTATTTCTGCCACCGGGCCGACCCGGACACCCCGATCGGCGAGACGGTCTGGGCTATGCATAATCTGGTGACCCAGGGCAAGGTGCTGTACTGGGGAACCTCCGAGTGGACCGCCGAGGAAATCACAGAAGCCCATGAATTCGCCCGGGAAAATCACCTCACGGCCCCGAGCATGGAGCAGCCGCAATACAACCTTCTCGACCGGGAGCGCTTTGAAGTGGAATACGCACCCCTGTATGAAAAATATGGCATGGGCACCACCACCTGGTCGCCGCTGGCCTCCGGCGCGCTGACCGGCAAGTACCTGAATGGCATTCCCGAGGATTCCCGGGCCGCCCTGCCCGGTTACGAGTGGCTGCGGGAGCACATGGTCGAGTCGGAGCGGGGACAGGGGCGCATGCAACGCGTCGCAAATCTCATGCCCATCGCCGAGGAGCTGGGCGTGAGCCTGTCAAAACTGGCCATTGCCTGGTGTTTGCTGAATGGCAAGGTGTCCACCGTGATCCTGGGTGCTTCAAGGCTGGAACAACTGGAAGAGAACCTGGAGGCGCTGGAGGTTGTACCCCTGTTAACAGACGAGATCCAGGCCAAGCTGTCTTTACAATCGGCATAAGAAAAGGAGATATACAATGGAGCGATACCAGAAACTGATGATAGGCAACGGCCTGCTGGTCATTCTCGCCGCGATGCTGTCGGGCTTTATGCTCGGCTTCGGATTGATCGGGGGACTGGAACTGCTCCCCGGCACAATTGTGGAGATGCCTTACTATGGCACGCCGGAAGGTTGGGCCAGGGCGCATACCGGGGGCACGGCCAACGGCCTGATGATCATCGCCGTGGCACTGGCCCTGCCACTGATTCCCCTCAGCGAGGGCATGCGCAAAGTGACGGTTTACGGCTTCATCTACATCGGATGGGCCAACACGGTGTTCTACTGGTTCGGCAATGCCGCCCAGAACCGAGCCCTGAGCTTCGGCGATAACCCGCTGGGCGCCAGCAGCCTGGCCGGCGTCATCGGCTTCGGCCCGGCCCTGGTCGGGGCGTTCTTGATCGTCTGGCTACTGGCTTACACCGCGCTGAAAATCCTCCGGGACAAATAGATCACGGCGAACTATGGCTGGATGTCAGAGCCCGCCGCACGGGTCCATTACACCGTGCGGTTCATAAAGCCGATCTTCACCACGACCACCTTTGCAAAAATTTTCATAGCTACCGCTCCTGCCTCAGTGAGATGATCTGGCCACTGGCAGGATCGGATTTTCCGGCCAGTACCTGTTGGTAAACCTGCGCTACGGCTTCGGGGCCGTAACTCTGTTCAACCCTCATCCAGCTGTCGCAGAACTGGCGAAAGCCGACATAGGCACTTCCCAGGCGCATCATAAATTCGCCTGCACCCAGTTCCCTGCTGCGGGTCTGCAGGTGGGCCGGGGCGAAGAAAAATTCCGGAGTGGCGCCAGGCAGCCCCTCCACCGGACCGAAGCCCTCGAGATGGGTCGCGCCGATCCTGCAGGAATACTTCATGTTGTCGCCATACTGGTGGTGCAGGTCCGAGAGTATCCCGGTACTTCCCGCCATATCGACCATCACCACGGGCTCCGAGCCATCCAGTGAGCCGATCTGGTCATAGGTGGCCACCTTGTCATAGCAGCCCAGGCTTTCACAAAAAGCCACGTTGCCCGCCGAGGTCACCGCCACGCTGATCAGTTGTCCCCGCTTCTTCACGCAGTGCGCCAGGGCGATACTGGTCTTGCTGGAGGCACTGGTGATCAGGCAGCTGGTGGCACCGAAAAAGTCGCTGACTTCCAGGAAATCCTCCACCAGCCAGGAGGTCATGAACAGGCCTCGCAGAAGACTGTCCTGATCTTCCCGCGTCTGTTCGTAGATGGGATTGGCGGAAGCGCGATCAAACTGCGCATAAACCGGCGCCAGTCCCTCCCGGTGGGGAGACACATCGACGAAGCTCTGCGCAGTGGCTTTTCCCGCGAGGATCTTCAGGTGGGTGGACATGGGAAAAAAGCCCCAGACCCGCTCTCCCACCGGCACGTCGGGGTGTGCGGAGGCCACAACGTCGGCCCAGCCCATGGCCGGAATTCGTCCCCAGCCCTCTTCCGCGGGGAAGAAGCGCCAGTACCCCAGTGAGTCACCGGCGGAGGCGTAGGAAATATTATTGGCAGTCAGGGCCTGCCGGTCCACGCGCAGCAACACCTCGTTTTCGGCCAGGTCCTGGTCCAGCGGTTCGGTCACCAGCCGGGTATCAGCCCAGTTGTCCTTGCGAACTTCCAACGTCAATCTATCTGTCATTTTGCATTATCCTCCGCGGCAAACGTGGCATAGGCTTCTGCCGTCCCTTCGGCCATCTTGTCGCCGTCAAAGGGTATCGACATCTCGGGGGTGAACTCCAATACAATCCGCTCTGGCGTGTCCAGGAACCTGATGAACATCTCGGGATCGATGCCTGAGGTGAACGCGTTATCCTTATCGCGCTGACTCTCAGCCGCCATCCCGACAGCCAACAGACCGTACATCCACAACTTGGTTTCCGGATCATCGTGGATAACCGTATGGCCCTTGTAGGTGACCGTCTTGCCGCCTCCCATGGGCGTGCCCTTGCTGGTGATAACGATTGACGAGCGACCATCCCTGGCGATGGCCTTGATGCGCACTCGCTCCCGGGTCGCCGTCATCCAGATTTTGCCATCCACCGGCACGTAGGCGGTCGTGACGCCGAGGGGATGGCCGGCCTTGTTAGCCCAGATGAAGGTGCATTCACCGCCGGTTTGCACCAGCTCCTGTTCACGTTCCGGGTCCAGACGATAGCGTTTCACATCGTCGTAATTCACGGCCTGTTCTGTCATGGTTTCCTCCTTTGAGCGAGCTGGGGAATGTCAGGCTGATTCAGGCAACCGCCTGGCAGCCACCAGCAAGATGACTGACACAATGATTTCAGGCCCGATCAGGTCCAGGGCCAGCGCGGCATCATGTACCAACCAGGCGAGAATGCGACCGACAGCGGTGAGCAGGAGCAGCATGATCGGCGGGTAAAACCAGACGCGGCGCCCGGTGACCAGGCCGACCAGCATGCAGATGCCCAGGGTCAGGAAAAAGGCGGACATATCACCTACCTGGGAGCTGAGGCCCACGCCGTCTGCCAGCGTCAGGCCAAACATGGGCGCGACGCCTGCAGGGGCCACCAGCCAGCGCAGGCCGGTCACAATAAACAGGATGGCGGGCAGCGCCACCAGGGCTTTCAGGATTTTGTTCATTATTGAGTACCTGTTGTGAATGCGGAACCCCGCTACACTATTATCTCTGGAAAAGGATCGCCATCATTTTCTGCCGGGTGACGGACTATATTCCAGTGACAGCGAAATCAAGCGCGGCTCAGTGGGGCCTATCAGTATCCCGCACTGCCAGCGGCGATTTCCCGGTAGGTCTCCCCCGTCAAGCGCTGGTAATTTGCACTTCGAGGCATGCGCACGTAAATCTCGTCCTCATGCACCTTGTCCAGGTGGTAGGCCTGCTCGCGCAACTCCCCTTTCAATAGCTTGAAAGTCCCGGTCGTGGCCATCGCTCGCTGAACGCGAATAAAAACGGGCCGGGCATAGCCGGGCAGTTCGGATTCCACCAGTTGCGTAAACGCATACAGGTCGAATTCGGTACCGGGTTCAAGGGCGAATGCCACCATACCCGCTCGTCCCTCGGCATTCGGGACCTCCACACCGTACACATTGGCCATGTCGATCTGTGGATGTCTGTTCAACACCTCGGCAACCTCGTTGGTAGACACATTCTCCGCCCGCCAGCGGAAGGTATCGCCAGTGCGATCCACAAACTGGAAATGCTTCAGTCCCAGTGCAAAACCGACATCAATCTGTCGGATGAGATCGCCGGTATTGAACCACTGGTCTCCTTGCTTGAGTACGTTGCGAACAATTTTTTTATCTGTGGCTGCCGGATCCGTATAGCCATCGAACTGTGTCTTTTCGGTGATCTCTCCCAGTAACAGGCCCGGCTCACCAATGGGCACTTCAATACAACGGCCATTTTCATCGCGCAATATCTCGTCGTTCTCGTTGTCATACCTGACCAATGCGACCCTGGAAATGGCAGCGCCGATAGTGCGGTCCTTGTTAAGAAGATTGAGAAAGCTGACATTGCCCTCGCTGGAGCCATAGATCTCGCAGATACGGGACACACCAAAGCGGCTCTTGAACTCATCCCAGACATCAGGTCGCAAACCGTTTCCCAGCATTTTTTGCAGCGGATTATTTTTTTCTTCCGGACAGGGTGGCTGCATCGACAGGTAACGGCACAGCTCCCCCACGTAGATAAAGCAGTTGGCCTGGTGCTTTTGTATCTCGGGCCAGAATTTCGAGGCTGAAAAACCGCGACGCAGGACAATGGAGCCGCCGGCAGAAATGAACCCACAGAAACCCGGCCCCATACCGGTGATGTGATAAATCGGCAGGCACAGGTAGAGCCTGTCCTCAGGCTTGATCCTGAAACCCAGGCGCCCCATGCCATGGCCCGCCGCGAGTATTTTTCGATGCGGGACAACCGCCGCCTTGGGCAAGCCCGTGGTGCCCGAGGTGAAAATATAGAGCGCGGTTTCGCCGGCCGTGATCTCCCGGGTGGCCTCCAGGTTGTGTGTCGCCATCGGGGCCATATCCGCACGAGCGTCTAGGGCCCAGCCTGGTGCTTCCTCGCCTTTAGCATTGGCAAACCAGAGTATTGGCTGGCCGTCCGTCCAGCCCAGTTCGCCTCGCACCTCATCAAAAACCGTTGCGCGCTCCTCGCCAAAAATACAGCCCCGGGCATCCGTGGCCTGCAGGCAATGGACCAGCGCCGCACCGGTAAGGCTGTTGTTGACCAGGCTGGCGCTGGCGCCCAACTTCACCAATGCCAGCATCGACAGTACATACTCGGCCCGGTTTTCCATAAACAACGCCACCGTGTCGCCCCGCGATACACCGCGGTTTGCCAGGGCACGAGCGAACTGATTCACTTCACCGTTGAATTCGCTGTAGGTCCACTGCTGATCCTCGAAGATCAGCATGATGTTATCCGGATAGCGCGCTACCGTGTCCTCGTACAGGGAACCAAGGGAGACCGTATCGTCATCCTGGGCCATCTTGTATCCAATGGCAGGCGCAATGCCCGCCGCCTCCCTGAGCACCCGGAAGAATTCCCGGGTTTTAGATATCGCAGTCATTGCACCTGTTCCGCGGGAGGCACCTCCTCGACTCGGACCCATTCCAGGGTGCGACTCATAAAGCCCACCTTGACCTTGATCTCCATCCGGCCGGGTTCGGACAGTGTAATTTCGGCATCCTTGTACTCACCCAGCCTCTCGGCGTAGACCTGGCCGAGCCACAGGCCCTCCTCCGATTCGTCCGCCCGTAAATCCTTGAGGATTTCCCGGCCAACCCGCTCGGGAAACTTATCGTTGCGTACCACGGTAGCCTTACCTTCATCGAGGCGGACCTCGATCCAGCCGGGCTCCTCGCTATGCTTCCAGAAGCCGGAGATATCCTCGGCTAAAGCCAGCGGTGAGACCAGCAGGGAAAAGAGCAGGAAAGCGTATCGAACCATCATATTTCTCCATTAATTAACCGGTTATTGCACGGGCTGTGAGTTTCCCGAGCTGGGACATATGAACCTCGTCGGGTCCATCGGCGATGCGAGAGAAGCGAGCGAGGGTGAATACATGGGGAATCAGCGTGTCCTGGCAGACACCCATACCACCGAACACCTGCATGGCGCGGTCAGCAACCTGCTGCGCCATGTTCGGCGCCACGATCTTGACCATGGAAATATACGGTATGGCGGCCTTCATGCCCTGGGTATCCATCACGTGGGCGGCCTGCAGGGTCAACAGCCGGGCCTGCTCGATATCACAGCGGCAGCGGGCGATTTCGTGCTGCACGCTGGTCTTCTTCAGCAGCGGCTCACCGAAGGCCACGCGGTCCTGGGCACGGGCACACATCAGCTCCAGGCAGCGCTGGGCGGCGCCTACCAGGCCCATTGCGTATTGGAATCGGCCCGGGCCGAGACGACCCTGGGCGATTTCGAAACCACAGCCCTCACCCTTGATCATATTGCTCACGGGTACGCGCACGTCTTCAAACAGCAGCTCCGCTTCACCGCCCGGTGAGTGCAGGTTGTCGAAGACGCGCAGTTCCCGAACCAGCTTAACCCCCGGGGTGTCACGCGGCACCAGGATCGTAGAGTGCTGACGGTGGCGATCGTTCTCGGGATTGGATTTACCCATCACCAGCATGATCTTGCAGCGCGGGTTGATCGCGCCGGTGGTCCACCACTTGCGGCCATTCAGCACGTACTCGTCGCCGTCGCGCCTGATTTCCAGCTCCATGTTGGTGGCATCCGAGGAAGCCACCTGGGGTTCAGTCATAGCGTAGGCGCTGCGAATTTCACCTGCCAGCAGCGGCTTCAGCCACTGCTCCTGTTGTTCTTCTGTACCGTATTTCGCCAGCACTTCCATGTTGCCACGATCCGGGGCATTACAGTTGAACACGCCCTGGGCCCAGGTCACCTTAGTCATGGTCTCGAACAGGGGCGCAATTTCCACGTTGGTCAGGCCCGGGCTCCAGGGCTCGTACTCGTGGGGCAGGAACAGGTTCCACAGGCCTTCGGCCTTTGCCTGCTCTCGCAAACCGTCGTACCAGGGTGGTGTCTGCCAGAGATTATTCTGGTCCAGGCACCATTCGTCCCAGTCGTGCTCCCGTGGGTAGATATGTTCTTCCATGAACGCCTCCAGCCTGGCGTTCAATTCCTTCACCCTGTCATTGACTTCAAATCCCATAAACCACTCTCCTCACGCTGAATATCGTAAATCGGGGACAGACCACAATTTTGGAAATTGTGGTCTGTCCCCTATTTCTCTCAAGCTGAATATCGCGCAGTCAAACCACTGACCGCTTCATAAAACCCATTTACCGTGTCCTGCAAAATATCCGCGGCACTCTTTACCTCGTCGATACGGCCTACGACCTGGCCCGACAGCGGAATGGCCGCTTCCATATCGCCGCCGAAATATAATTCGGGTATGCCAGCCAGATGCTCCATGGCATTGAACGCCCCCAGCGGCAACAGTGCTTCAGTGCGCTCAGTACGCAGCGCGCGCAATGCCGGCCGCGACTGCTGGTTGAGGAACACGGTATCGGTTTCCCTGGCTGCCACCACCGCCTGCTTCCAGTTTTCATGTACCGGGGAATCAGAACAGCTGAGCATGCGGGTGCCCATCTGCACGCCTTCCGCACCCATGGCAAAAGCGCCGGCCATGGAGAGGCCGTCGCACATGCCGCCGGCAGCAATAATTGGGACATCCGTGCGAGAGCGAACCAGGGGCAGCAATACCATAGTGGATACCGGGCTCGGGTTCTTGAAGCCCCCGCCTTCTCCGCCTTCCACCACCAGGCCGTCCACGCCGCAGTCGATGGCCTTCAGCGCCATGTCGAGGGTGGGCACCACATGAAACACCTTGATGCCCGCTTCCTGGAAGGCCTGTGTGCAGACCTTGGGGCTACCCGATGACGTGGTGACGAACTTGATGCCCTGCTTTATCACGAAATCGACGATGTCGGTGCCCTTGACGTAAGACAGGGCCACGTTCATGCCGAAAGGCTTGTCGGTGAGATCGCGCATTTTCGCCACTTCATTGCGGATATTGTCGAACTCCCCGGAAGCGGTTTCGATAATACCCATGCCACCGGCGTTGCTGACCGCGGCGGCCAGTTGGGCGCGTGCTATCCAGCCCATGGGCGCCTGGATAATGGGGTAATCGGTACCGGTAATCTCGGTGACGCGATTCTTGATGGGGGCCGCTGTCATCAATCTGTTCCTTTTCGGGCTGGATAAATAGGGGACAGACCACAATTTCCAAAATTGTGGTCTGTCCCCCATTTCTTAGTTAAGGCTAAGCATGGTTTCCACGCCGGTGCCCTCAAGCAGCGCATCGACCAGGGCGCGGTCGGCATCGCTCAGCGCGCGATAGCGCTCGTTGGTCCACATCAGGCACTTGGCCTGGTAGGGAAAGGTCTGCTGGGTCCAGGGGGCACCGTCAATCTCGCACTCCCAGGTTTTCTCGCCGGCCTGGGCGGCCTTGGCATTCGCCAGCTGTGCCGGGGCATAGACCCGGCCGATTTCTTCCATCAGGCCGCGCAGGCTGTCAGGCTGGTCCTGGAGGCTGATCCAGTCATCCTCAACCGGGTTAAGACCACTCTGGTCGCACATATGATCGACCCAGGCAACGGTGCGCGGCGATACGTTATGGGTAATTTCCCTGGGCGTGGGATCGAATCCCACCAATTGGGTCAGCTGGCCATAGAGGCCGAAGTCACCCGCCGCCGGGCGATCGCCCAGCATGAATTTCTGGTTTGCCAGGTGAGCTTCCATGGCAGCCAGGAAACGCCGATAGCTGGCATCGATCACCGGCGCCGTGGTGTCATTGGAACCCACCACGTAAAGGCGATTGATCTGGCGATCCGCCACAAAGTGCTTGAATTGCTGGTGGGCCTCCTGCGACAGGCTCACGTCCATACCCAGGGGCAGCAAGGTACCCGCATTGTCGGCATCCGCTTCCGGGTACCAGCGGTAGTGAAACATGTACTTGGTGCACCACTCGTCCCCGAAGTCCTCGATCAGGTAGTCGATGAAGGCCAGCGCCGGATCTTCGGGCAGCACTGACCGGCCGGGGTACATATCCTCCAGTCGCCGGATAATCGGCGTGGAATCGCATTGGGCCACGGTTTCACCCCCTTCCTCGAAAAAGAAGGTGGGCATGAATATGGGTTTTGGCTTCTCTACACCGAGGGCATCACAGGCCTGGTCCGGCTGGCCCCAGGTTATGGCATAGGGAATTCTCCTGTAGCGCATTAGAGCGACCATTTTCTGGGTATAGGGAGACCCTGTACCGCCTACCAATCGTACCGGCTCTTGCAACGCCATGAGATACCTCCTTACCGTGAGCTGATAGCTTCCAAATCCGAGAGAGGCGACATATTGTCACACTTACTGCCATTTTGTAAACAATGATCGTGAACGCTGGCTTCCTGACACCTGCCTGCTAATTCCGCTAGACTGGTACCGTCAAATCCTGTTCATTTTGAGTCATCTATGCATGAATACGATTACATCATCATCGGCGCCGGTACCGCCGGATGTGTGCTGGCAAACCGCCTCAGCGGTGATCCCGGCAAGCAGGTGTTACTGCTCGAGGCTGGCGGCAAGGATGATTACTTCTGGATCAATATCCCGGTGGGTTATTTGTTCACCATAGGCAATCCGCGCACCGATTGGTGTTTTGAGACAAC
>JAACFI010000470.1 GCA_009937575.1 Haliea sp.
GACTGTGAAAACACCCGTCAGTAAATCCTTCTCTGCGGAAGACCCGCCGACGTATACTTCGTAGGACATGGTCTCGGTCTGCCACTGGCTGACCTCCGGGTTATACCACGCGAGCTCCGCTACCGGCACTTCAAGAGAGACAGTACTGGTTGCGCCAGGCTGCAACGCTACCTTGTCAAAGTCACGCAGTAGTTTTACCGGCCGGTCAATCGCCGAGTTGGCAAATCCCACATACATTTGCACCACTTCTTCACCTGCCACTTCACCTGTGTTGGTGACATCAACCTGTACCCTGAGCATGCCGTCTGGGCTCAAATGCGGGGTAAGTACCTGCAGGTTGTCATAGCTGTAGCTGGTGTAACTCATCCCAAATCCAAATGGATACGCCACCTCGGTATCTTGCTTGTCGAACAGCGTATACCCGTGGTAGTAACCATAGGTAATATCGTCGGTGTAAGGGGTAAAATAAGGGTAATCCTTGCTGTGTTTGGCCATGGCGAACGGCAGCTTCCCACTGGGATTGACATCGCCGTAAAGGACCCTGGCAAGCGCTGTGCCACCCTCCATACCGGCATACCAGGCGAACAGTATGGCCGGCACCGTGTCGTCCCAGTCTGACATATCGATACCGCTGCCACCGACATACACCACCACCAGGTTATCGTTGGTGCCCGCCAGCGCATTGATCAGTTCACGATCAGGCTCAACCAAGGACAGGTCCTCACGGTCCCCGCCGGTGCCCTTTTCGCCGATCAGCCTCCCGGCCTCGGCCGATTTCCTCATGTTCTCGGTGGAAATCAGGTACTCGCCTTCATCCTCAAAGGTATACCCGACGATGACGACTACCTGGTCTGCCTCGCTGGCGACCCTCCTGGCCCGTTCCAGGTCGGATCCGTCATCCAGCACTACCGTATTTCCCGATGCGGCGTGATAGTTTGCCAGACCGCGGTAGGGCGATATGACGTAGGGGGATTTGGCGTTACTCGAACCGTGATCACCGGTGTTTTCCACGTCTGCGAGGCGCCCGATAACCGCGATTTTCTTGCCATCATCCCGGGACAGGGGCAGTACATTGTCATTCTTCAACAACACCATGCCCTTCTCGGCGGCCTCGCGTGCCAGGTCGATGTGCTCCGGGCTCGCCAGCAGGGACTCATCGTATTCCATACTGTCCTGCGCAAAAGCGTACTTCAACCGGGTCTTCAATGCCGGCAGGATCAGCCGGTCGATGTCCTCCTCCGTGATCTCGCCCGCCTCCAGGGCAACCTTGATATCCTTTTTGTTGTAGACCTTACTCAATGGCATTTCGATATTCAGCCCTGCCTTGATACTTGCGACAGCATCGTACATGGCGAAAAACCAGTCGGAGTGTACAAAGCCTTCAAATCCCCAATCGTCCCTCAAAATATCAGTTAGCAAGTATTTGTTGTTGGAAACATACTCCCCCAGAGCCATGTTATAGGCACTCATCAAGGTGGCAGTGTCACCCTCCTGGACCACCTTCTTGAAATGCGGCAGGTAGACTTCGCGGAGGGTGCGTTCATCCAAATCGACATTCACCACGAAACGGGAATTTTCAATACTGTTCAGTGCGTAGTGTTTGGGACTCGCCATCACGTTATGTTTCTGCACTGCCTCCGTTGCGGCCACGCCGAACTGGCCGAGATGCCAGGGGTCTTCGCCATAGGTCTCCTGCGCACGGCCCCAGCCAGGGTGGCGCAGAAGATTGATACAAGGGGTCGCCGCCATATTTGCCCCTATCGCCCGTATTTCCCTGGCAATCACGTCATTGACGCGTGCCTCCAGGTCCACGTCCCAGCTGGCGCCGCGCGACATTGCCACGGGAAACACGGTGGCGCCGCCGTAGACATCCGCCACCCTCGCCCCACGTGGCCCATCCGAAAGAACAAACGGCGGAATGCCCAGTCGTTCGTTGGTGGCAATATACATATGCGGAAATCGTTTCAGCAGAAACAGGTTGACGACTAGTTTTGCAAGGCTTGAGTTCTCCTCGCCGTAGAGCTGCTCGATCTTTTCATCCAGGGTCATCTGGGAAAGCAAAGACTCAGCGAGCTGTTCGATTTGCGCTTCCGTCTTTACGTCGGGAAAACGTGTCGTGTCGACTTTCAGCGGGAAGCGTTCATAGTTGTAGACCTGGGTATAGAATAGCCAGCCCGCTACAACAAGTATGAGTAAAAAAAGGAGGCCGGCAATTTTAAGAATATTTATAAACATCGCGTGTTCCCATTACTTGTCAGTTCTTCTGCCAGTTAGCTGGATCAGTTTGCCGCAGCCGTGGATGTTAATCCATCCCGCTCAGGCAGGGTAGCCGGTAATCGCCTGGATAGCCCGGTAGCTGGGCCGCAACGACCCATACATCTTGCGGTAAACATCGCTATACATTTGGTCATATATCCGGCGGTTCGCCGCGATCGGGGAAAAGCTGTCACGTACGTGTGTCATATGCCGTACGGCAGTCCCGAAATCGGGATAAAGTCCTGTACCCACCGCAGCCGCAATGGCCGCACCGAGCCCCGACGTTTCGTAAGTATGCGGGCGCTCCACCGCCATGCCGAAGATATCGGCGGTAATCTGCATGACCTGGTCGCTCTGGGAGCCGCCACCGGATACCCGCAGATGTTCTACCGCGTGGCCGCTGCGCCTTTCCAGCTCTTCCTTCCCCTCCCGCAGGGCATAGCCAATGCCCTCGATGATGGCCCGGTAGATATGCGCGCGGGTATGTACCTCGCTGAACCCGATGATGGCCCCCCTTGCCTCCGGCCCCTCGGGCAATGCACCCGCAGACCAGTAGGGTTGTAACAGCAGTCCCTCGGAACCCGGTGGGACTGCCCGCAGCAAATCGTCGAACAGAGACTCGGCTGTTACACCCCGCTCCTCGGCCAGCCGTTGTTCGCGCAGGCCGAACTCGTTCTTGAACCAGCTGACCATCCAGAAACCTCGCTGCACGGCCATCTCCGGGTTGAAGGTGCCCGGCACCACACCCGGATAGGGGGGGTGGGAGCGGCCTACTTCCAGGTATCTGTCCGTTGTGATATTGAAGGTTGCCGTGGTACCAAAACTCATGCTGCCCAC
>JAACFI010000471.1 GCA_009937575.1 Haliea sp.
CAGGACTTCGTCGAGCTGGCGGAGCGTATCGTCGACCAGTTACCGAAAGTGGAGAAGTTCATC
The DNA here is from genome assembly GCA_009937575.1 of Haliea sp. GTDB lineage: Bacteria > Pseudomonadota > Gammaproteobacteria > Pseudomonadales > Halieaceae > JAACFI01. The sequence continues at coordinate 64 of JAACFI010000471.1, forward strand.
ATCCTCGGCCCGCGGGGCTGTGTTGAGGAACCTACGAAACTCGGCGAGGTACTGTACTACGACGACCTGATTGCAGAAGAACCAACGGATTTTGCCTGGCCGGAATTCGATGAACGATCCGCCTCGGCCCTGTGCTACACCTCGGGCACCACCGGCAATCCCAAAGGCGTGCTGTATTCCCACCGCTCGACGGTATTGCACTCTATGGCCATTGCCCAGCCGGACAACCTGTCCCTGTCAGCCCTGGATTGCGTGATGCCTGCGGCGCCCCTGTACCACGCCCAGAGCTGGGGTCTGCCCTACGGCGCCTGCATGGTGGGCAGCAAGTTCGTGTTACCCGGCCGCCACCTGGACGGCAAGCACCTGCTGGAACTGATCCGCGACGAGGGTGTGACCACCGGCTGCGGTGTACCCACCATCTGGACCATGGCGCTGGAACATGCAGAAAAGAACGACCTGGACCTGGGGCAGCTACAGCGTCTGCTGATCGGCGGCACCGCCCTGCCAACAGACATTCGCGACCGCCTGCGCAGCAAGGGCGTGAGCGCAGTGCAGATCTGGGGCATGACCGAGACCAGCCCGCTGGGCGTCATCGGGCGACCGAATCGCGAGGTCGCCGCCTGGTCACAGGAGCAACGCGACCAGCAGTTGCTGAAGCAGGGCCGCCTGCCCTGGGGTGTGGAGATGAAGGTCATACTGGACGACGGTTCCCGTGCCCCCCGGGACGGTGAAACCTCTGGCGACATCTGGGTAAAAGGCCCCTGGATCGCCTGCGGCTACCTTCACGGGGACGGCGGCAACTTGCTGGATGACGAGGGATTCTTTCCCACCGGCGACGTGGGCCACATCGATCCCCAGGGCTACATGAAAATCACCGACCGCTCAAAAGACGTGATCAAGTCTGGCGGCGAGTGGATAAGTTCCATCGACATCGAGGACATCGCCACCCAACACCCGGCCGTCAGCATGGCGGCGGTGGTGGCGACCTATCACGAGAAGTGGGATGAGCGGCCGCTGTTGTTCGTCACTGTAAAAGAAGGTGAAACCCTGGAAAAACAGGACATGCTGGATCACCTCAACGGCAAGATCGCCAAGTGGTGGACCCCGGACGACGTCATCGTCATCGAAGAGATGCCGATGACCGCGACCGGCAAGATCCGCAAGTTGAACCTCAGGGAGGAGTATTGGGAGCACCTCAAGGGATCGTGATTTTTTGATTGGGGTAAATGGCCCGTAATTCTTCGGTGCGCAGTGCGCACCCTACGGTTACTACGATCTAAGGTAGGGTGCGCCCTGCGCACCATTTACGATTTACGCGGAATCACGCGCCATTCGTTTCAACGCGGTCTTGTCGAGCTTACCGTTCGGCAACAACGGCATCGCATCGATCACCTCGAATACCTTCGGCACCTTGTAATTCGACAAGCTGTCCTTACACCATGCTTTCAGCGTGGCAACTTCCAGCGACGCCCCTGATTCCAGTTGCAGGTAAGCGTGTCCGCTCTCTCCATAAAACTCGTCCGGCACTCCCACCACCGCTGCCGAACTGATCGCCGGGTGCCGCTCCAGTACCAGTTCCACTTCCCGCGGATACACGTTATAGCCACCCGACTTAAACATATCCGACACCCGCGCAGAAAACTTGAAATCCCCGCTGGGTAACACCTCCACCAGGTCGCCGGTCTTCAGCCAGCCATCCTCACAGAAAGCCGCGGCAGTCGCTTCGGGGCGATTGAAATAGCCGGTCATGGTGAAATCCGGCTTCACCTGGAACTCACCGATCTCACCCATCCCACACAGTTCGCCATTTTCCCTGGCCACCCGTACATCATCGCGAATGGGCCGGCCCACGGAAATAGCCAGGGTATCGAGGTCCAGGTCCGGTTCGCTGAAGACCACACCGATACAGGTTTCGGTGGAGCCGAAGCAGGTACAGACATAGCCTTTGCCGAGTGTCGCCAACTTGCCCAGCAGTTCGCGGGAAATTACCCCGCCGGAGAAGTTGATGCACTCCAGGCTGTCGAAGTTTTCCGCGCTGAAGGCCGGGTCATCACAGATCATCTGGTACATGGTCGGGAACAGCACGATGAAATTGACCTGCCCCTCACGCACCACCTGCCCCACTTCGGCGGGATTGAATTTCTCACGGAAATTCACCGTGCCTCCGGCAAACAGGGTCGCCCCCGCCACCATCTGCATGCCGCCCACGTGGTTGAGAGGCAAGGGGCAGTAAACCCGGGGATAGTCATTCACCCGGAAATGCTGCCACTGGGTAAAGGCCCGGTAGGCCATGGCCTTGTTGGGCAGCATACAGCCCTTGGGATCGCCGGTGGATCCGGAAGTGTAGACAATCATCGCCACGTCATTGCGGTACCGACACGCAACCTCGAGCAATAATTCGCCAGGCGAGAGGAAACGATCCATCATCTGGTCAAGCGATTCAAACTCGCTCGTGTTCCGCTCCAGGCAGTAACAGGTCCGCAGGCTCTCGCATTCCTGCATCAACCGGGCCACATCCCCGCTGTAATCCCGTCCCTGGAATTCCGACAGGAACACCAGCGCCACCGGCGACGCGTCCTCCACCACGTAGTGCATTTCCCGGTACTGGTATACCGGGTTGATGCCAAGCCAGATGGCACCAATGGCATTGAGGGCGAGGAACACCGTGTAACCGTCGGCGCGGGGTGTGGTCAGCACCGCCACCCGGTCGCCGCGCTTGACACCGCTGCGCTGCAGGGCAAGCGCCAGGCGCCGGACTCTTACTCCCAGTTCGCCATAGGTGATATCACCGTATTCGGAGCTCATGGCGGTGCGCTCCGGCACCGTCCGGGCGTGGTGCAGCACGTAATCGGATATGGCGGGTTTCAGTGTGGCGGGGTCAATATCGTTTTCAATCATTGGCTGTGTCATACAAGAATCAGTTAATGTTACGTAATTCAATGGTGCGCGGAGCGCACCCTACCTTTGATCGGGGTACACCGCATCACGGTTCACACGACCCACGTAGGGTGCGCTCC
>JAACFI010000472.1 GCA_009937575.1 Haliea sp.
CAGCGATTTGTGACCGCGCATGCCGCCGTCAGTAATTTATTCAATTTGGGTAGGCACTTGGTCAGAGCTCAACACTATCGTAATCTGAGAGTAATTGCGTTCGGCGAGTGGAGCAGGGCGGTTGCTTGAAGGATCAAGGCCTGGCTTCTACGGTGTCGAGGATTTAACTTGTCGATACCATCTAGTGAGCTTCGAGCCAACCAGGTAAGCGACCGTCAGGTAACTGAAGAGCATTGTGTAAAACTGGTTGACTCGCCCGTAAAGCAGTGACGCTTGATCTTGAATAAGTGCCGCTTGGCTGCGGATTGCCTCGGCATTGGATAGTGCCAAATCAGCCATTTCTTACTCGGTCATCGCTAAATCTCCTTGTTTATAAACCTTAGACAAGGATAGACCGACGCCCACTAATAGGCGAAAGCCGACCTTTTTGGGTATTGGAAGTGAACGATGAAAACTTCCGCTTTCACCTCAGAAGGGAAGCTGAAAGTGGCTACGCGGTGCAGGCATGTGCTCTCCGTTTAGAAATGCGCTAGTCTGCGCGACAGCGAATCCTTTATGGAGAACTTCCCTGATGAATAGTGACATACTGACTAGATGGACAACCATTGTTACAAATTTTGCGGTAGTGGTAGGATTGGGTTTCGTGGGGCTAGAGTTCCGGAACCAGACCAACGCCCTGGAAGCCGAACGGATAGACAGCTTCGTTCAAGGGATCAGCGATATCAACTCGATAACGCTGGAGAACGAAGACCTGACGGAAATCCTCTATCAGGCATATGCAGATCCAGAATCACTAACCGGCAGTGATCTAGACAGAGCTCAACACTGGATGCTCACGACCTATAACAACTTCATGCGCGTACATCTCGCATATCAATCGGGCATGTTGTCCGATGATATTTATGAAGTTCAAAAGGCTGGGATTGGATTCGCTTTCTCGTCCGACATCGGGTTCAGGGTTATTGAAATAATGCGACCCAGTGGATTGGGAGAGAATCTCTGGGATCTGGTTAAAGAATCAGCAGTTCAAGCCCGGACTTATTGTCTCGACCCTCAGAACGCTTGTATAGCCCGTTACGAAGCATCTCGAGCGACTGAAGACTAGATCAACAATGCAGGCAGACATTTGATTTTCTTTGGCGCCCGGTGCTATGCCTGCTAATAGGCGAGGACGGTCCTTCACAGGTTACTCCTGAGCCCGCCTGCAATGGCCGCTGTTGAAAAAAGGAGTCATTCCCATTCTCAGGGCCAGGACGAACTTGTCCACCTCATTGCCGACATTTGCATGTCAAGCAACTAGCACGCAGCAGTGCGCCACTATTGAACTAGGTATCGGTCACCGCGCCATTAATGCGAATACTCCCCAGCCCATGTATTCACGCGTGTACGTGGCGTACCGTTCAGGTTCAGAGCTTAGTTGTTCTCGAACCTCATTCGTAAGTTCATCATCTGGATTTTCTTCGAGCCATCGGCGCATGGTGAGCCACTTGGCTGCCTCATACCTGTCCCAACAATCTTGGTCTGCCAAAACCATTTCTACAACGTCGAAGCCGAGGTCGCCAACAGTAGCGAGCAGCTTTGGCAGTGTGAGATAGTCGGAGATGGAGTTTGCAAAGCAGCCCTTGGCAATGTCTTCCGTCGGAGGAAGCTGTCGCCAGTAGGGCTCACCAATGAGGATAATTCCGTCGGTACTGAGACTCTCCGACAACAGCTCGATGGTGCCGGCGATTCCCCCACCAATCCACGTGGCACCGACACAGGCTGCCACACCGACCTTTCCCTCGGTTACGAAACCAGCAGCGTCGTCGTGTATGAATTGGACTTGATCGGCGACGCCGAGTTCTTCAGCACGGAGTTTCGCTTGCTTTGAGAACAACTGGCTCCTGTCGACACCGGTGCCAGTGATTCCGTAGTCGCGTGCCCAGGTGCACAACATCTCGCCCGATCCGCTACCGAGGTCTAGCACGCTTGTCCCCGGTTCCAGACGCAATGCCTCGCCGAGAGTGGCGAACTTTTCGGGTGTGAACGGGTTATGAATACGGTGAGCACTTTCGGTGATGTTGAAGATTCGTGGAATGTCCACTACTGGAAGCTCCTTACGAGAGTGAATAGATTCGGTACGTCACTAACAGTACACAATTATGCTGGATGGCTAGATCTCATACGAGCTCCAACCACTGTGGGCAATTACCTCGCGACTGAACACGACTACTTTACCTACGTCTGCTTCTAGGCGATCCCGGTCTTTTCACCGTCTCCAGAACGATACTCTGGGATGTCGCCTTTGCCACAAAGCGGTCGCGCCGGAATCTGGTCAAAAATTGATCAAGGGGACTGCCACCACCTCAAAGCGGCCTATTTAGCGCAGGTAATTACGGTTATAGCTTGCTCAACTAAAACGGACTGAATTTCGGTCTGCAACTACCCGGATTTTTTCGTAATCTACCGCACCATCTGGTAGCGCCGCGTCAAGGTCCATAAAGAAAACTGAGGCATTGCTACCTTCGCCAGTGATGGAGAGCATCGTTGCACCACCCTCGCCAAATCTAAACCAATGCTCTGTTTTTCCGGGGATGTGGACCAGAGCACCACTATTGGCGATTAGTTCTTCTTCACCAAGCCCGAAGTGGACTTTTCCATCAATAACGAAAAAAGACTCATCCCAATCGTGGCTGTGGGCTACAGGCCCAGTACCCTCTGGCCCCTCCTGAAGAAATATTTCATATCCTTGAGTCTCTTGATTGGAGGCGAGAACTGTAATCTGCTCCCCAACCGCATTTAGCGGCCGAGGCCTTTCTTCGGTCGACTTCACAAAAGGCGTTGCGCTCACTACATGCCCTCCTTTGTTGTCACGAACTGTGGTATGGCTGGATTTTGAATCTATGTCTACTATTCTGCTAAATCACACCATTTCGAAGTATAGATCAAGCGGCAGAATCTAGGACTTTGCTGCCTGTCAGCTGGCTCGGAACCAACGCCGGCAGAGGTCTCCTGTCATCCCGACACCGGCCGTTTCTTGGGAGTTAACTTCGCTCCCGCGATCGGCTCGCACCACAAAGCGGTCATTTGGTCTTGGGG
>JAACFI010000473.1 GCA_009937575.1 Haliea sp.
AAGGGCACTGCTTCGAGCTCACCGGCAGTCCAGGGCTTGCCGCGCCCGGCGCTGGCTTCGCGGATAGCCGCCACCGCCTCCGTACTGACCGGGTTGGCCTTGTTGCCCCAGCTACGCCGCATATAGGTCATCAGTCCCGCCAGTGTCGCGTCGTCCAGCTCTCCCAGATGCCCGTGGGGTGGCATCACCCCGTCCCAGGATTCGCCGTTCACGTCTACCGGCCCGGTCATACCCTGCAGGATAATCCGGCCCAGCCACTCCGGCGGACCGGTTACCCAGGAAGCGCCGGCCAGGGGCGGCGCCAGCCCGGGCGTACCCGCGCCCGAATCCCCGTGGCAGGCGGCGCACTTGGGATAGAATGCCTCTCCCTGCGCCATCAGCTGGAGCTGCTCTGGACTCAGTGGCGTCAGGCCCAGGGCCAGTTCATCCCCGGGCCAGGTAAAGGCCCGGCGCCCGCCCAGGCGCGCATCCCACAGGGGATCGCCTTCACTGATGCTGCCGTCGGTAAAGATCGGCGGCGGCGACTCGAGCATCGCGGGCTGGAAATTATCCACCAGCACCAACTGTTGCAGCCCCTCCAGCATGGCGATCTGTTGCCAGGCTGAATCGCCGCCCCGCGATTCCACCAAAGCCAGAAGATCCTGCAGAGCGGGATTGGCGGGCTCTGTCGATCCCAGGTTCCCCCTCAGGCTGCGGTAGGCACCGGCCGCCAGTGCGGCCAGCATCTCACCGTTCCGGGTCGTATTCTCCGTCAGCAGCGTGGACGCCAGCAGCTCCTGCAGAAACAGCATTTCCCGGCTGCTGACGGCCTTGAGCACCGCCTGGCTGATATAGGGGTTATCGGCACCTGCCACCAGCAATTGCCGCAACAGGTCGCGAATGGCGGCATCTTCATTGTGCTCGCCCATGCTGAAGGCCAGCTGCATCCGCACCGCTTCGTCACCGTCGCCCAGCGACGCGTACAGTGTTTCCATGTCCTCCAGGCTCAACAATAAGCGGCCGGCCCGCAATGCCTGTACCTCCCGCCCCGGGTCATTCATCTGTGCCACTTGCAGTACCAGCTCGCGGCTGAGTTCTTCCCTGCCCTCCAGGGTCCAGATGGCATGGATTGCCGACAGAGTGTCATCGGCAGTAGCCAGGTTTTCCAGTGCCGGCCGGAGCTCGTCGCCGCTGGCCAGCAACAGGCGCTGGGCCGTATCCCGAACCCAGCCGTTGATGTGACCAAGGGCCGCCACCAGTTGCGCCCCACTGGCTCCGGCCAGCACCGGCACAGCCCGATCCCGCCGACCGTCAGTGTGACGCACCCGCCAGATCCGGCCCTTGCCGATAGGCCTGTCCAGCTGCCGCTGGAAGATCTGCTCGCGCAATTCGTCGGTAAGGAAATGGTCGTCCTGGATAATACCCCTGTACATGTCGATCACGTACAGGGCGCCGTCGGGGCCATTCATGGCATCCACCGGTCGGAAACGCTCATCGGTGGAACCGAGGAAGTCCCGCTGCCCCCACTTCTCGTCAATATAGAGGCGCTGCTCCGCACCCAGGTCCATACCGTGTTCCGAGATAGCGAACTGGGCGACCACGTTACCCGCCGCCTCGGGCACAAACACGTCTCCGCGGTATTGTTCCGGAAACTGGTCACCGCGATACACGGCCAGGCCGCTGACCCCGGTGGCCCGGTGCAGTCGCCCGTCCTCCCGCAGGGTGCCTTCCAGGTAGGCGCGATTGACGCCGGGATTGACCCGCACGGAATAGACCTGGCTGTCTTCGGTGAGGTTGACACCGAGTCCCGGTGGATAACCGCCACCACCCGCTTCCACAAGATCTTCCGCAGCAAACAGGTCCGCCTGCAGCCAGGTGGAGTTGTGGTTGTACATCAGGCGCCCGTAATCGTCCTTGGAGATACCCCACTGGCCGCGGTACAACCCTTCACGCTCCTGCAATTCACCATCTACCAGACGCAGGCTACGAGAGGACTTGGAATTATAGATCCAGTTGTCGAGCCCGGGTAACAGGCGGTTTTCCATGTGTTCGACATTCGCCGCGGTGACGTCCGTGGCGTAGCCGCCAATCGATCTTCGCTTTTCACAGAGGGCATCCCGATCAGGCAGTTCACACAGCCAGAGATTGGGCGGCTCACCAATGAGGATGCCCTCGTTGACCACCGCCACGGCCCTGGGATTGACCAGCTCACCGAGGAATACCTCGCTCCTGTCCATACGCCCATCGCCGTCCAGGTCTTCCAGCCGGACCACCTGGCCCACCGGTTCCTCGCTGCCGGTACCGTAGGCATCCGGCATATAACCGCGCATCTCCACCACGTAGAGGCGGCCATATTCATCCCAGGCCATGGCGACCGGATCTTCCACCAGGGGCTCGGCGGCCACCAGCTCCACCTCAAAACCGGGGGCGACGCTGAAGGCCGCCAGGGCCTGCTCCGGTTCCAACACCGGGGCGGGCGGTGTGTCCAGGGTCTGGTAGAACAGCACTTCATCGCTTTTTTCCTTGAGACTGAACCAGTTGAGCCCAGCTATCTCGAAGCGTTCAGCGCAGTCTGCGGGTTGTATCAGTAACTGTCCCCGGTCAAAAAGGCCCGCATCTGATACTCGCAGCACGTCCAGGCCATCTACTGTCAGGGTGACCGCGCCACCGAGGCTGACACCGACGAAATCGTGATTATCGGCAGGTTCCAGTTCCACCGGCTCCATCACCGTTTCCCCGGCCTGGTTCACCAGGCGCGCCTCGGCCCGGTCAGCGTAGATACGCACCTCGGCAAACGTGGCACCGCTGCCGTCACCGAGATGATTGCGCAGGCGCAGTACGGTGGCCTGCTCGCAGGCCGGCACTGTCATCCGCACCAGCGCATCGTCGAACTGTCGGCGGGGAGTCATCCAGCTCTCACCCTCCAACAAGGCGCCGCGGAAACGATCGCCGGCAAACGTCAGGTCGCCGACCTGTTTCAGGCGCCACTCTTCCTCCCCGGCCAAGCTTTCGCCCGCGGTTGCCAGGGGCGGCAATTCCCTGATCCTGATGTGGCGCCAGCGCATCACGCCGATATCGCCGCTGTGCACCTGCAGGGCA
>JAACFI010000474.1 GCA_009937575.1 Haliea sp.
TAAGAAATAACCTACTAATCCGTCTTCGTTTGTCCGTAAATTGTATCGACGCGAGAACGCAGCGACCTACGCGGTACAGGACTATGACTATTAACCAGCCGGTCTTACTGGTCGATGAAACGAAAGTTGAATACCTCGAAACCAATGCCGAAAAGCATTCCGGACGTGCGCAACCCGACGGTCGTCGCCGGTCTGGAAGATAATCGAGACCGGTCATTCGTAAGCTATGGGCGGGAATGGCTCTAACGGGTGCGTATTCCACTGAAGTCTGCCGGTCATTCCAGACGATGGCTGACCAGTCATTCCACGTGAAGGCTGCCACCTGGACCAGTGCAAAGCTGCCGGTCGTCGGAGCGTAGCGACGCGGGGTTGTATTATTACTTTGAATGGGTGGTGGTGGTCAATTTAGATTGACGTTTACGCATGGAATCTCCTTTCAGGTTTATCTTGTAGGCGTTGTGCAAGAGTCGATCGAGGATGGCATCGGCCAGAGTGGGGTCGCCGATCATGTCGTGCCATTTATCGATAGGCAGTTGACTGGTGGCAAGCGTAGAGCGGTTTCCGTGCCTGTCTTCAAGTAGTTCGAGCAAATCACGCCGGTTTTCGGCGGTAGGTTTGGTAATGCCCCAGTCATCGAGGATGAGGACATCGGTTCTGGCCAGGGTGGCGAGGAGTTTGGTGTAACGGCCGTCGCCTTTGGCGATGGTTATTTCCTGCAGGAATCTGGGCAGTCGGAGATAGAGGGCGGTGAAGCCTTCTCGGCATGCTTTTTGGGCGAGTGCACAGGCGAGCCAGGTTTTGCCGACGCCGGTGGGTCCGGAGATAAGGATATTGAGATGATCTTTGACCCATTGGCAGGTGGCCAGAGAGCGGATGAGGGATTTATCCAGGCCTCTGGGATGGCGGTAATCGATGTCTTCCAATGCGGCATTGAGCTTGAAGCGTGCGCGGCGCAGGCGGTTGCTCAAGCGACGATTCTCCCGTTCGGTCATTTCCCGATCGACCAGTAGACCGAGGCGTTCCTCGAAGGTCATGTCGCTGATGTCGGACATGTCCATTTGTTCGGTCAGTGCGGCGGCCATGCCGGTGAACTTGAGGGTTTTAAGTTTATCGAGGGTGGGATGAGTCAGCATACAGATGCTCCTGTGGTCAGTGGTAGTAAGACGGGCCACGGATATTGTCGTGGTCATCGGGGAGAAGCGGTTCTTGGGGTTCCTCGAGTGGTTGTTTATCGAGGTTCAGTCTGAGGATGGATTCGATGCTCTTGTAGGTGTGGGTGCCGAGGGTGAGGGCGCGGCGGCAAGCGGCCTCCAGTCGCTCGTGGCCATAGTTCTTGCCCAGGCGCAGGATGCCCAAGCAGGAGCGATAGGCCTGCTGGGGGTGTTTGCGGGAAGCCAGGATGGTGGTGATCAGGCATTCCGTGGCGGGTCCGGTTTTTGCCGCCCAGTTGGCCAGTCTTTGGGGTGACCATTGTTTCATCTGGCGGTGGGCTTCGGGCATATGGGCGGAGACGGTGGTATGGCGTCCTTTCAGGTACGAGCGGCGGTGAGAAGCGACGCGATTGCCCCGGTAGAAGCACTCGATGGTGTTCTGGGTGATGCGGGCATCGAGCTGTTTGCGGATCAGGGCATGGGGAACCGAGTAGTAGTGACGGTCTACTTCGACGTGGTAGTCGATGTGTACGCGCACCTTCTTCCATTCGGCATAGACATAGGGTTCGGCGGGCAGCGGGTTGAGCGCGGGCTTGTCGAGGTTGTCGAAGAGTTCTTGTCGGGTGCCGGGCAGTTTCTTGAAGGGTCGCGTGTTGAGGCGTTCGAGTCCCTCGCGGATGGCGTCGTTCAGTTCACGCAACGAGAAGAACGTGCGCTGGCGCAGAACGGCGAGGATCCAGCGTTCGACGACCTGCACGCCGACTTCGACCTTGGCCTTGTCCCGCGGGCGGCGGACCCGGGCCGGTAACACCGTGACGCCATAATGCTGGGCCATATCCTGATAGGTGGGATTCATATCCGGCTCGTAACGGTGGGCCTTGCTGATACCGCTACGCAGGTTGTCCGGCACAACGAGTGCCGGGATGCCGCCCAGGGCAGCGAAGGTGCGCACGTGGGAGCCGATCCAGTCCGGCAGTGTTTGCGTCCAGGTGGCCTCGGCATAGGTGTAATTCGAGGCACCAAGCACAGCCACGAAGATCTGCGCCTGGCGAATCTCACCGGTCTGCCGGTCCACCACCGGCACCGTCTGACCGGCATAGTCGACAAACAATTTCTCACCGGCCCGGTGGTCCTGACGCATGACCACGTCCAGCTGGCGTTGCCAGCTACGGTAGTGTTCGCAGAACCAGCTGTACTGGTAACCCTGGGGGTGGAGTTCCCGGTATTCCTGCCACAAAAGGAACAGCGTCACGCCCTTGCGTTGGCGTTCGGTGTGGATGACGGACCAGTCCGGGATGCCCCGTTCCCGGCCCGGCAGAACCGGCGGGGGCGGAAACAGCCGCCTTTCCAGGGCAGCCTCGTCCAGCGCCGCCGGGATCGGCCAGCTCAGTCCCGCCTCGGCAGCGCGGCGAAGATACTCCGCCACCGTCGGCCGGGCAATACCACTGACTCTCGCAATCTGCCGATTGCTCAGGCCGTTGGCCCACTTCAAACGTAAAATCTCTGTGATCTTGCGCACGGATAACCTCTTCGCCGGCATCAGCCCTTCTCCTCAAAAAAAGGGCCCACAATAGCTTCAGTTATCCCGCGTCGCCGCAGCCTTCCCCAAACCCCTCCGGGGGTGGCAGCTTTGCTCTGGAATCAGTGGCAGCTTTCGCCTGGAATGGGTGGCAGGCTTGCCGTGGAATCAGTGGCAGCCTTCAGCTGGAATAGGTGGCAGACTTGGCCTGGAATACGCAGCAATACTCTCAAATATTAGAAACAATTGCTCTCTGAACCGGTTTTTCCTACGGAAGTCTCTCGAGGGGGGCATAGCACTACCGACGCTAGGGTTAACCACCGAGCTAACGCAGACATCGACAGAATGATTCTCTTTCCAAGTAATCGTCAGCAGTCCATCGGCCAAAACCGGTCCCTTTG
>JAACFI010000475.1 GCA_009937575.1 Haliea sp.
GTGACCTGGATTACCGGTTTCGGCCCCATGACCTTCAGCCTGGCCAAGCCCCTCAACTCCGGCGAATTCGACGAGGAAGAGGTGTTCCAGTTCACCCTCGGCCGGGGATTCTGATTTCTTATTGTTAAACTCTGGAGATTATCGTGCGTAATATTGTGAAAACCACTATCGCTGTTCTTGCCCTGACGTTGCCAGCAATGGGTTGGGCCCAGGGCAAGATAGCCGTGGTAGATCTGCAGGAGGCTATCCTGCAAACCGACCTGGCCCAGAAGCGCCTGACCGAAGTTCGCGACCAGGACGACTACAAGTCCGACAAGGCTGAGTTCGACCGGCTGAAAAAGGAATTCGACGAACTGGTGAAGAATTTCCAGAAAGACGCGGCGGTCATGAGCCAGGAACAACAGATGTCTGCCCGGCAGAAACTGGCCAGCAAGCAGGCGGACCTGGAGCATGTCACCGGCAAACTGCAGAAAGCCGAACAGGGCGCCGGCCAGGCGCTGCTGCAGGAAATGGCCCCGAAGGTACAGGAAGTCCTGCGGGAGATCATTGCCGCCGAGGGCATCGGCCTGCTGCTGCAGAGGGCTTCGGTGATCCACGCGGATGCCGGCTACAGCATTACCGCCAAGGTCACCGACAAGTTGAACCAGGCCGGCGCAAAGTAGTAACACGCCTGTGTACTCACTCGGGGAACTGGCGGATCGGCTGGATCTGGCGTTCTCCGGGGATGCATCCCGCACCATTGAGGGTCTGGCCAGCCTGGAGTCGGCCGGTCCCGGCGATATCACCTTCTTCAGTGAACGCAGGTACCTGCCGCAGTTGGCCGCCACCCGGGCGGGGGTGGTTATCCTGGCCTCCGATTACGTGGCCCAGTCCCCCGCGAACTGCCTGATCAGCGATTCCCCCTACCTGACTTTTGCCCGGGTGTCCCGGCTGTTTGATAACTCAGCGCGACCGGAGCCCGGCATTCATCCCGCGGCGACCGTGGCGCCGGGTGCACAGGTAGATGCGACTGCCTCGGTGGGGGCGAATGCGGTGGTTGAGTCCGGTGCGCTGGTGGAAGCCGGTGCCATATTGGGGGCGGGGGTGTATCTCGGGCGGGAAACCCGGGTCGGGGAGAATTCCTGCCTCCATCCCCAGGTGGTTGTCTATCACGACGTGCACATAGGGCGTGACTGTGTTGTTCACAGTCATGCAGTGCTCGGCGCAGATGGTTTTGGCTTCGCCCCCGGACCCGAGGGCTGGGAGAAAATCACCCAGTCGGGGGGCGTGCGTATCGGCGACCGGGTTGAGATCGGGGCGTGCACCACTGTCGATCGCGGTACCCTGGAGCATACGGTGATTGACGACGGGGTTATCATCGATAACCAGGTGCAGGTTGCGCATAATTGTCGCATTGGCAAAAATACCGCGATCGCCGGTTGCACCGGTCTGGCGGGAAGCACGATTATAGGGGCCAACTGCACACTGGCAGGCGGCGTGGGCGTCGTTGGGCACTTGGAAATCTGCGATAACGTCCACATAACCGGCATGACCATGGTAACCCGCTCTATCACCGAGCCCGGCTCCTATTCCTCGGGTACCCCGATGGGGACCACCCGCGAGTGGAAACGGAACGCGGTGCGTTTTTCCCAGTTGGAGAGCCTGCAGCAGCGCCTTGCCAGCCTTGAAAAGCAGCGATGAGAACGACATGACAGGAACACCGTCCGATGATGGATATCAGTGAAATTCGCAATTACCTTCCCCACCGCTATCCCTTCCTGCTGGTGGACAGGGTAGTAGAACTGACCCCCGGTGAATCCATAGTCGCCTATAAAAACCTGAGCATAAACGAGCCCTTTTTTGACGGGCATTTCCCTGACCGGCCTATTTTCCCCGGTGTATTGTTAGTAGAGGCCATGGCCCAGGCGGCGGGTATACTCGGGTTCAAGACCCAGGGTAAGACGCCGGCGGACGGCTCCATCTATTTCTTTGCCGGCGCTGACAATCTGCGTTTCAAGCGCCCGTGTGTCCCCGGCGACCGGGTAATGCTGAGGGCCTCCATCGTCTCCGACCGCCGGGGTATCTGGAAGTTTGACGTCAGCTCGGACGTGGACGGCGAACTGGCAGCATCGGCCACCATTCTCTGCGCGGACCGGTAGTCGCGGTGATCCATCCCCAGGCGATTGTCGACCCCGCTGCCCGCCTGGGGGAGGGGGTTGTAGTCGGCCCCTGGTCATTGATCGGTCCCGAGGTGGAGATCGGTCCCGGGACCGTGGTGGAATCCCACGTGGTGATCAGGGGACCCACGCGCATAGGGGCGGGTAACCATATCTACCAGTTCTCCTCCATCGGCGAGGCCACGCCCGATATCAAATATCGGGGGGAGCCCACCCGATTGGTCATCGGCGACAATAACGTGATCCGCGAAAACGTTACCGTGCATCGCGGGACCGTTCAGGACCGGGGAGAGACCAGTATCGGCGACGACAACCTGATCATGGCCTACGTGCACGTAGGCCACGACTGCGTCATCGGCAATCACACCGTGCTGGTTAACAACTGCGCTCTCGCCGGCCATGTGAAAATAGGCGACTGGGCCATCCTCAGCGGATATACCCTGGTGCACCAGTTCTGTCAGATCGGCGCTCACGCTTTCAGTGGTATGGGCAGTGCGATCGGCAAGGACGTGCCCGCCTATATCACCGTCAGTGGTTCCCCGGCCCAGGCCAAGACGATCAACCTGGAGGGGCTGCGCCGCCGTGGTTTTTCCTCCGACGCCATCGGGCAATTGCGCCGCGCGTTCAAGATTCTCTATCGCCAGGGCCTCACCCTTGACCTCGCACTGCAACGGCTGGAGAGCATGTTTCACAAGACCTCCGAGGTGCAGGTGCTGATCGATTCGATTCGCGCGTCGGAGCGCGGTATCGTCCGGTAGTGTCCCGCCTTCACATCGGCGTGGTAGCCGGCGAGGCCTCCGGTGACATACTCGGTGCCCGGGTACTGGCGGCCCTGCGCGAGCGCTTTGACGAGGTGGTCGTGGAGGGGATTGGCGGACCGCTGATGCAGGAGCAGGGCCTGGCCAGCCTGTAT
>JAACFI010000115.1 GCA_009937575.1 Haliea sp.
TGAGTACCGCGAATTTCTGCCGCGCCAGGCGCGCCAGATTGTCCGTTGCCCGCAGATCCGACGAGATACGCTCGGCGACTTTCTTTAATACGAAATGGCCACGGCGTTGGCCGTAGTTGTCATACAGGTCGTCGAACTCATCGATTTCCATCATCAACACGGTGACTGGCTTATCGGCGCGGCGCGCGCGGGATATTTCCCTGGCGATATCCTTTTCAAAGCCACGCAGATTGCTGATCTGGGTAAGGGGGTCCAGCAGGGTCAGCTGGGACACCTGCTGGCGGGTAACCGCCAGCTTGAAAAAGGCAGAGATCATGGAGGCCAGATGTGCTATCAGGTCCTCCTCTGCTTCGCCCAGCACCAGGGAGTCGTCCTGCAGGCCCAGGTGCAGACTGCCGATCATTCGCCCGCCATCTGTAAGAGGCATGAGCAGGGCGTACTCGATACCGTGTTCTGATTTGAGTACTTCGAACATCCGCGAATCGGTGGCGTCTATCACCACGATATCAGGCTCCAGGTCGTACAGCTCCTGCATCGGAAAGGTGTCGTGCTGCAGCTGCAGGTGACGGCCGTAGCGCTGCCCGCCCACGATCAGGCCGGCGAGTACGTCTTCCGGGTCATACAGCCACAGCTCGCTCACGCGGAAGGAAAAATGCCGCGGCATACTGACCAGCAGGACCTCCAGCAGGGACTGCAGGTCCGGGGCATCCAGTAACATGTGTTCAAACTGCTGGGTCTGCTGATAGAGGTAGCGGTTGACCGTCAACTTCTCGGACAATCTCTTTTCCCGCAGTTCAGTCCTGGATAGCACAGGGGGAGCGCCCTGGATTTCCTCACCCTCGTATTCGCTGTGGCCGCTGTCTTCCACCATTAAACTACCCGTTCCCACGCCGGACTGTTGCAGGCCGGAATACCCCTGCACCCGGTCTAGATTATTGGTTTATCAGTGTAAGCGCCCTATACTTGCGATGCAAACCCGGGATCGATTTGAGCCCGCTACTATTGACATTCCGGGGCAACGGCGACCGCGGGACGGGAGCAACAGCGACAATCATGGACGCCCTGCCACACCACATCCGCCTGCGCCTCGATCAGACCCTGACCCAGTGGCGACACTGGCAATGCAGGACCCCGCTGGAAGCGGCCCCGGAGGCCATCGCGGTGCTGGGACGGGGCATCAGTAACTTCACCATCCTGGTGGACGCCGGTGAGCAGTTCGCAGTGCGCATCGACGGCGTCAATCCCGCCGCCAACGGCCTCAATCGGCAGGTGGAGTGGCGCGCCCTTGAGGCTGCCAGCGACGCCGGGCTGGCGCCGGCACCCCGCTATTTCAATCCCGAGCTGGGCAGCCTGGTGTGCGACTATCTCACCCCCGACGCGGAGCAGCCCCAGGACACTGGCCAGCTTGCGGACCTGCTCCGGCGCATCCACCAGTTGCCGCCTCGCCACCACCGCCTGGACCTGGGCGAGCGGATCCTGCGCTACCAAAAGCAACTGTCCCATCGCGGGGAAGAACTGCCGCCCACCCTGGTGCGTTTGCGCCCGCAGTTACACGAGGCACTGGATGCACTGCAGTCACAGGCGGGCGACCGGGTGTTGTGCCACAACGACCTGCTGAGGGCGAACCGCCTGCACAGCGGTGGCAGCCTGTGGGCACTGGACTGGGAGTACTGCGCCATGGGCAGCCCCTGGTACGACCTGGCGGTGACCATCTGTGGCGACGAACTGGACGGGGAGCAGGCACAAGCCCTGGTTCGGGCCTACCTGGGGCGGGAACCGGATGTGGGTGAGCGGGTACAATTGCGCGACTACAGCTTTGTCTATCGCTATCTGGAACTTTTGTGGTACCTGGCCCTTGAAAAAGCGCCGGCGCAGAAAGAGGGGTTTATCTGCAGTCGCCTGGCGGCACTGGAGGCGGCCCGGCGCACGCCTTGAGCGGCCCCCTGTCAGTCGCGAAAATTGGTGAATTGCAGGGGCGCACCGAATTCCTCCTCCCTCAACAGTGCGATCACCTGCTGCAGGTCATCGCGCTTCTTGCCGGTCACCCGCACCTGCTCACCCTGGATCTGCGCCTGAACCTTGATTTTGGCCTCCTTGATCCGCTTGACGATGGCCTTGCACTGGCCGCTGTCCAGGCCGTGGCGCAACACTACAGTGGACTTTACCAGTTTGCCCGACACCTGGGGTTCCCCACAATCCATGGCAGCGGGATCGATATCGCACTTGATCAGCGCGCTGCGCAGCATATCCTCCATCTGGCTGACCTGGAATTCAGCCTCGGCAGTAATCAGTACCGTGCGTTCCTCGCGCTCGAAGGATGCTTCCACACCCTTGAAATCAAAGCGGTTGGCGATGATCCTCCCCGCCTGGTCCACGGCATTGGTCAACTGGTGCAGATCGACTTCCGAAACAACATCAAATGATGGCATAGTGCGTACCCTGCTCTCTCCGGCCACAACAAACAGGGGATACATGGTAATGACCTGCAGCCAGTTTACAATCCCGCCCGGATCGCAGTGACCGCGCACCACTGGCATGTGCTGGGCGCGGGTGCCATGGGATGCCTGTTTGCCGCCAGGCTGCAGGATTCCGGCTGTGATATCACCCTGGTGGTGCGCGATACCCGCCCAGACCCGCTGGCCCTGGTACTGGAAGACGGCGAAGACACCCGGGAGATGAAATTTCCCACCACTACCGCAGCGGACAGGGCCCCGATCAGCCATCTGCTGGTCACCACCAAGGCCTATGACGTGGTGGATGCAGTGAGCTCGCTGGCGCATCGGCTGGACCGGGACAGCCAGGTCCTGCTACTTGCCAATGGCCTGGGATTCGCCAGCGAACTCAGCGGACGCTATCCCTGGCTCGCCCCCTACTGCGGAACTACCACCGAGGGCGCCTACCGCGTGTCGTCCTTTCGTATTCGCCATGCCGGACACGGCGCTACCCGTATCGGTCGCAGTGGCGAGCCGAACCCACCCGCCTGGTTCGCGCCATGGCGGGCGCTGGAGAACTGCCTGTGGGAGCAGGATATCGACAGTGCGCTGTGGGAAAAACTGGCTGTCAACTGCGCCATCAATCCCCTCACTGCAGTGCACGACTGCCGCAACGGCGAGCTGCTGTCCAGGCCCGAACTGGCGCGGGAGGTGGACGCTCTGTGCAATGAAATTGCGCGGGTCAGTGAAGCGGCGGAATTTGCCCCGATCGCAGCCGGGCTGCGGGCCAGGGTGGAGGAAGTTATCCGCAACACCGCCAGCAACCACTCCTCCATGCTGCAGGATTGTCGCGCTGGTCGCACCACGGAAATCGATTACATCACCGGGCAGTTGCTGCGGGTAGCTGACCTTCACGGCATCGCGGCCCCCCGCAACCGGTCCCTGCTGGAGCAGGTGAAGCGCCTTGGCGGTTGACCTGAACCTGCACGCCGTCATCGGCCCGTTAGTGCTGTCCGCCCTGGCGGTTCCGGCACTGGTGCTCTGTGAGTACCGGCTCTACAGACCCGGCCGCTACCTGTTCAAGCCGCTGGCTGCGATGGCTTTCCTGTGGCTGGCCATTGCCGCGGGTGCAACCGGCTCCGTTTACGGCCAGTGGATTCTCGCGGGACTGGTCTGTTGCATGGCCGGAGACCTGCTGCTGATGCCCGACAGCGAGCGCTGGTTCCTGGCGGGGCTGTTCGCCTTTCTCTGCGGCCACCTGTGCTATGCACTGGGCTTCCTATCTCTGGACTACAGCCTGGCAGGGCTGGCGCTGAGCAGCCTGCCGGCCATGGCGCTGATGGTGCTGAGCCTGCGCTGGCTGCTGCCACACCTGGATTCCACCATGAAAGCGCCAGTGCTGCTGTACACGCTGGTAATCACCGGCATGTTGCTCTGCGCCGGGGTGAGCGCCGCACAACCCGGCGCTGGGCTTATAATCTCCGGCGCCTGGGGATTCGCCCTGTCCGACCTGGCGGTGGCGCGACAGCAATTCGTGCGTCCCTCCCCCGTCAACGGGCTGTGGGGGCTGCCCCTGTACTTTATTTCGCAGATGTTGCTGGCTGCTTCGGTCGCTACCGTTCATTCGTAGAGTTTCCCCGTCGCGTCGCGGACGATACCCTCCCATTGCTGCGTCGGCATCCCCGTGAGGAGCACAGCGTGCTGGTAGTGCAGCTCTCCCCTGCGTTCCCTGCTGATAGTGAAAGCACAGATCTCCCTCACGCAGCGCAGTTGCAGTGCAAAGCGCTCATCCGGTGCTTCCCCGGCGTTATCACCACCGGCGTAGAATACCGTGACCGGCGTGGCACCCACCGGCCCTGTTACCCTGATAGTGCCAAGCCGTTGCCGCAGCACCGTTTTCACCTGCTCCACCAGCCACGTAGAAGAGATCTGCGCCGGCAGCTCGCCGGACTCCTGTAAATCCACCGCCGGCGCCTCAATGTGAACCAGCGTCTCGCGATCCTGCAGGGCTATCACCACGGGCGTGACAACCAGCCCGAGAGAGAACAGCAGTGCCAACAGGCGTCGCCGCCAGGACCACAGGGCAAGCGATGACCACAGTCCGCCGCGGACCATACGCGAGCGGCTACCCCGCCCCAGGGCGGCGGGTACAGCCGGTGGGATATCCTCGGGAGACTCCGGGCGAAAACAGGGGCGCGCCTCCCGCAACAGGCTGTTGCCCTGTGACAGGGGCAGGTCGCGATTCACCTCGCGCAATACACGCCTGACCCGGTGGGTGTTGGCGGGACGCTCTCCAGGATCCCTGCGCAGCATTTGCATGACCAGCTCCAGCAATTCGCGGGGCACGTCCATCTCGGGGGGGACCAGCTCCCCAAGTGGCGGTGGAGGACGCTCCAGCAGCCAGCGAACGTCCAGTTGACCGGACTTGCGAAACGGCTCCTCCCCACCCAGCATGCGATAGACCAGGCAACCCAGGGCGAACAGGTCGGACCGAACATCCAGGGGTTCACCCAGGTACTGCTCCGGGGACAGCGCCGACAGGCTCCCTGCGACCTTGCTTTCGGTCCCCTTGCGGGCGATACCAAAGTCAGTCAGTTTCGCCCTGCCACCGTCGGTTATCAGTACGTTGGCAGCCTTGAGGTCGCCATGCACCAGGCGCTGCTGGCGGGCGACTGCCAGGGCCGCGGCAAGATCCGTGGCGATGGTCACCACACTCGCCAGCGAAGGCCGCACAGAGGCCAGGAATTCACGCAGGTCGCAGCCGGGGACATATTCCATAACCAGGGCCAGGTGACCGGGCGATTCGATGATATCGTAGACCGAGACAATTCTCGGGCTGTCCAGGGAGGCCACGGTCTGGGCCTCCCGGAACAGCGCGCGTCGCGCTGCCGGCCGCTCTGGCAGCCGGTAGATCTTGATCGCCACCCGCCGCCTCAGGCGCCCGTCATAACCCAGGTAAACACTGCCCTGTCCGCCCCGGTTGATCAGGCGCAGAATGCGGTAGGGTCCCACCCGGATATCGCTATTCACAGTGTCAGTGCCACTCCAGGTCGCTGTTGCGCAGTACTGACCGAAGGGCACTTAATGAAACACGCAGGGCAGCGGCGGCCCCGCGACTGTCCCCGCTGCAATCGAGAAGCGCCCGTTGCAGTTCTTCCGCAGGCACCTGGCTGGCCAGTCGGTAGCGGGGAGAACCGTCGATACGCCGGTACACGGATTGCCTGCTGACCCCCAGTGACCTGGCGGTTCCAGCCGGCTCGAACCCGCTCTGCTTCCAGGCCCGTTCGAACTCCGGGTCGGCCACATCCCTTATGTGGCGCCGTGCCGGCTTCGGGCCATCGGGGGACTCTCCCCCGTTCGGGACCCGCGGGCCGAGGCTGATATGCTCTGGTATTGTCAGTCCGTCGTCACTGGCGGCCACTACCTGGCGACAGACGTTGGACAACTCCCTGACATTGCCCGGCCAGTTATGTAACAGCAAACGGTGGAACAATTCCGTCCAGGCGGCGATTTCCCGCTCGCTGCTGTGTTTTCCCGGCAGCAGCTTGCCGGCACCTGTCGCCTCGGCACAGGCGGCGAACAGTCGCAGGGCCAATTCACCGATATCCTCCGGGTGCTCCCGCAAAGGCAACAGGCGAATTTCCACCGCTCCCAGGCGGTATCGTAATGCCGACCTGAAATCGCAGTCTGGCCCCTCCAGGGGCAGGTCAGTGGCGGAAATCACCCGCAGGTCCACCTTCGTGACAGGGCCACCTACCGACTGAATCTCCCGCTGTTGCAGGGCCCGCAACAACTGTGGTTGTACTTCGACGGGCATGTCTCCCACCTCATCAAGGAACAGACTGCCGCCGCTGGCCTGCTGGAAATAGCCCCGGCTGTCCCTGTCCGCACCGGTAAATGCGCCTCTGGTACTCCCGAACAGGGCTGCCGCCGCCAGGTCGGCGGGCACCGCGGCCATGTTGACAGTCACCAGCGGCCCGTCAGCGCGGGAACTGGCAGAGTGCAGCGCCCTGGCGACCAGCTCCTTGCCGCTGCCGGTCTCACCGCGGATCAATACGTCGTCATCATCCCGGGCCACCCGCAGGATCTGCTGTCGCAGACAGGCCATGTAGTGACTGCTTCCCCACAGACCCAGGTCCCCATCCACGGGTGAGTCAGTTACCGGCTGATCAGCAAATCGCAACAGCAGCACCACGCTGTGCCCCAACATCAGGGACACACCCTGGCGCAGTCGGGCAGTATCCAGGCTGACGCTATCCCGCAGTTCTCGTCCCAGCAGTCGGCAACGGCTGGCATCGGCGGGTCGTTCCACCAGCAGGGTGTCACCCCGCCAGGATAATTCCAACGCCCTGCGGCTGACGTGCCGGTCCCCCAGTGGGTCACCGCCTTCCTGTTCACCCCCAAACCCGAAGCGGGGTGCCAGACGCCCCAGCACCCGCGGCTCCCGTTCCCGGTGTTGCCACAGCACGGCCCGCTCGCCGATACGGTCGGTACAGGGATGGAAAATAATGGTGAGTACCAGGGCCGGTCCGCCATAGTGACCCGGCAGGGACGCCACCACCGAGGGCAGTGTCCGATCGGCATCGGTTTGTTGCGACATGGAAACTCTCGCCCGTCAGTGGCGCGTTCCTGATTATTCGTTGTTACCTGAAGCTTAGCAGCTGGTCGGGAAAACGCCCCGCCCGGGCTTAATCGCGGTCAGAGCAGCAGAACCAGGAGTGAAATCACCGCCACCCAGCAGGCGGCACTGCGAAACAGCAGTCCGGCCATTTCCGAGTTCTCCTCGGCCGCGAGAGCGCCGAAATCGACATCCTCTGGTGCTTGTTCTGCATCCAGGTCCAGGGCGGCACGACCGACCCCCTGAAGCAACTCTGGCGCCCCCAGCGAGGTGTCCACCATTGCTTCCAGCAGTTTGTCACGGCTGCCGACAAAATCCCCGGTCAGGGAAAAGGCGGCGGCCAGCAGGCGCGCGGGTATCCAGTCCGCAAGATAGAGGCAGCGTCGCGCCAGATCGACTTCAAAATCCCGGGCGCACAACTGTAAAAGGCGATAGGCCAGGGCACCCGCCGGTCCCAGCAGTACGAAATAAAACAATACCGCGAACCAGCGTTGGAAGCCTTCATAGAAAAATCCGTGCTGCACCAGCCTGTGCACTTCCTCAGCTGACACCGGGTTGTCCCGCTCGCTTGCCCAACCCAGCTCCGACAGGGTAGTGAGATATGCACCCTCGAAATCCCCACTCCGGCACTGCTGGTTATAGCGCTCCAGCAGATCGTGAAAGTCCCTTCGCCCCATGGAATAGAGCAGCAGGAAAGCCGCCAGCCCTATCCAGGGCAGGCCGAAGAGAACCGGATAGAGGGCGTGCAGTGCAAGTTGCGCCAGTAGCGCAGGTGCCAGCACCGCCAGTGCCAGTCGCGCTCCCCCGGGCAGGCTCCACTCCCTCAACCGGGCCTGCAGGGCCTCGAACCAATGGTCCCTCTGGATCCGGTTGCCGGAGCCCCAGGCCTGCATCAGGATCAACGCGACAATCATCGCCAGGAAAGTCATGCCTCATCCCCCAACGCGGCCAGGATGCCGCGAAAACGCCCCCAGTCAAATGCCGGTCCCGGGTCGGTTTTACGCCCCGGCGCGATATCGCAGTGGCCGACGATACGATCGGACCCGATGGCCGGGTAATGCGCCTGCAGGGTGGCCGTTACCCCGGCCAGTACCCGGTACTGCTGGTCAGTGTACGGATCTTCATCGGTACCTTCCAGTTCAATACCGATACTGAAATCGTTGCAATTGTCCCGACCGTCAAACGCGGATTGGCCCGCGTGCCAGGCGCGCTCGCAGAAATTGACGAACTGGATCATTTCCCCGTGGCGCCGGATCAACAGGTGCGCCGATACTTCCAGTCCGCTGATCTCCCGGTAGAAAGGGTGTTCATCGCAATCCAGGCAATTGGTAAAAAAACGCTCGATGGCATCACCCCCGTAACAACCTGGCGGCAGGGAGATATTGTGTATCACCAGCAGGTCGGGAGTCGCGCCCACCGGGCGGGACTCGCAATTGGGCGACGGTACCCTCCTCGCCTGCTGCAACCAGCCCTCCTCGAGGGTGTATCCACTCACCGTGGGTCTCCTGCGTGTCCTGTATGCACCGCATCTTAAACGAGGTGCCGGGCGCTCCTCAAACCGGCAACTGACAGTGAAACGGGGGAACTGCTACAATCGCCAGCCCGATTTCACCTGCTGGCGGGGCAACATGGACAAACAACCTGCACAATTCACCTCCCCAGACCACGATAACGTGCTCGCCAATGTGCGCGCGGCCCTGGCAGAAGATATTGGCGAGGGCGATATCACCGCGGCACTGATCCCCGAAGGAGAAGTCTGCAGCGCCCGTGTCATCACCCGGGAAGACGGCGTGCTCTGCGGACAGGCCTGGGTAGACACCGTTTTTGCGGAGCTGGACCCCGACGTGGAAGTGGCATGGCAGGCCGTGGATGGACAGGCTATCGCCGCGGGAGACAGCCTGTTCAGCCTGCGCGGCGCCGCCCGCAGCCTGCTCACCGGTGAGCGCTGCGCACTGAATTTCCTGCAGTTACTGTCGGGCACCGCCACCACCTGCCGCCATTACGCCGACCTGGTGGCCGATACCGGGGTGAAACTGCTGGATACCCGCAAGACCGTGCCCGGCCTGCGCCTGGCACAGAAGTACGCGGTGGCCTGCGGCGGCTGCCACAACCACCGCATCGGCCTGTTCGACGCGTTCCTGATCAAGGAGAACCACATCCGTGCCTGCGGCGGCATCGATGCGGCGGTGCGGGCGGCGAAAAACAGTGCGCCCGGTAAGCCGGTGGAGGTTGAGGTGGAGGACCTGGATGAATTGCAGCAGGCCCTGGAGGCGGGCTGTGACCGGGTCATGCTGGACAATTTCAGCCTGGAGAAGATGCGCGAGGCGGTCGCCCTCACCAGCCACCGGCTGGAACTGGAGGCCTCCGGCAATGTCACCGAAAAGACTCTGCGGCCCATCGCCGAAACCGGGGTGGACTATATCTCCATCGGCGCCCTGACCAAGGACTGCAAGGCCCTGGACCTGTCCATGCGCCTGCTATAGCAGGGGGGTTGTGCTGACAATGACACCGTTGTTGTCGGCGTAGATGTAATCCCCGGGAGCGATATCCACGCCGCCGACGTTCACTGTTACATCCCGCTGGCCCATTCCCAGCTTCTCTGTTTTCACCGGGCAGGTTCCCAGGGCCTGCACACCGAGGGCGGTTTCGCCGATCTGGTCCACGTCACGTATCACACCGTTGATCACCAGCCCCGCCCAGCCACTGGCGGCGGCCTTCTCCGCCAACATGTCCCCGAGCAGTGAGCGGCGCATGGAGCCGCCCCCATCGACCACGATGACCCGCCCTTCGCCGGGCTCCTCCACACACTGTTTTACCAGGGAGTTGTCCTCGTGGCACTTGATGGTGACCACCTGCCCGCCGAATTGCCGGATGGCACCGTAGTTGCCGAACTGCAGTTCGATGGCGCGTGCTGCGGGCGCCTCGTCAGACAGGTCCGGAGTCGAGATCGTACTCATAAATACCTCTACAACCAGTCTACCGGGTAGGTCATGAGGCTGCCAGTGGCACTGGCCACAGCACCCGCATGTCCGCTGCAACGGGGCAGTATCTGCTCCGCGTAAAACACCGCGGTGGCGATCTTCTGTTCGTAGAAGGGGTTGTCGCTGCCCTCCCGCACGCGGCCCAGAGCCACCAGCGCCGAGCGGGCCAGCTGCCAGCCGCCGAACAGGTAGCCGGTCTGCATCATGTAGTCGAAGGATACCCCCAGGGCGGTGGACATGTCTTCATCCATGGCCTGCAGGATGTACCGGGTGGAAGCCTCCATGTCCGCCAGCGCATTGCCCAGCGTCCCGGCGATGATGGCGATGCGGGGGTCATCCGCCTGTTTCAGGTCTTCGACCGTGCCGCGCAAGTCCCGCAGCACCGCTTCCATGGCAGCTCCGCCATCCCGCCCAAGCTTGCGGGCCACCAGGTCCGCCGCCTGGATGCCGTTGGTGCCCTCGTAAATCGAGGTGATGCGCACGTCGCGGAAATACTGGGCGGCACCGGTCTCCTCCACGTAGCCCATGCCGCCGTGCACCTGCAAGCCAACAGACGTCAGGTCCTGGCCAACCTCGGTCAGCCAGCCCTTGATCACCGGGATCATCAGGTCAATGCGGGATTGCTGTGCGGCCCGGTCATCCTCAGGGCCGAAGTGGGCCATATCCATGGTCACTGCCTCGCTATAGGCCAGGGCGCGCATCGCTTCGGTCAGGGCCTTCATGGTCAGCAGCATGCGCTTCACGTCCGGATGCTCGACGATGGGCACCCCGCCCTGCACCCGCTCGCGGGCGTACTCCCGCGCCTTCTGGAAGGCGCCCTCGGCGGCTCCCAGGGCCTGGATACCCACTTTCAGGCGCGCCTCGTTCATCATGGTGAACATGCAGGCCAGGCCGTTGTTTTCCTGCCCCAGCAGGTAACCGACCGCACCCTCCTTGTCACCGAAGGCCATGACGCAGGTGGGACTGCCGTGAATGCCCAGCTTGTGCTCGCAGGACACCGGGTAGACATCGTTGCGCTCCCCGAGGCTGCCATCTTCATTCACCAGGTACTTGGGTACGATAAACAGGGAAATACCCCGGCTGCCCTCGGGCGCATCCGGCAACTTGGCCAGTACCAGGTGAACGATGTTGTCGGTGACATCGTGGTCACCCCAGGTGATGAAGATCTTCTGGCCGTAGATGCGGTAGTGATCTCCCTCCGGCACCGCCTTGGCCTTCATCACACCCAGGTCGGAACCCGCACCCGACTCGGTGAGATTCATGGTGCCGAACCACTCCCCGGTGTGCATTTTCTCCAGGTAGGTCTGTTTCTGCTCCTCGCTGCCATGGGCGGCGATCGCCAGGGCGGCGCTGCTGCTCAGCAGGGGGGCCAGTGCCAGGGCAATATTGGCGCTGTTCCACATCTCGTGGCCGGCAGTGCTGTAGAGTTCGGGCAGCCCCTGTCCGCCGTAATTGATATCGGCGGCAATCCCCACCCAGCCGCCGGCGGCGAACTGTCTTATAGCGTCGTCGTAACCGGGTGAGACTGTGATCTTGCCGTCGCTGCAGGTGGCGGGGTGCTCATCCCCCACACGGCGCAGGGGTGCCAGCACTTCCCCGGCAAGTTTGGCGCCCTCATCCAGCAGGGCGGTGGTCAGGTCGGGACCCACACCGTATTCAGCGTAGAGGGGAAGCGATCCCAGCGTCCCCTCTGCATCCAGCAGTTCGTCGATGATAAAGCACATATCCTCGAGAGGTGCGCGATAGGTACCCATGATGACTCCGTTGTTCCGATTCAATTGAAAGCGCTAATTATACGGAAGCGCCGGACTACCGGTCCTATCCATTCCGACATTTTGATTGTCCCTACTGGTACCCGGGAACCGGCCGAAAGCGTTGGCAATTCCAGTAACAGGAGTATAATTCCCGTGATCAATAGGTAGTATTTTTATCATTCACCAAGTGAATAAGGGGCCCGAGCGTGAACGTCAATCGTATCGATCTCAATCTGCTGGTTTACCTGGACGCACTGCTGCGCGAGCGCAACGTCACCCA
>JAACFI010000476.1 GCA_009937575.1 Haliea sp.
GTTTCAGGGGTGTGTACAGTGGACACACTAATTCCGACGCCGTGGTGCGGAATTTATTTGCGAATAACGCGCCGCCCACGTCACTACCCGCTGCGCGTTGTAGTGACGTGGGCCTTCTTGATACCGCAGTAATCCCGATTTTGGGGGTGATGCCAAATGCATCACTTATAAAATTAGTGTTCATAAGTGTTTCCACTGGAAACACTAACCTCCCCCAGAGTCGGCCGAATTTAGCAGAGAGGGTGCAACGCGTACAACATCGTCCGCCATCCGTCGACATATTTCTAGAACAGGATCCAAAAAGCGGTCGACAGGAGATAACCGCGGGCGCTTCACTGATGGTTTGAGCATTGCGCGTTGCTACCGGAGTGCCAGATTCTTCAGTGTCAAATTGACGGCGTGATTTGAATAAAGACCAAACCGTTTTAAGTACTGGAGACCATCGACCAAACACGCTGGCCATGCTTCAGCAACGGCCAGAAAAAGCCAATGATTTCAAGCCAATCTGATTTTCAGAAGGCACAACCCCAATCTTGGCCGGGGGCCGTTAACGACCCAAGGTCATTCCCCCATCGAATGTAATTAGCTCGCCAGTCATGAAGCCGGACAGAGGTGAGCAAATGAAAGTGGCAAGTTGGGCTACCTCTTCAGGAGTACCCATCCGACCTAGCGGCACCCGCTCCATCATCCGCTGGACGGTCTCCTCGTCAAAGACTCCTCTATCATAGATCCCGGTGTGGATCGGGCCCAATACCAGGGCGTTGCAGGTGATGCCCCGCGAGGCCTGCTCCCTGGCCACCTGCCGGGTGAGTGAATTCAGGCCGCCTTTCGCCGCTACGTAACCGGGTACACCGGGCTGGCCGGTGACCGCATTGGTGGATGAAATATTGACGATCCTGCCCCAGTTTTTTTTCCGCATTAATGGAATGACTTCCCGGCTCCACAGGTAGGGGCCGGTCAGGCTGACATCCAGTTCCCGGCGCCAGCGTTCCGGATCCATGCTGGCGACACTGCCCAGGTTACTGGTCAGCGCGGCGCAGTTGACGAGAATATCGATCGAACCAAAACAGTCCGTGGCATTCTCGACCACTGAGCGGACCTCGTCGTGCCGGGTCTGGTCTGCACCGATTGCCAAAGCCTCCTTGCCCTGCTGTCCGAGTTCGGTGGCGAGGCTGTCCACACCCTCCTGCAGGACATCGGTGAGTACAAGCCTGACGCCCTCCCGCGCCAGGGCCCTGGCGATTGCACTGCCTATGCCTTTCTCGGAGGCGGCACCATTAACCAGTGCCACCTTGCCCTTAATATCTAACTCCACAGCATGCTCCTTGTCGTCACAACTCTTTCCGGGCACGTCAGTCCCCTGAAAGTGATAATGCAGCAGGAACCCGCTTCGGATTTGTCATTTTTGGCAGAACTCAGATCACATCTCCCCATAACGCGGCAATTGGGATGCAGGACCCCCTGTTGGGCAGGTGGACGGCGATTTTTCCGACTCCCTCGCGGCCATCCATGCCTTAAATGAATTGATACCTTCCGAATCTGATCGCGCAGATAGAGCGCCGAGCGGCGAAAATAGGGAATAGCACAAAGTAATCGAGAACAGCATGGCCAACAACCAGCAGCCGGCAAAATCGGTAAACCCTCTACATACCAGCGCGAGAGAAGGCGCCGCGAGCAATTCATCTTCGATGGTTCCGCTACTGCCCTACAGTACTGAGGAGATTCGTGGTGCGCTCGCGCTATTTATCAGGCAGGCGGCCTATCAACCCGCGAAATTCCTCAGCAGTGCAGCGCGGCTGGCGGCCGACCAGATCGACATCCTCGGTGGAAATTCCGAGTACGAATTACCGGCCAACAGTCGTTTCGATGATCCACGCTGGAAGGAGCGCGGTTTCCAGCGGCGCCTGCTGCATGCCTGGCTGTCCCTGGACCAGCGCTCGCATGAACTGCTGGAAGCACTGGAACTGGATACCCTGGACGAGCGCCGCATCGAGTTCCTGCTGAAGCAGATTAGCAGCGGGCTTTCACCAGCGAATTTCGTGGTGTGCAACCCGGAGGTCAATGATCGGACCCTGACAACACGGGGCAAAAACCTCATCCAGGGCCTGGGCCGCTTGTGGCGCGATTTCAGGGATAATAGCGGGCTGCCCACCCAGGTGGACAAGGATTTGTTCAAGGTGGGAGAAAATCTGGCGGTAACTCCGGGGAATGTGATCTACCGCAACGAGGTGTTCGAGCTGATCCAGTACACGCCCGCCACGACGGAGGTTCACCGTACGCCCTTGCTGCTGGTGCCCTCGTTTATCAACCGCGGCTATATTTTCGACCTCAAGCCGGGACGCAGTCTGGTGGAAAATATGCTCGCCAAAGGTCACAGCGTATTTCTGGTGATGTGGAACAATCCCGGTGTCGAGCACCGTCACCTGGGGATCGACGATTACGTGCAGTCTGTCCTCACGGCGGGTGAGGCCGTCCGCGATGTGTCCCGCTCCGGGAAATTCAATCTCACCGGGATCTGTGGTGGTGCCCAGCTCGTCGCGCTTGCCGCTGCCGTCCTCCAGGGCAGGAGAAAGCGCTGGGTGAATACCCTGACCCTGATCAGCTTCGTGGTCGACCCGCAGCCGGAAGATACGGATCCCGGTGCCCTGTGTACCGAGGCGGTGGTAAAACTGGCCAAACGCCAAGTACGAAAGCAGCAGTTGTACAAGGCCTCCTCCCTCAACTGGACCATGAATTTGCTGCAACCCGACAGATTGCTGTGGGCCACCGGTGTCGATTACTACCTGCTGGGCAAGGATCCTTCCGCATCGGAAGTCATGTACTGGATGAACCACCAGGTCAACGTCGCGGAGAAAATGTATTGCGACGAAATCGACATCATGTTCAATAATCCGCTGCCGGAGCCGGGCAAACTCGAAGTGCTGGGCGTACCGATAGACCTGGGC
Organism: Haliea sp.; assembly: GCA_009937575.1. Taxonomy (GTDB): domain Bacteria; phylum Pseudomonadota; class Gammaproteobacteria; order Pseudomonadales; family Halieaceae; genus JAACFI01. The sequence goes on from JAACFI010000476.1 coordinate 2,946, forward strand.
AAGCTCAAGGTCGACAACTATCACCTGGCGCCATATTACGATCATGTGATGCCCTGGCATTCCATATACCGCAATCACGGATTTTTTGGGGGTAACAGCGAGATTGTCGTCACCAAT
>JAACFI010000116.1 GCA_009937575.1 Haliea sp.
TTAAAAGAACTGAAACCGTTGACGTAGCCCAGCCAAAGAATTCCATTACTGTCGCAAAAAATGCTTAGGATATCGTTTGAGTAAGGCGAATCCCGATTATTAGGATCGGAAAGAACGGCTCTAAATCCGTTTTTGATTGGATCATAAGCATTTAATCCGCCACCAATCGTAGAAATCCATATTGTGCCGTCCCGATCCTCGGCGATCCTAGTGACCAAATTACTACTTAGGGATTTGTCGTCGCTTTGCGAGTATCTGTAATTCTCTAAATGATGTCCGTCATAGCGATTCAAGCCTTCTTGGGCAACAAACCATAAGGCGCCACGGGAATCTTGAAAAGTTTGGCTAACACTCTGCTGGGTCAGGTCTTTTGAAATAATTGAAGCATTGAAATCTATCTCAGTAAAATTTGATAGATTTGAGCCATATACGCTAATTGCCTGGGTTAGGATTAAGGTGATTGAAAGGACCCACAGCCTCATATACTTAAGCTCACCGGATGTGTAGTTACGTTGAATACATTAACATAAATAAGGCGAGGCGGCGTTATTTAGAAGGCAACAAGAACTAGCGAGAAATGCCCCTCTTTGGCGAATAGAATACTGAGAGGGCTAGCCGAGATCACCGACTTCTTTGTCGGTTGAAAAGTCTGGAATTTCTAGGAAGTAGCGCTTAAACGAGGATTTAATGTGAGATTAAGTAACGAGTGGATTGAAAAATAGACGCTAGGTGCTTGATGTTGAAGGCGTGTTCACAGCCTAGCGTCTATGAAGTCTTAATGGGGTTTATCGTACTCCCCACTTATATGCAGTTTGTCCAGTAGAACTCCGAACTCCCCATTTGTAAGCTGCTTGGTCCGCAAAAGAACGAACACCCCACTTGTACGCCGCCTGATCTACGAACGAGCGAACGCCCCATTTGTAGGCTGCCTGATCAGAGAAGGAGCGGACGCCCCATTTGTAGGCTGCCTGATCAGAGAAGGAGCGGACGCCCCACTTATAGGCCGTCTGGTCTGAGAAGGAACGAACGCCCCACTTGTAGGCAGTCTGGTCTGAGAAGGAACGAACGCCCCACTTGTAGGCAGTCTGATCTGCGAATGAGCGAACCCCCCATTTATATGCTGACTGCTCCGCAAAACTCATAGACCCCCACTGGTAGGAAGACGTGCCAGCATAGCTCGGCGCATCAGATTTGGCGCTGGTGCTGGAATTGCCCCACTTGTAGCCGCCACGAGTGGAGGATTCTGCCCACTGTGCGTTGGAGGATTCACTCTGGGAAGCTTTCTTGCCCCACTTGTAACCGGCACCAGTTCCGCCAGTGTAGGCATCGGCGTCGGCCAGTGAGTGGCTTACCCGGTGAACCAGGTTATGGGAACCAGCTGTGTTGGCTGAAGTTTGGCCTGATTCAGCGAGGCTGACAGAGGGTGCCATCAGCGTCAGGGCCAGGGTTCCGATACTCGCGTAGCTAAGTTTCTTCAGAGTGTTCATTGTCTGTGTCCGCCTTCGTTTCGTTATCGTCACACTGTGACTTGGTTCAGCTTGTAGCGACCTCGTGTGAGACTCGCTTCACATCTTCTTATCCGGATGCTTGACTTCGTTATACGGTTGGCGTGCGTCTAAATGAAGGGGCGTATATAACCAGTTTGGGGTAGGTACTAGGCCCGGGCGGTGCTGTTGCAGGCGAGCGGATTATCGTAACTATCTGAAATTAAAAAGAATATTAGAGATTTACGGAGCGGATTGACGATGCCCCGGACATCGGCGGCTTGCGGGGGGATTACTGGTCGGACGGACCGGGTTCTATGGGGGGTGTCCTGGACAATTCTTCGATTCTGGAGCGCTCATCCTCGTAGAGTTGCCGCCAGTCGAAGGGGGTTTCCCGGCCCAATTCTTCCTCTGAAAGTGGCGGATTGCTCCGTTCTATATGGGCCTTGACGCCCCATTTGCGGGTCTCGCTGTAACCGCTTGCACTGGGCAGTGGAGAGACCATTTGGACGAGTCCAGGCAGGCTGACGGCACCTTTTTCGTCGACAATCGCGGGACCGCGGTAGTGCTCTATGCCTTGCATGTCTTTTTCGATGTCCAGGTCACTGTTCCCGCAGCCCTTTTTCCCCAGGGTGACTGCCCGGGTCGCACTTATCTGTCCATGACCCTGTTGAAACGGACTGTAGGCCAGCAGCCCGTCGCGGTTGATCGCGGGCTCGGCACTGCTGGTGAGTTTGCACTTGACGTCATCTGGACTCAGCTCGGGCTCCAGCTGCAGAAGTAGGGCCACAATACCCGAAACCAGGGCGCTTGCCTGGGAGGAGCCGGTCATGACGAATTCCCCGGTACGAAGCAGGTATTCCGGGTGCTCCCTGGTGAGCGTGGAGCCCGGTCGGGTTACACCGGTGATATGTCCGCCTGGCGCGACGACGTCGGGTTTGATATGGGCATTGGGGGTGGGGCCGCGAGACGAAAAATCGGGAATATAATCGTCATCACGGCTATCGATGGTCCAGGAATCGGTAATAGCCCCCACCGTGATGATATAGGGTAGATTGCCCGGTGAGCCGATGGTCATGTCGCCGGGTCCCTCGTTCCCCGCTGCGGCGACCACGGTGATACCGCTGGCCCAGGCCCGCATGACCGCCTGGTTGATGGGATCCTGCCAGTAATCCCACCTCGGGCGGGCCGCGAAGGACAGATTCAGTATCCGGATGTCATACTTCTCGCGATTATCCACTGCCCACTGTATGCCCCGCACGATATCCAGCAGGTCTCCCTGCCCCTCCACGTCGAAAGCCTTGATAACCACCAGGTCGACATCCGGTGCCGTACCCTTAAAGGTACCACCGGGTTTGCCCTCGATGAGGGTGGGGCCGCTGTGAGCAATGACGCTGGTCATATGCGTGCCGTGGCCGCTTTCGTCGTAGGCCTCGCTCCCCGCAACATCGGTGATGGCGTCATAGCGTGCCAGGATGCGTGACTCGCCTGCGGTGTTATTGGCGAGTGATTCGTGTTCCCACAAGCCGGAATCGAGAACGGCTACGGTGACCCCCCGGCCGGTGATTCCGTGGCGATGCAGGGCGTCAGCCCCGGCTACTGTGGCGTAGTAGAAGTTCCCGTGATTGTCGCGATAGGCCGGCATCAGCCGGGTGGAACAGTCCCCATCGAAGGTCGCGGTAATCGAAAAATCGCTTTGGCGCAGTGGCTGTCCCAGGGAGTTGTCCTGCGGCGATGAGAATGCGATCTGTAAATCGGCGCGGCCGGTGACGGCGATGGAGCGTTGCTGACCGAGGTCCAGCATCAGTTTGCCGGGAGCCGTATCCTGGATCAGCGTCGGGTCTACGGCAGTGTCCCCAAGTCGGATGTTGCTTACCTTTCCCAGGGTTTCCGGCCAGGCCAACTCCAGTGTGTTCAGTTTGGCGGGGGCCGGGTGCTTGTTGTAGAGCGACCAGCTTATGCCGGTTGCGTCAAAATCGAGCTCCAATGCCCCGCCCACGTCGCAGGTTTTTGGTTCGGTGCCCGGGGGTTTTTCTTCGTGTTCGGTAACCAGCAGGTCGTCAATGTGACGGATGACCAGTGGGGACGCCAATACCTGCTGCAGTTGATCCGGGTCGAGCATGGCACCCACCGCATCTATGATCGGTAGCTCGTGAGTGATGCTGCCGCCATGTTGTTCTACCAGGCCCCTCAAATCCGGTGCAGATCCTCCCTGCAACATAACGTGCAGCTTATCAGCTGCCCAGGATGCCTGGCCGAGGGTGAGCAGGCTGGCAAAGCAAAGAGCAACACGGGTACTGCGGTTCATGGGGCGGATTCAGGCGTGGGATCAACCCGAGGTGGCGTCACAAATCTGCTCAGTGAAATTCTGTCGCAGCATGTCCGGTACATCTTCCGGGTAAATCGGCCTGGCGAAATAGTAGCCCTGGAGCAGGTCACACTCTTTTTTCACCAGGTAGGACAGTTGGCGGGTGTCCTCTATGCCTTCGGCGATCACTCGCAGGTTCAACGTCTTGGCCAGGGCGATGATAGCGTCGACAATGGCAGCGCCGTCAGCACTGTCGAGGTCGGCGACAAAACTCTGGTCTATCTTGAGCGTATCGATCGGGAAGCGCTTGAGGTAACTGAGAGAAGAATAGCCTGTACCGAAATCATCGACGGCGAGGTCCAGCCCGATCGCCTTGAGCTCAGCCAGCTTGGCGATGTTGGTTTCCGCGTCGTTCATAATCGCGCTTTCCGTCAGCTCCAGTTCCAGGCGCTGGGCGGGTAGTCCCGACTGCTCGATAAATTCGGCGATCCATGCGGGGAGATTACTCTGGTTGAATTGCAGCGGGGATATGTTGATACACACGCGAAAGTCGTTCAGACCCAGCGAATCCCAGTAGAGACAGTGCCTGGCTGCCTCCTGCATTACCCATTCCCCCAGTTCGATGATCTGCCCGGTTCGCTCTGCCACCGGAATGAACTCTATCGGCGAGACCATACCTCGCTCGGGGTGTTTCCAGCGCACCAGCGCTTCCATGCTGACCACGGCACCGGATTTTATGTCCACCTGGGGCTGGTAGCGCAGTTCCAGTTCATGGTTGCGCATGGCGTGGCGCAGTTCTTCCTCCATCTTCAGCTGCTCTACGGCGCGTGCATTCATGTCTTCGTCGTAGAAACGGAAGCAGGCTCGCCCCTCTGCCTTGGCCACGTACATTGCCGTGTCGGCGTTGCGTACCAGGGTATCTGGATCGGTGCCATCCTGGGGGTAAATCGCGATGCCGATACTCGGGGTCACCACCGGATTGTGGGATTGCAGGGGAATGGGCTCCGACAGAGTGTTCAGTATGCGTTTCGCCACGATCTCGATATCACTGACCTTGGCGACATCTGACAGCACCACGGTGAACTCATCGCCACCGAGTCGCGCGATCTCGGTACCTGGCTCCGGTTGTTCCTCGTTTTCGGCACTGTTATTGGTAAAGTAGTTGATGGCATCGTCTTCGCGCAGTTCCAGCGTAAGTCGCTTGGCGATTTCCACCAGCAGGCGATCGCCCCGGGCATGCCCGATCGAATCATTGATCCGCTTGAAGTGGTCCAGGTCGATGAACAGCAGTGCGGCGTTGACATTGTGACGCTGGCTTCGTTTGAGAATACGATTGAGTTGTTCGTTGAAGCTGCGGCGGTTTGGCAGGCTGGTCAGGGGGTCGTAGTACGCCAGGTAGCGCAGTCGATCTTCCTGGCGTTTCAGCGCGTTGAAAGCATTGCTCGCACGCAACATGTACTGCACGTCGCGGCCCAGCAGTGACCAGTTTACAGGCTTGGTCTTGTACTGGGTTGCCCCGGCCTCAAAGCCCTGGTCGATGGAGCGGCGGTCATCCGACCCGGTGACGATCATGATGGGGATCGACTCCCCCTGGGGCATCTTGCGGATTTTCTGGCAGACTTCCAGGCCACTCAAGCCCGGCATTTCCACGTCGAGGAAAACCAGGTCGGGGCGCTCTCTCACAAACACGTCGATGGCCTCGATGCCGTCTGCGGCCTCCACCACTTCCATTTCGTCCGCCTCCAGGCACTGGCGGGTCAGCAGGCGTACGTTCTGGTCGTCATCACAGACCAGGATTTTTGCGCGTTGGTGGGCTTGTTCTAAGCTGGACATTGGTTGTGCTGTCGGTCCCCGTTTCGAGTCTTTAGGCTATCATTACCCGGCGCATGCGCCTAGGAAAACAGCCGATCCTTGCGCTTCTGCCGTAGCTGTTCGACGAAGCGCGGCATCTTTTGCAGGGGAACGGCGGGGCTGTAGAAAAACCCCTGTACCTGTTGGCAATTGTGTTCCCTGAGAAATGCGATCTGTTCATGGCTCTCTGCGCCCTCTGCTACCACGGTCATGCCCAGGCGATGGGCCATTTCGATGATCATGGTACAAACGGCTTCCTGGTGATCGTTACCGGGAATATCCCGTACGAAACAGGCGTCAATTTTCAGTGCGGAAATGGGCAACTCGGTGAGATGCGACAGCTGTGAGAATCCGGTACCGAAATCGTCCAGGGAGAAAGAGATGCCCAGCTCGCGCAGCTCGTCCATGCGTGTTTTGATCGCGACCGGGCACTTCAGAATGATGGATTCGGTGAGCTCAAACTCCAGGAACCGTGGGTCGGCACCGCTGCGGGCGACAATGTCCTTGACGATGCTGACAAAACGTTCGTCCTGGATCTGGGAAAAAGAAATATTGACGGCTACATCCACATCGCTTATTCCCTGCTGGTGCAGCCATACCTGGGCGCCGCAGGCGTGTTGGATAACCTGGTAGCCGATGGTTTTCATCAGCCCCATGTCTTCGCAGGCGGCCAGGAACTCCCCGGGAGTGACCAGGCCACGCTCCGGGTGATTCCAGCGCAGCAGGGCTTCCACTCCCACCAGTTCCCCGTTGGCCAGGTCCACCCGGGGTTGGTAGTGCAGTTCAAACTGGTTTTTGCGCACCGCGTTGCGCAATTCCGCTGCCAGGGAATTGGGGCCGCCAATATCGAAGCTGATCCGATCCGAGTAGAGAATGAACTTGCCGCCCCCAACAGTCTTGGCCTGCTGCATGGCGCTGCGGGCGCAGTCCACCAACTCCGAGAAGTCCCTGCTGTCCTCAGGGAAGATGGAGGCGCCGATACTGGCTTCCACGGCCACCTGTTGTTCGCTGAGTATCATCGGGGCTGCGATCGACTTGAGCATCTTGCCGGCAATGAGTTCGACGTCGGCCGGGGAGCTGACGTCCTCCAGCACCACCGCGAACTCATCCCCGCCGAGCCTGGCGATACTGTCGGTACTGCGCATCTTGTTGATCAGCCGGCGTGATATCGACTTGATCATGAGGTCGCCGTCGGCTTCCCCGTAGTGGTCGTTGATGTTTGAGAAGCGGTCGAGGTTGATGTACAGCAGGGCGGTCTTGAATCCGTAGCGCTCGGAGCGGTCCATGGCGCGTTCCAGATGAGCGCGAAAACCGACGCGGTTGAGGGCGCCGGTGAGAGTGTCCCGATTGGACAGCAATCTGACCTGCTCCCGGGTCTGCTTCAGCTGGATGTTGTAGTCGAGAATGCGGTGCACCAGGGCATCCTGCAACTGGCCGCGGACCAGGTAGTCCTGGGCGCCGTACTCGCGTAGCCGGGCCGTCACATCATCATCGGCCTTGTCCAGTAGCAGAAGCAGGGAGGCGGAGGCGTCGTTTTTCTGGGCCAGGCGCAGCAGGTATTCACTTTGCGGACCGTGGGCCATGATGACCGCGTCCACTTCCGGGTCCATCAGGGCTTCCAGGGGGCGTTCAATGGAGTCGACTGAGACCAGGTCGAACCGCGCGGGCCGGGCGCGCTCCAGGCAGGCAGACAACAGCAGATGGTCTGACTCGTGCTCGGAGATGATGAGTACTTTGTGCCGTTCCACCGATGGCCCCTGATGATCGCCCGTTCGCTGCTGGCTGCCTGGCCAGACCTCTATTCCGACACCGGTTCCCGGGCGAGGCTGTTCGCCGTTTTCGCCGCTGGGCACCCTATGGTGCTTATTCTTTATATAACAGAAGGTTATACGGAATAATTTAATGGAATTCTAGTGAATGTTGCATAAAAATTACCGGTCTCTGAATCCGGTTCTCCAGTGGGTGCCCGTGAGGGCGGGTGATCCATGCAGGCCGGCGCGAAAAAGTGATATCGAATACTGGCCAGCAATACCATTGTGCCGTGCCAGTGCTGGTTTAAGCTGGCCCATATCGACAGGTACGGAAGCAGTCATGAGCCAGGAATTATTGTTTGAAATCTCCGAGGGTGTGGCCCTGATTACCCTGAATCGCCCGGAGGCCCACAACAGCATGTCGGCCGCGATCATCGAGGGTATCGGGGAGGCCTATCGTCGCTGTGACGAGGACGATGCGATACGGGTCGTGGTGGTTACCGGTGCGGGCAAGGCGTTCTGTACCGGCGCCGACATGACCGCCGGAGCGGATACCTTCGACAGCAGCGCCCAGACCGTGGAAATCGATTCCTGCCCACTGAGCATGCAGGCCTGGGACGTGCGCAAGCCCGTCATTGCTGCCTGTAATGGTCACGCTGTGGGGGCCGGGTTGGGCCTGGCGGTCCAGGCTGATATGCGGGTATTCGCCAATGAGGGCAAGTATGGATTCCTGCAGTCGCGGCGCGGGGTGGTGACGGATTTTGCTATGGAGTATGTTCTGCCTCGCCTGGTGGGCTTCGAGCGCGCTTTCGAACTGCTGGTACGGGCACCGCGGCTCAGCGGGGAAGAGGCCGTGGCCTGGGGCTTGGCGGGGCGCAGCGTGCCGGCGGAGCAGGTGCTTGATACCGCCATGGAAATCGCGCGGGATATCGCCACCGGCTGTGCCCCGTTGCCAGTAGGGCTGCACAAGCAACTGATGTGGCGAGGCCTGGATATGCCACTGGGTGAGTTCGCCGCCCTGGAGAGCAGGGCCCTGAATCACACCATGACCAAACCCGATGCGGTCGAGGGAGGCATGGCCTATTTTGAACGCCGTGCACCCAACTGGACCGGGAGCATCCGGGAAGACTGGCCCGATTGGCTGTCAACCTCACCCCTGGCAGGAAGTTGATTGTGAATGCGGTGACACAAAGCGGTATTGCTGCGGTGGTGATCGCCCTGTCCACCCTGTTGGTGGCCTGCGGCGGTGTGGAACCGCCTCCTGAAGATGCATACAGCGCCCGCGACTTTGGTGGTGACCCGGAGCAACCCTGCGACAACCGGGTTCCCGAACGGCAGGCCCTGTTCGGTGATCTGCATATCCACACCGCCCGGTCCAACGACGCCTGGAACTTTGATCTGCGGATGGGCCCTGACGATGCATATCGCTATGCGTTCGGCGAGCCGATCCAGTTGCCCCTGGGGGATGATTTCGAGGCTCGCAGGGTGCAGATAGACCGGCCGCTGGATTTTGCCGGGGTGACCGACCACGCGGAATTCCTGGGTGAGCAGTCTGTCTGTCTCGACGCCAGCGCGGCGGGGTACGACTCCTCGTTCTGCGAAGTCATGCGCAGCGGGGAGGGCAGGGCGCCGCAACTGATAATGCAGATCATGTCGCCGATATCCAAACGCAAAGCGTCGGTGTGTGGCGAGAATGGCGCCGACTGCGCCGAGCGTGCTCGGAAGACCTGGGAGGAGAATATTGCAGCCGCCCAGCTTTGGAACGATACCAGCAGTGACTGTGAGCGCACTGCCTTTATCGCTTATGAATACAGCTCGTTTCGCCTGGGCTCGAATCTCCACCGCAACGTGATTTTCCGCAACTCCGCGGTCATGCAGCGCCCGGTGTCCTATATCGACGCGCACCGGGAATGGGACCTGTGGCGTATTCTCAAGGAGCAGTGCATAGAGGGGGACACAGGTTGCGACGTGCTCGCTATTCCCCACAATTCCAATATCAGCAATGGTCGAATGTTCGCGGTGGACTACCCCGGCGCCGGGTCACAGGAGCAGCAGGCTGACCGGGCCAGGCTGCGCCAGCAGATAGAGCCGCTGGTGGAGATCATGCAGCACAAGGGCGATTCTGAATGCCGCAATGGCCTGGAAGGTGTGCTCGGCAGTGTCGATGAGTTCTGCGACTTTGAAAAGTTTGAGAATTTCGCTTTCAGAAGCACCGTAGGGGAAGACGAAGAAGTCGGGCAATGTTACGGGGGTCCCTTCGCCGACATGGTGCCCCACCTGGGGCCCAACTGCCTGGACCGCAAGAGTTATGTCCGCTATGCCCTGGTCGAGGGCCTGCGGGAGCAGCAGCGGATCGGTGTGAATCCCTTCAAGTTCGGGATTTCCGCCAGCACTGATACCCACAACGCCATTGGGGGTGGTGTGGAGGAGTCCAGCTTCCCCGGGCACCTGGGCAATGGCGATTCGACGCCTGAGCAACGGGTGCAGTTCAACAAGGATATCCCCGGGAATGCCAGCAATAACCCAGGGGGGCTGATCGGGGTGTGGGCAGAGGAGAACTCCCGGGACTCCATTTTCGACGCCCTGAAGCGACGGGAGGTATTCGGTACCAGCGGTCCGCGCATCCAGCCGCGATTTTTTGCCGGCTGGGACCTGGATGAATCCCTGTGCCAGGACGGCGATATGGCGAGCAGTGCCTATGCCCGGGGTGTGCCCATGGGCAGCGATCTGCCTCCCGGTGGCAGGGGGTTGGCGCCCAGGTTCCTGGTGGCGGCCACGGCGGATGCCGGCACTGATGAATTTCCCGGCACACCCCTCCAGCGTCTGCAGGTCATCAAGGCCTGGGCTGACGAGGAGGGCAATCACCACCAGCGCGTTTTTGAGGTGGCGGGTGATCCGGACAATGGGGCCTCCGTGGATCCCCGGACCTGCCGACCCCGGGGCGAGGGTTTTGGTCAGCTCTGTGCAGTCTGGCAGGACCCGGAATTCGATGCCTCATCGCCTGCGGTGTATTACCTGCGGGCGGTGGAGAATCCCAGCTGCCGCTACTCGACCCACCAGTGCGCGCAACTGCCGGCGGGTGAGCGGCCGCAGGATTGTGAGCAGCCCTTGTTTGACCCGGTGATTCAGGAGCGGGCCTGGAGCTCCCCGATCTGGTACACCCCCCCTGTCTGACGGCGGTTGCCGGAAGCGTCTTCACGGCAGCGCCACGAATAATCGACGGGCGGATATTCTGTGATAAACTGAAAGATCATCTTTTCCGCCCGTTCTGAACCGCTATGAGCATAGCCACCGACAAACTGGAAACCATTCGCCAGCAGGTGCAGTACCACCTGGACCACGCCGAGCAGAAGAAGCTCAGCCCGGCCCAGGAGGCCGAACTGGCAGAGCAGATCCAGCAGCGGCTGGTGCAGGAGGACGCTGTTCTCGTTGCCCATTACTACACCGCGCCGGCGATCCAGGCCCTGGCTGAGGAGACTGGCGGCTGCGTTTCCGACTCCCTGGAGATGGCGCGATTCGGTCACGATCACCCGGCCCAGACCCTGATTGTCGCCGGGGTGAAGTTCATGGGGGAAACCGCCAAGATCCTCAATCCAGAAAAGCGTGTACTGATGCCAACCCTGGAAGCCACCTGTTCCCTGGACCTGGGATGTCCGATCGAGGAGTTTTCTGCTTTCTGCGACCAGCATCCCGACCGCAAGGTAGTGGTGTACGCCAATACGTCCGCCGCGGTAAAGGCGCGGGCGGACTGGGTGGTCACGTCCAGTATCGCCCTGGATGTGGCCGAACACCTGGCCGACCAGGGCGAAAAAATTATCTGGGCCCCGGACCAGCACCTCGGTGACTACGTACGACGCGAAACCGGCGCGGATATCCTCATTTGGGATGGTGCCTGTATTGTGCACGAGGAATTCAAGGCTCGGGGGGTCGCCGACCTCAAGCGCGTGTACCCGGATGCCGCGGTACTGGTTCACCCCGAGTCACCCCGGGCGGTACTGGAACTGGCTGACAGGGTAGGCTCGACCACGCAGATCATCCGCGCGGCCTGTGAGATGGATAACCAGCGCTTTATCGTCGCCACCGACCAGGGCATCTTCTACAAGATGCAGCAGCAGGCACCGGACAAGGAGTTAATCATTGCTCCTACCGCGGGGGAGGGTGCAACCTGCCGCAGCTGTGCCCACTGCCCGTGGATGGCGATGAACGAACTGGAGACCCTGGCCACCGTATTCGACCGCACGGACAACGAAATAGTGGTGGATCCGGCACTGGGTAAGCAGGCGATGGTGCCCCTGCGCCGGATGCTGGATTTTGCCGCCTCCCTGCAGGTGGCGGTGACGGGCAACGCCTGAGCCCAGCCGGCCTGGGATCGGCCCCCCTACATATTCTCCATCTGTTCACGCATCTCGGCGATATCCCGCAGGCGCTGGGTTATCTTCGCGGAGTTCAGGTAATCGCCGCGGGTGAGTTTCAGGGCGTAGTTGAGCTGTTTTTCCGCCTGGTCCAGGTTGCCATTGAGAATAAAATACTCGGCCCGGGACTGGTGCAGGCCCACGATATTGCCTGACAGCCCCTGCACCTCCGCCAACAGGTACCACAGGCCCGGGTCATTGGGCTTTAACCTGCTCTGGTCCACGAGGACTTCCTCGGCAATATGTGCCTG
>JAACFI010000477.1 GCA_009937575.1 Haliea sp.
TACCAGGTCGATCACGATGCGGTCTCCTCAGTGGATCCGTGGGCGGGAAGTAACCAGGCGAGAATCGCCAGGGTGCTGACGACTGCAGCACTCAGGTAAAAGATGTCATCCAGTGCCAGTGTACGGGCCTGTATGGTGACCGACTGGTCCAGGACAGCCAGCGCAGACTGCGATTCAGGCAGTCTTTGCGCCATCATGTCCATGGCCTGCTGGTATTGCGGCGAATCCGCAGAAATATCTTCCGCCAGGCGGCTGCGATGGTAGATCGTGCGCTGGTCCCACAAGGTCACACCCAGCGCGGTGCCCATACTGGAAGCCAGCATGCGCACGAAGTTGAAAATGCCCGTCGCCGATGCCATTTTCTCTGCCGGCAACCCGACCAGAGCAAGCACCATCAAGGGCATCCAGGCAAACGGCATGGCGAAGCCCATGAACAGGCGTACTCCGGCGACAAATCCCGCCGTGCTCTCGGTACTGGTTTGCGCATGCAGCAGGTACGCCGCGACGAAAACAATAATCCCGAAGGTCACTGTCGGCCGGGCGTCCCATTGCCTGAGGCGCTGGCCGACCAGCGGCATCAGGACGATCGGTATAAGGCCGAAAGGTGCCATAACCAGCCCGGCCCAGGTGGCGGTATATCCCATGGCGGTCTGCAGCCAGATGGGGTAAAGCACGGTGGCCAGCACAAAACACACGTACAAGACTGAAATAAGGGCTGTACCAGTTACAAAATTGCGGTAGGTGAACAGAGAGAGATCAACTACCGGGTGCGCCTCTCCCACCTCCCAGGCCAGGAACAAAAAAAAGCAGAATACAGCCACCACCAGCAAGACCCGCATCTGTATCGAGGCCAGCCAGTCCAACTCGTGGCCTCGGTCCAGAAACAGCTGGAAACAGATGACTCCCACCATCAGCAGGAGCAATCCGACAAAATCCACCGGGTCCCGATGGGTCTCGCTTTCAAATGGGCGCAACAGTGTCCAGCAAATGTAAACGGAAACCGCACCTACCGGCAGGTTGATGAGGAAGATCCAGGGCCAACCGAAGTTGTCGGTGATGTACCCCCCCAGCAAAGGGCCCAATACCGGTGCGACCGCGCTGGTGATACCCCAGATGCCCAGGGCCATCCCGTGTTTTTCCGGCGGCCAGATTCTCAACAGCAGGGACTGGGACAGGGCAACCAGCAACCCACCGGAAGCACCCTGGAAGGCGCGAAACAGCAACAGTTGGTTGAAGGTATCGGCGATGGCGCACAACCAGGAGGTGAGGGTAAACAGCAGGAGGCCAATACAGAAGACCCGCACCTGGCCGTAGCGACGGGTAATCCATCCCGACAGCGGCAGCACTACCGCGAGGCAAACACTGTATATCGTAAAGATCCAACTGCCCTGTGACGGTGTCGCCCCGAGATTTCCGGAGATGGTCGGCACTGCCACCACTGCGATAGTCGTGTCCAGGATATTCATGAAACTGGCCACGGCCACGGCGAATGTGGCCAGTACCAGCGGCAGGCCGCGGAGTCGGGTTTCGGGGCTGGATGTGGCCACAGTCGCCTGCCCCGCTCAGTCCCGATTATCGGCGATGATCTGCGCGATCAGTTGTTCCACGCCCTCGGCCTGGTAATGGTAGATGTCTGCATCAGCGACCGGCTCCGGCGCATGCTCCACGGCCAGTGGCGGACCGCTGCGGTCGTGGGTAGCGACTTTCACTTCCAGGGAGGCGCCAAACGGCAGGGGATGATCGCGATCGAAGCCCTCCTCCAGGAGTATACGGACAGGCACGCGCTGTACGATCTTGATCCAGTTGCCGGTGGCATTCTGTGGCGGCAGCAGGGAGAAAACCGAGCCTGTCCCTGTACCGATACTGTCGACACGCCCGCGCAGCTTGACCGAATCGCCGTAGAGGTCACTGATCAGCTCCACCGGCTGGCCGGGGCGTATGTGGCGCAGTTGGGTCTCCTTGAAATTCGCCTCGATCCAGGCGCCCTGGCGCTGGGCGATACTGAACAGGGGTGTTCCCGCGGAGATGCGTTGCCCGGCCTGCACCCGCCGTCTTGCGACCTCACCATCCACCGGTGAAATCACCTGCGTCTTACGCCAGTCGCGATAGGCGCTGCGCAGGTGTGCCGCAGCCACCATCACCATCGGGTGTTCATCCAGTGGCTGGGTGCCCGCCCGCACCCGGGCTTTTTCCAGCGCTAACCGGGCGGTTTCCAGGGAGACCTCGGTCTCCGCCTCCCGGGTCCTGGCGGAATCCAGTTCCTCTTTGGAAACCATGTTCTTAGGGTAAAGGCGCTGACGGCGCTCGTACTCGTCTTCCGCCAGGTCGTGGGTCACGGCCCTGAGCCGCTGTTCCGCCTGCAATCGGTTGACCTCCGCACGCAGGGTCTGCACGTCCTGCACCGCCAGGGCCAGTTCGTTCTTGCGCAGTGCCAGGGTCTCCAGTTCATCTCCGTCGGTGAGACGTAACAGTTCCTGGCCGCGGTGGACCACCTGGTTCTGCTCGGGACCGATCCACACCACGGTGCCACCGATCTGGGCACTGACCTCCACCAGATTCCCGGTCAGGTAGGCATTTTCCGTTGTAACATACCAACGCGACTGCCAGTAATACCATCCGGCAGCACCCGCACCGGCCAATACCGCGAGAAGCAGGATCACGGTAATCAGCCGCTTGCGCAGGCCAGGGTTTGCCGAGTCGTTCATCCGTCCAATTCTTCGTTCTGTGACCTGTCAAGGGTAATAGGATATAGTTGACATATCAACCAATATTGCCAGCACTGTTGTCACTCTGGAGAAGCAGGGAACGACCACTTACAATAGGCGTTTTCACGCGACAAACCTTCCCTGGATATGACTGAGTCCGTTACCGGCCCGTTTTCTGAGGTTTTGCAAGCTGTTACCGCATGGCTCGGAGATGTGGCGGACATTGCTCTGCCGCCCGACCTGCACTGGCAGGTGTTGCTGCTGACCCTGGGTATTGCGCTAGCGATCTGGAAAATTCGCGGTGGCCACGGATCAAAAAACGCCGCAGGACGGGAGCGCAAAGCGGGGC
>JAACFI010000478.1 GCA_009937575.1 Haliea sp.
TGGACGGTGAGTACCTGCAGGTGCCCGATCAGCCGGTTGCAGTGCTGGTGCTCAAGCACCTGGACCTCGAGGGCCTGAAACAGCTGAGCCTGCAAAACGTTGAGGAATCCGCTGAGCAATCCAGTGAGGAAAGTGGAAGGCGGTTGGAGTTACCTGACATGGGTGTGTCGATTGCGCGCCTGCACCGGGGAGATTTTGAGCTCGGCCAGCTCTCGTTCGATTTGCGCAGCGAGGGAGCGATGCTGACAGCGGACAATATCAGCGGCACCATCGCCGAACTGCAGCTCGGCCAGCCCCAGCCGGGCCGGTTGCTATGGCGCCAGGGATTGGATGGTGAAACCGATCTGAAGCTGGGCCTGCAATTCGACGACCTGGGCAAGACGCTGGGGCTGTTTGGTTACGAAAAGATAATGGAAACCGAGAGCGGCGGCTTCGAGTTCGACCTGCGTTGGCCGGGTGCACCACAGTCATTCTCCCTGCAGGGTGCAGAGGGGTCGGTAAAAGTGGCCATAGACGAGGGGCGGTTCCTGGAGGCGCCCTCCGGTGCCAGCGGTGCCCTCAAGGTAGTGAATATCCTGAACCTGGCGGATATTGTACAGCGCCTCAGCCTTTCGCACATGTTCGAAGCCGGTATACCCTTCGACAGCGTGGAGGGTGAAGTATTCCTGCACGCCGGGATAATCGAAGTAGCGGGCATGGATGTGAAGGGCCCCAGTAGCTTTCATTTCAGCGGGGTCGCTGGTGTGGCCGACCGCAGTCTCGACGGCAACCTGGTGGCAACCCTGCCGGTGGCGGATAACCTGCCCTGGGTGGCGGCCCTGACCGCCAGTCTGCCGGTGGCCGCCGGTGTTTTTGTAGTAAGCAAACTGTTACAGAAACAGGTGAACCGGCTTTCCAGCGCTGTCTACAGTATCAGCGGGTCATGGGACGATCCCGAGGTCAAGTTCAAACACATTTTTGATGCGCCTTCCGCCAGGACAACGGACAACGGTGCGCGGGAGGCCGCTGTCCCGGCTGTAGCCGGTGAGAAGGATCCCAACGGGCCGTCTATTCCAACCGTGACAGAGGGTGCTGACCTGCTGGATCCCCAGGAACCCGTTCAGCCGCTGCCGTGACTCTCCTGCAGCTCGCGCAGGTACCGGAACAGTTTGCGACTGGCAGCGGGGGGTTTCCCCCGCTGCTGTTCCCGCTGGTGCTGCAGGACCAGTTGCCGCAATTGCTGGCGATCGGCCTCGGGCCAGCGTGCCATCGCCTGCTCGACCCCCGCGACCCCCGTTTCAAGGATCTCGTCCCTCAGCTGTTCCAGCAGGTGGAAGGACTCCTTGTCCTGTTCGTGTCGCTGGTGCATTTCCTGCAATGCCCGCCTGATGGGTCCGGGGTCGATGTCCCTCATCAACTTGCCGATGAACTGCAGGTGACGGCGACGGGCGCTGTTGCTGCGGATTGCCCGCGCCTCGCGGATCGCCTCTGACAGGCGATCGTCCTCCACCGGGATGCGGGCCAGCTGTTTGTCGTTAAGCGCTACCAGCGCCTCCCCCAGCTCCTGCAGCGCGAGCATGCGACGCTTGATCTCGCTCTTACTGGGGGGGAGGTCCTCCCCGGGTGCATCGAAACTGTCTTCACCGTCACGCATAGAAAATAGTCGCCAGGCCCAGGAAGGAGACGAAGCCCACCACGTCGGTCACGGTGGTCAGGACCACCCCGCCGGCCAGCGCCGGGTCAATTTTGATACGCGTCATGATCAGCGGCAGTATCGCGCCGGTGAGCGCGGCAGTAATCAGGTTGATCACCATAGCGGCGGCGATAATGAGGCCGATATTCCAGTCGTCGAACCACAGTGATGCAGCGACTGCCACGACCAGGGCCCACAGCGTGCCGTTGAGAATACCGATCATCAGTTCCCGGTTGACCAGCCAGGCCTGGTTGTTTCTTCCCACCTGGCCCATGGCGATACCGCGAATCAGGACAGTGAGGGTCTGGGTGCCGGCGATTCCTCCCATGGAAGCCACGATGGGCATCAGTACCGCCAGTGCCACGACCTTCTCGATGGTCCCCTGGAACAGGTTGATCATCGAAGCGGCGATAAAGGCGGTCACCAGGTTGATGCCAAGCCAGACTGCCCGACGCGGCGCGGTGCGCATGACCGGTGCAAAGGTGTCCTCGTATTCGTCGAGGCCGGCCATGGACATGAAGGAGTGATCCGCATCCTCCCGAATCACATCGACCACGTCGTCGATGGTGATACGCCCGAGCAGGCGACCCTGCTCACCGACCACGGGTGCCGACACCCAGTCGTTACGTTCGAACAGGCGTGCCACCTCGGTGTCGGGCATATCGACGGGAATGGGCTCTAGATCCGTCACCATCATCTCGCGCACGGAGACTGACGGGTCCGACACCAGGAGGGTGCGCAGCGGCAGCAGGCCGATGTACTGGTCCGATCGATTCACCACGATCAGGTTGTCGGTCATCTCAGGTATTTCGTCGTGGCGACGCAGGTAGCGCAGCACGACATCCAGGGTGAGCCGGGCTCTGATAGTGATGGTGTCGGTGTTCATCAGGCCGCCGGCGATATCGTCCGGGTACTGAATGACCCGTTCCAGTCGCGCCCGGTCCTGGTAGTCCATGGCGTTGAGGACTTCCCGCGTGATACGGTCGGGCACCTGTTGCAGGATGTCGGCGATGTCGTCGTCTTCCAGCCCCTCGGTGATCATGGCGACTTCCGCCGCCCCCATGTCACTGAGGAAGTGGGCCTGCAGGTCGTCGCTCAGTTCACCGAGTACTTCACCCTCGCGCTCGACTTCCACCATCTGCCAGAGGATGTGGCGGTAATTCGGGGGAGAGGATTCCAGCAGGTGGGCAACATCTGCGGCGGGCAGACCGTTGAGCATACGGCGCACGTCGACGAAGGTGCCGCTCTCCAGGGCCGTGCTCAGCTTTTCCAGGGTGTTCTGGGATGCCGCCTGTGTGTTGTCCATTATTTTCCCCAAAAAACCCTTCAGGGCGTTCGCCTGATCGCGTAATTATCGGGGATAGAGCGGGTTACAACAACG
>JAACFI010000117.1 GCA_009937575.1 Haliea sp.
GAGACCGTCGGGGTATTGTTGTCCGTATCACTGCTGTTTGCCGTCAGTGGTTCACTGGTAGCAGCGGCGCTAGGTTATCGCTTCGGCAATGTACTGCCTTTTGCCGCCGGCTGCGGTGTATTCTTCTGCGCCCTGCTGTTGCTGACCAGGGCCGGCGAATTTACCTTTTACGCCATCGGTGCCTGTTCGCTCACCTTCTCAGTGGGCATGGGGCTGCCCTTCGCCGTGGCCCGGGTAGCAGAACTCGATCTGGAGGGCCGCTACGTGGTGCTCACGGTGCCCGCTATCGGTATCGGTGCCATGCTGGGGCCCAGCATCGCCGGTGCCCTGGCGGCCGGTGCCAGTCTCAGCCCGATCCTGGCATTCAGCGGAGCCTGCGTATTCATTGCAGTGCTACTCGTGTGTGTTTTCGGCGACAGGCGCGGAGCCGATGCTGGCTGAGACCACCCCTGCGCTGTACCCCATCAAGTTGCTGGAAGTCCTGCAAGGTAGAAGCGTTGACTGCCGGCCGGTCATTGCAGAATCGGGGTTCACTGCCCTGGAGCTCAACGACAGGGAGCGGGAAGTCCCGATCGACAAGTACCTGCGGATGGTGAGTTCTGCGTTGCGGCACTGCGACATTCAGGACCTCGGATTCCTGGTGGGCGAACACACCGGCACCCTGGAACACGGGGTACTGGGTTATGCACTGCTAAGCAGCGCCAACCTAGGTGAGAGCCTGCAGCGCTACACCCGCTACCAGGGTGTGGTGGGGCCACTGCTGCGGGTTGAACTGCAGGTGAAAGGAGAACTGGCGGAAATGTCGGTACGGCCCTTGAGTGGGGACAGGGCCCTGCCACTCCCGGAACTGCGGTACTTTATCCAGGAATGGCTGGCGACCTGGAACCCCTGGTCCGGATTCATAGGTGAGCGAGCACCTTTCTTCGAACTGGTCACCCTTGGGTTACCAGACCAGGACCTGGCATCAATTTATGAGCGCCACCTGCGTTGTCCCGTATGCTTCAGCGAGGGGCAAACGATAGCGCAGTTCCCCGCCAGCTACATGCAGAAGCCGCTGCAATACACCAACCAGACCATCGGTGCCCTCTGCCACCAACAGTGTGAACTACTGCTGGAAGCGCAACAACTGGAGCACGGACTGACCGCGGAGATCCACCGGCAACTGGCGCGGCGGCCTGGCAACCTGCCAGGGATGGAAGAGGTGGCCCGGCAACTGGGCATGACCACACGCACCCTGCGTCGCCACCTGGAAAGCGAAAACACGCGCTTCCAGGATATTGTCATCAATCATCGTATTGCCATGGCCAGGCGCTACCTGCAGGAGACGTCTCTACCCGTCAACGAAATCGCCAGCCTGGTGGGTTACGCTGACCAGGCCAATTTCTTCCGTACTTTCCGCGACCGGGAGGGAATGACACCTCAGGATTTTCGCCAGACGCTTCAGGCGTGAATCGGCTGGCCGTTGATCCCCTTCATGGCCTCCATCAATGCTTCGGAGATAGTGGGGTGAGCGTGCATCATGCCTCCGATATCCTCGGGCAACAGTTCCGCGGTTTTACCCAATAGCAGTTCGTGCAACAACTCGGTGGCGTTGTAGCCGACGATGTGGGCGCCGAGAATCTCGTCGCTCTGCGGGTCGCACAGGACTTTGACCAGTCCGTCAGGCTTACCCACCGCGATCGTCTTGCCCGCGCCCGGGTAGGCAAAGATCGATTTTTTCACCGTTATGCCCTCCGCAATGGCCCGGTCTTCGCGCAAGCCGAAGCCCGCGACCTGGGGTTCGCAGTAAATGGCCGAGGGCACGACGTCAGGATCTACCGCCTTGTGTGCAGGTGACAGACCAGCCATGTGCTCAACGGCAATCTCACCCTCAGTCGACGCCACATGCGCCAGGGCCGGGGTTCGCGTGATGTCGCCAATCGCATAGATGCCCTCAACAACTGTCTGGCAGTAATGCCTGACTGGCACGTAACCGCGGTCGTCGGTTTCGACACCAGCCTCTTCCAGGCCCAGCCCGGCGGTATTCGGCACGCGACCGAATACCACCAGTACCCTGTCTGCTGTCACCTGTATTTCATTTCCGCCCACGCCCTCCAGGTTGACCGTGATGGCATCTCCGTCGCGCACGAGGTTCACGGCGCGGGTCGATGTGTGTACATCGATACCATTGCGCTGGAAGCAACGCTCGAGCACCGCGCAGGTCTCGAAATCTTCGGTGGGCAGGATGTGCTCCAGGGCCTCCACCAGGGTGACCTTCACCCCGAAACTGTTCATCACGTAGGCGAATTCACAGCCTATGGCGCCGGCACCTAGAATCACCAGGGATTCAGGCAGCTCCCGCATCGCCAGGATACCCGTGGAAGACAGCACGCGCTCCTCGTCACATTCAAACCCGGGCACCTGCATCGGCCTCGAACCGGTGGCGACAAGGATATTTTTTGTCGCCAGTTCCCGCTCACTGCTATCGCCCGATACGCAGACCTGCCCAATGCCTGCAATCCGGGCCACACCGCTGACGAGCTCCACTTTGTTGCGCTTGAGCAGGCCGGCTACACCACTGGTGAGAGTAGCGACAACCTCACGTGATCGTGACTGTACCGCCGCGTAATCCAGGGTGGACCGGTCTATTCCCACACCCACTGCCTCCATCTCCGCCAGGGCGTGAAAACTCTCTGCCTGGTGAATGAGGTTCTTGGAGGGGATGCATCCCCAGTTCAGGCATACGCCTCCCGGCTGGTCTTTTTCGATAACCGCCACTGACATACCCAGTTGCGCCGCTCTCACGGCTGCTACGTAGCCGCCCGGACCGGCACCGATGACAATCAGGTCATACATGGCGTGTCTCCTAGGCCAGCATCAGTTCCGGGTGTTCCAGGCACTCGTGCAGCGCCTGCATGAAGCGCGCCGCCGGCTCGCCGTCGAGCATCCGGTGGTCGAAGGTGAACGACAGGGGCATCATCGTACGGTTGACGAATTCGCCGTCACGCATGACCACCCGCTGGATCGGTGTGGAAGGACCTAGCAGGGCTGCATTCGGCTGGTTCAGTACCGGCGTGGTGGTCATCCCCGGGGGCGCCAACCCGGCAGTGCTGGACAGGGTAATCGTCGCCCCCGATAGATCTTCGGAACTGGCACCGCCGGCACGGACCCGTTCCACCAATGCTTTCATGGCGATGTCGATTTCCACCACCCCCATGCGATGCACGTCGTGCAATACGCCGACCATCAGCCCACTGTCATAGGCGGTGTCTCCCGGTACGGCGATGGCAACGCCCAGATTGATGTTGTCGTAAATGACAATCTCATCGTTCTCCAGGCAACTGTTGGCAATAGGTACCTGGCGCACCGCGTATACCAGAGCTTTTACCAGGAACGCGTTCATGGATACGCGGGTACCCAACTGCTCCTCCCTGGCCACAAAACCTGCGCGGACCTCCAGCAGGTCGGTGATATCGGACTCCCAGGCCGAAGACAACTGCGCAGCCTCGTGCAGGCTCTGGGTCATACGGCTGGCAATGGTCCTGCGCATGCCCTGGATGGGAATACGCGCCAGCACGTCCCCCGCAGATGGCGCGGCGGCCAAAGCGGCGGGCTTTTGCTGCGCTGCCAGTACATCCCGCTTAACGATACGGCCTCCAGGGCCGGTGCCTGTGATCGCTGAAAGTTCCAGTTCCGCCAGTGAAGCCAGCTTGCGCGCCAGCGGAGAGGCCTTGATACGCCCCCCGGTTGTCACCACCTCCGGTGCAGATCGGTGTGCCACTGCTGCAGATTCCGCCGTAGCGGCGACGGGGGCGACCGCTTCAACGGCAACCCCTGGCGAGGCCACGCTGTCCCGTGCCTGCAACTCGGCGAGTTCTTCCTCGCTCGCGGCAAAACAGGCCACCACCACCTCGCAGTCCACCGTTTCGCCAGCGGGAACGATGATGTGGATATACCCAGACTCAGGGGACTCCACGTCATAGGACACCTTTTCGGTTTCGATGCTGGCAAGGTCGGCACCTTTTTCAACGAAGTCGCCTTCCTTTACCAGCCACTCGTTGATAGTGCCCTCATTCATGGCCATGGCCAGCTTCGGCATTACGTAGTCGATTGCCATTGCCGCAGCCTCCTAGGCGCAGACCGCGCGGATGGCGGCCTCGATCTTCTCCGGATTAGGGGCCACGTACTCTTCCATGTAACCCCCAGGGACCGGCATATTGGGCAGGGTCACGCGGGTAACCGGCGCATCCAGCAGGTCGAAGCCCTGCTCCATGATGCGTGCCGAGACTGTGGCGGCAAATCCTCCCGACTCCCAGTCCTCGTCCACTACCACCAGCCGGTTGGTTTTCTCCAGTGACTGCAGCACAGTATCGATATCGAAGGGCACGAAGCTGCGTGGATCGATCACCTCGACCGAGATCTCGCCTTCCAGTTTTTCCGCCACCTTGAGCGCGTGCTGCAATTGCATGGAGTTGGCCAATACAGTGACATCGTCACCCTCCCGTTTCACGTCCGCCACGCCCAGGGGAACGACGTAATCCTCGTCGGGAATCTCGCCCTTTAGCATCATGATGCCCATGTGCCAGGGGATCACCACCGGGTTGTCGTCGCGGATCGCCGCCTTGAACATACCCTTCGCGTCATAGGGGGTAGACGGCATGGCGACCTTTATGCCCGGGTGGTGGGCGAAGGTGCCGTGGATACTCATGGCGTGGTCGTTTGCCAGTCGCTGGCCGGTTCCCACCCCCGCCGTAATCACGATAGGCAGCGATTGCTGGCTGCCGTGCAGGAAGTAGTACTGGCCAGTGGTGACCGAACACTCGGAGAAGGTGACATAGGAGAAGCCCCCGAACATGAAATCCACCACCGGGCGCATCCCCTCCTGGGCGGCACCGAAAGCGGCACCGTACATGCCTGACTCTGCGATTGGAGTATCCAGGATACGCTCGGTCCCGAACTCTTCCACCAGGCCCTTGGTGTGGGGAAATATGGCGCCACGCAGGTCCTGGCCCACCAGGAATACACTGTCATCCCGACGCAGTTCCTCCTGGTAGGCTTCCTTGATCGCGTCGATCAATGTAATTGTTCTCATCTCGTCTCTCCCGGTTCAGGGCGCGAATACGTCGGCCAGTAGTTCCGACTCCGGCGGCCTGGCGATGTCGCTGTTATCCGCGAACTCTTCCACCGCCGCGATTTCCTTTTCGGCCTCCTCATTCAGGCCGTCGATTTGCTCCTGGGTGAATACGCCTTCCGCCAGTACCCGCTCTGTGGCCAGAGCAACCGGCTCACGCTTGCGCATTTCCTGATGCTCCTGCTCACCACGTTCCTCCCAGCCTGCCAGGTCCGGCGTGCCGATATCGTGTTCGTTGAAACGCAGGGTTTTGGCTTCCACGAAGGTGGGCCCCTCGCCCCTGCGGGCGCGCTCAATGGCTGGCAACACCGCCTCGGCCACATCGAAAACGTCCTGCCCGTCACAGATTACCGACGGCATGTCATAGGCCAGGGCCATGGAGGCGATATCCGGGGTCGGGTGCATTTCCCCGGCGGTGGAAAAGATCGACATACCGTTGTTCTCGCAGAAGAAAATAATCGGCAGTTTCCAGTTCTGGGCCATTAACATGGCCTCGTGGGCGCGCCCCTGGCCGTAGGAACCATCACCGGAGCAGTTCATCACCACCTGTCCCTGCCCGCGGCGCTTTGCCGCGAGGCCCCAGCCGACGGCCGGGGCGAAGTTGTAACCTATGAAACCCGACATCATGTAAACCTTGTGCTCGGGGAAACTGAAGTGAAACGCCGATCTGCCCTGGCAACAGCCGGTATCCTTGCCGGTGTGCTCCGCCAGGTAATACTTGATATCAATGCCCTTGGACATCATGTGGATGATACCGTGGCCCCGGTGGTGGGGGCTCAGGTTGTCGTCCTGGTTCAGGAAGGTACAGGCGGCAACACCCGGGGCGATAGCCCCCTCGGCAGGGTGGTAGAAGCCGATCAGCTTCCCCTGCATCATGCGCCGATACATCATCCGGTTGTATTGGTCTGCCCGCACCAGGTTGCGGTACAGGGCAGCTTTCTGCTCTTTACTCAGGCTCATACTGTTCTTCCTTTTCAGGACACGTTTGCAGTGCCGATCACTTTTTCCAGTAACCGCGGTGTGGGACCGCAGTGCCAGCCCCCATCCACCCGCAGTGACTCTCCACTGACATAGCGGCTGGCGTCACTGGCCAGGAACAGGAACACGCCTGCCACGTCGTCCGTGGTGCCAGGCCGGCCCAGTGCAGTGAAGGCTTCACAGAGCGCCCTGCCCTCTTCACCACTGCCCATCGCCGTATCGATGTAACCCGGGCACACGGCGTTCACCCGAATACCGCGTTCACCGAGTTCAAGAGCGGCCATTTCGGTAAGGCTGTTGACCGCTCGCTTGCCCGCAGAGTAAACGGCGGAGCCCGGCATATTGATAAAAGAGGCCATGCTGGAGGTGTTGATGATGGAACCGCCATCGTTCATGAATTGGGGGGCATGCTTCAGTCCGTACATCACGCCAAAGTGATTGACCCGGGTCACCTTGTCGATCAGGCCCTGTTCGGTCTCGGTAATAACCGGACCGATATCACCCACACCGGCGTTATTGACCACGACATCCAGCTTTCCCACCCGCGATACAGCCGCTTCCAGTGCCTCGCGGACGCTGGATTCCGACGAGACGTCGATACCCACGTACTCGCCACCAAACTCCGCGGCCGCGGCCGCGCCATCGCTGAGATCGGCGATCACCACGCGCGCGCCACTGGCCGCCAGCACCTTTGCCACCGCCAGGCCGATACCCGACGCGCCGCCGGTGACAAAGGCCGTTTTACCTGTAAGGCTGAACATCATGCACTCTCCTCTCGCCGATAGTTCCCCAGGCTGGAAACTCCAGGCAGTTCGGTAGGGTTCTCTCGCTCCTCCGGTATCTCGCACAGCTCGATAATGTTGCCGAAGGGATCGCGGCCATAGACCACACCGTTGACCGGCTCACCGAGCACCTGCCCACCGAGCTCCAGCAGGCGCCGGTACTCACGTTCACAGTCGTCAACATAGAAAGCCAGGTGGCGGATGCCCTGCTCATGAGGACCACTGTCCACAGGTGATTCGCCCGACTGCGCAGGCGCGGAATACTCGAAGAGTTCCAGGAAACAGTTGTGGCCGGACAGCATGACCCCACGACTTGCACTGCCGCTGCTGCCGATGATCCGGTCTACCACCTGGTTATCTGCCCAGCCCTCCCTGCTGATTTCCCGGAAGCCAAACATGGCAGTATAGAATTCACAGGCGCCCTCGAGATCCGGTACAACGATGCCCGGATGGGCAAAGGCCAGTATCATGCCGCAAACCTCTCGCGCAGCATGATGCTGTTGCCGCCGCAGGGTTCCCGCAGATAGCCGGTCAGGGCTCCCGTCACCTCATCGACGGCTGGTTCGTGCAGTGCTTCCATACCCGCCCACAGGGCGTCGTCCCAGGCGCGCTGCAGGTCCTGGGCCTGGTAGACAATACTGCTGATATAGGGCCCGTGCGCTTCCCGATGCTGCTTCTCGAAAGCATGTCGCGCTCCCTGCAAAATGAATACGGAGTTGCGCTCCTGCGGGTCATAGGCCTTGTCGGTCATATATACCGTGCGATCGCTGCCGCTGCCGAACTCCTTCAGCACCCGCATATCCATCACATCCTGGTACCAGGTCACCATGGCATCCAGGTCGTCACAGATTTCTGCGTTGCCGATCATCTGCAGGCCGCATTCACCCGACGGCGCATTGGTAAATTCCTGCACCCGGAAGGTATCGTCAGTGTATTCCATGATCTCGATCCACCGACCCTCGGGATCGTGCACCACGAATCCGTCGTAGGTCGGGAATTCCTCGAAGGGCATAACCTCGGTGGCCCCGTTGGCAAGCAGCTGTTCCATGGAAGCCCTCGCGTCGCTGGTCAACCAGCAGATATGGTTGTAGCCGCGGCCGTGCCGGGACCACCAGTTGCGCTCGTACTCGAACTGGAAGGGAGGCGCCTCGATCTGGATCTGGTAGGCGCGGCCACCGCAGCCCAGGAAGGTATAGTCGGAATGCCCCTCCCCGGTAACATGGAAAACGTCACCGCTGAAATAGTTGGTGATGCCGTGATGCCAGCGCAGGTAGGACCACATGCTGTCGCGAGGCCTGTCGTCGTATATACACAGATGGTGAAGCTGGTAATTCAGGTCCTGAGCCTTTTTCATTGCTTCCTCCGAAGGGGCTGCCAAACTGTCCTGTGGGTCTAAAGATAGCAGTCACAGGCGATTACACACTGGCTTTTCCGGACATCCTGGTGTTGGGTACGGAAATGCAAACAATTGGATCAGAAATGTAATGGTTGATACCCGGGGCCGCTCGTAGCATGAGTCCTGTGATCAATTGGCAAAGCGAGAAAAGTGATGAGCGATTCCTTTACCATGCGCCACCGCAATCCCGACGGCGCCACACCAGCCCTGCAGGATTGGGGCGTGGATTCCGAAACCGGCATACTGCGCGATGTACTGGTGGGTCCGGTGGACAACCTCACCCGCATCCTGCCCACCAATTCCATGAACCGGAAGTTGATCGCGGCCGGGGTCGAACTGGACGTGGCGACTGCTCGCAGCCAATACCAGGATGTACTCGATTGCTTCGCCGACGCCGGTGCCAGGGTACATATCACACCGGCGGACGATGCTCTTCCGCTGCAGATCTGGGGCCGCGACGGCAGTTTTATGACGCCCTGGGGCATGATCATCGGCCAGATGGCCCAGTGGTGGCGCAGAGGGGAATACGGCCCGGTGATGGACTTCTGTTTCGAAAACAACCTGCCCATCTACGACAAGGTTACCGCTGGCGCTTACGAGGGGGGCGATTTCATGATCGTCAAGCCCGGAAACCTGCTGCTGGGCTACAGTGGGGAGCGCAGCCAGGAGCAGGCCGCGCAGCAGATACGCCGCTGGTTCGAGGGAGAAGGCTGGGATGTCTGCCTGTATGAATTCGACCCCTACTTCGTGCACGCCGACTGCACCCTCGGCATGCTGACTGACAACCTTATTGCCGCCTGCACAGATGTGGTTACGCCGGAAGTAAAAGCCTGGCTTGCGGGCCTGGGCATCGAGGTGCTCGACGTGCCGTTCCGCTACGTGGGCGACCTTGGTATTAATGTGGTATCCCTGGGCCAGGAGCGGGTCCTCATGCCAAAGCAGAGCGATTTCCTGGCGGACCGCTGTCGCGGCCTCGGGCTTGAAGTGTATGACCCGGATGTCTCCGCGATCACCATGGTCGGTGGTGGCATCCACTGTATGTGCCAACCACTGAGGCGCGACTGAACATGAACGAGATAAGAATCAACGGGGAACGACTCTGGTCCAGGTTAATGGAAATGGCTACCCACGGCGCCCTGCCGGGGGGTGGCTGCAACCGGCAGGCACTGACCGATGAGGATCGCGCCGGGAGAGAACTGTTCATGCAGTGGTGCCGTGACATCGGCTGTGAGATTCGCATGGATGCCGTGGGCAACATATTCGCCCGGCGGGCGGGGAGCGACGCCACCATGCCTCCGGTGATCACCGGCAGCCACCTGGATACCCAGCCTTCAGGGGGGAAGTTCGACGGCGTCTACGGCGTACTCGCAGGGCTGGAGGTACTGCACACACTGCACGAAAACGACGTCACTACCTTGCACCCGCTCGAGGTAGTGGTGTGGACCAACGAGGAGGGCTGCCGCTTCGATACCGCAATGATGGGCTCAGCCGTGTGGTCGGGGAAAATGCCACTGGATCAGGCTTATGCGCTCACCGACCGCGAGGGCCGCAGCGTACGCGAGGAACTGGAGCGTATCGGTCACCTCGGCAGCGCAGACACTGAACCGGTACACGCAGCACTCGAACTGCATATCGAACAGGGGCCGGTTCTCGAGGCCGAAGGAAAAACAATAGGGATCGTCACCGGCGTGCAGCACATGAGCAGGCATCGGATTGTCATCCATGGACAGGAAGCCCACGCCGGCCCAACGCCAATGGAAATGCGCCGTGACCCGGTAATGGCATTGTCTCGCATCCTGCCGGAACTGTACGCACTGGCCGCACAACACGGCCCCGACGGGCGCGTTACCTTCGGATTCCTGGAGGCCCTGCCCGGCTCCAGCAACACAGTGCCCGGCAGACTGGAACTCACGGTGGATATCCGCCATCCCCTGGAGGACTACTACCGGGAGATGCTCAGTGGCTACCAACGTATCGTGGAGGGTGCCTGCTCTGCCTTGCAACTGGACTTCGAGATGCAGTGTTTCTGGGAAGCACCCGGTGTCGAATTCGACACCGGGTGTATCGCTGCTGTTCGCGAAGCCACCTTACAATGCAAACTGTCCGGGCGAGAAATGGTGTCCGGTGCAGGTCATGACGCATGTAATGTCAGCACGGTAGCGCCCACCAGTATGATATTCATACCCTGCGAGGGTGGGCTGAGTCACAACGAGGCAGAAAATACTCTGCCGCAACAGGCCGCGGCCGGAGCGAACGTATTGCTGGGAGCGATGCTGCAATTGGCAGCTCAGGACGGCGGCCGGGTTATTTCGAAATAGTGGGTCAGAGGATCCACATCTGCGTCAAAGGGCACCAGTGAGATCGCCTCTAGGAACAGTGAGAATAGTTCCGCCTGGGAGGAAATATCCAGCTTGGCATGAAAGCGTTTGTTGAATACCTTGACCGTATCGACACTGATATCCAACAACTGTGCTATCGATTTGTTGGAATGCCCCTTGAGAATCAACTGCACAACCTCACACTCGCGTTTGCTCAGGTGATCCCTGCCGAAATTGCGGAAGGCCCGGTCCAGCGGCGCAGAAAAATTGATCTGCCCCTCCTCCGCCGACTGCTGCCGCCGGCACAGTTCAGCCAGTACCGGCATGGCCGTCTGCAGGTCTGCCAGTTGCGCTGCGTCTATCGATGCTGAATCCCTGCTGCCCAGGGACATGAGAACGGCGTGGTCGTCATCGAGGTTGAACAACAGCCCGACCTCATCCACCAGACCGGTCTGCAGGAAATAACTCTGGTAGTAAACGCTGTCGAAGAAATTGTCCGGGGCAATATCCTGAAGCCGGTAGATCCCGTCGCCCGCCTTGCTCTCAAAAAGCCCGATGAACGGGTCCAGCAGGTAGGCACCTTCGAACCAGGCGGTCTTGGTTTCCTCGGCAAATTCTTCCGGCAGGTCGTCGTAAAGGTGAATGGGCCGGTGAGACGTACTGAGCCACACCACCAGGACGCTCTGGTAGCCGGAAAGGAACTCACAACCACGGGAGAAGCGAGCGTAGAAGTCACTATGGGCAAGCCCTCCCACCATGTCGGCGAGGTGAGACTGCCACTGGGCACTGGCCAGGGCCGATCCGGACAAAAGCATACCCCAATATATTATTGCACCTACTGTACCCACTCGGGGTAATGGGCGTCAAACCGGGGGCTGCCTACCATGTGGACTACACTAAGATGACAGCATTAATGGGTCCGTCACTGTATCGGTAGTGGCAGGACCGCTGAGCGGAGCAGGCGCATGAGTGAACTACACCAATTACCCCAGTCTGGCGAATCCAGCGAGGCGGTACTGGAAAAAATTCGCGGTTTTCGCGCCGCCATGACCCCCTCCGAGCGCGGCAAGTTGAGCAGCACCGCCTTTCAGGGCAGGGACGAAATGGGGAAACTGGTCTACGAATCCTTTATGGAGTTCCTGGGCTGGAACGGCCTGTTCACCTTCCAGGAACCGCCTGCGGCGCAAATGGAAAACGACGTGCTGGATATTTGCATCGGCCTGGTCAGCGGCGGCGAACAGGGCCGCGGCAACCTCACCTCCGGCGGCACCGAAAGTAACTACTGTGGACTACACGCGATGCGCGCCTGGGCTCGCGAACAAAAGCCGCAGATCGACCAGCCGGAAATCGTGGCACCCTATTCCACCCACTCCACGGTACACAAAACAGCAAAGTACCTGGATCTAAAAGTGATCACTGTCCCTCAATTGGAGGATCTCACTGCGGACGTCGA
>JAACFI010000118.1 GCA_009937575.1 Haliea sp.
CGAATTGCAATTTCGAGCCGTTATCGGTAACTGAATGAGATCATGCGCTTTTTGAATAGGGGCTGGCTCTGGGTGCGTTGGGTTGAGCTATGTCGCTGTTTCTATTTATGAAATAAGAATTCGCCATGCATAGGTTTTTACAACTGTCCCTAATAGATCGAGGTGATGAAGGCCAGTGCAACTCAGTCCTCCATACACCCGATGCATCTGGTGCTGGCAGGATCGAAGTCAAGCCTCGCTACGCCAATTTCCTCGCCGCATACTAGACAATAACCGTATTCACCTGAGTCCATACGACGCAACGCGTTGTCTATCTTCTGTAATTGTATTTGTCTACGGCGTGCCGTTTCCTGTGCCATCTGCTGACCTTGCAGCGCGTCCATCCGGGACAGTCGGCCAACCTTCGACTGGTCGAGTGCCACTGTTCCAGCGGCCTCCCTACCGGCCCTATTCAATTGCTCTATATCCTCCCTGAGAGTGATCAACGCCTGCCGGAATGCGTTCAACTGCTCCTGTTCCATTCTGTTCAGCCTCGAGGTTTGAACCGTCAAAATCTAACATGAATCTCCAGTGTCTGCTCATTGGTCTGTATTGTGTCGCCGGGTGGGATTAGCCCGATATGATTGGATTTCTGACGGCTGGAATTTGTTCGTCTCCCGGACTTGGCTGGTCATTACTAATCCGGGACAAGAACCACCCTACCGACAACCGACCGGTTGCGAAGGTCGTCTAGAGCCTGGGGCGCTTCACTCAGTGGACGCGTTTGCACATGCGATTTGATAGCCCCGGTTGCTGCCAATTCCAGGAGGTCGCTTAAATCCTGACGCGTCCCCACGCCTTGTGAAAGGTAACGAATTGCTTTGAAGATACTGGCTGTCATGGAAATCGGCGTTTCATCTGCCGGAACGGCACACAGAGATATAATGCCGCCAAATGAAACAATACCCACCGCCAGGCGATGTGCATCATGTGAGGGAGCGGTCACCATCACAACATCCATATCAAGCGCAGCGAGCTCTGGAATAATACTCTCTTCAGTCACCATGAACGCCTTATCCGCACCCAATTGATTCGCCAGTTCAATCTTCTCCTGGTCGACATCCATGGCGTAGACCGTCGCACCCATAACCCTGGCTAGCTGGATCGCGTAGTGGCCCTGACCACCAATGCCGATCACACCCAGTTTCTTGCCGACGCCCACACCACATTTTCGCAGAGCACTGAATACAGTTAATCCTGCACAGGCCAATGGCGCTGCTTGCTCGGGGGAAAGCCCTTCTGGAACACGCGCAACAAAATCTGCCACAGCGATGACATAGTCCGCGTGTGAACCGTCGTGAGACATTCCCAGCGCCGTGGCGTTCGGGCAATGGTTTTCCTCTCCTCGGCGGCACTGTTTGCATTTGCCACATGCGGAACGTAAAAACGGCGCGGCAACACGATCGCCAACCTGCAGATCTTGAACACCTGCACCAAGCGATTCAATAACGCCAATAGCTTCGTGGCCAAGCGTCAAATCCCGCTTTATCTTTGCATCCACGATAGCCCAATCGCCATCACAGATGTGAACGTCGGTATAACACAAGCCCGAGGCCTCCATTTTGACTAAGATTTCGCCATCAGACGGCGTTGGTTTCTCTACGTCTTCAAGCGTAACGGAGCCGTTAGGTTCAGAGAGTTTGACCGCTTTCATAATTCACCTGCTACCGCTTAAGAAATACAGAAACCCGGAGTATAGAACCATTCCTCCTGGATAACATCCGGCGTCTTGCCGTAACGTATACATGGTGCGCCACTGGCCTCCAGATTAGTAGCAGGTTGTCGAGACACGGCCAGCACCTCGCTGCCGCCTTTTGGTTGGTCGGTCATTATCGGCTTAACAAACCCTCGAAATTCGTCTGTCATATAGCCACCACGCTGTTGCCAGGAAACGCGCACTAGTGTCATGCCGGCCGTAAGAAAACGGTCATTTACAGGGATTCCGGGGCCGTGACGCGCCGGTGGCCTTGATTGGCGTATCTGGCCATAGTTTTGGCATGCCCGGCCATGTCCAATAGTGCCTGGTGAGCTTAGTCTTTACCTATCGGGTAAAGGAGAAAGGCTGTGAACAAACAAGCGAAGCTCTTAACATTCCCAATCATCTGCATATTTCCAATCATGGTACTCAGCGGCTGTGGAGGCGGCTCAGCGGGCCAGGAAGTTGACACTGTTCAACCACTCAATAAGCTGTCCGACACTGTTCAACCACTCAAGACGCTACCTGACAATGTTGAGCAACTCAAGAAGCTACCCGGCACGCTAATAATCGTAGGCGACAGCATCATGGCCGGTTGTAAGGACTCGATAGACCAGCCTCACGCCGACTACTCTATGACCAGCGCTCATCTGGTAGCCAGCCAGGGGGTTCATGTAGTTAATTTGTCTCGCTCTGGCAACAACATGTGGCTTGCCGATTCCCAGCGAGTAGACGGCGGTATTAACTTCACTCAAGGTGGCAAGCGCGGCACCGCAATCTGGATAACTCTTGGTGTTAATGATTTCCTGTGGGAAATATCCAGTCTGGAGGAGTTCCGGGATCGCTACCTAAAGGTACTGAGCCGGATAGAAACAATACCAGCGCAGAAGATATTCTGTGCTACCCCTTTGATGTCGGGCCACGACTACCAACACCGCACCAGTACCGAAGGTGCCACCCTGGAGGACTATCGTCAGATAGTACGAGACATCGCTGCCGCAGGGCACTGCGCCCTCGTCGATACCTCGCAGTGGTTTAGCGCGACTGAAATTTATGACGAGTGCAATATGCCTGACACGCTGCACCTCGGTGAAGATGGTCACCGTCGTTACACAAATATGCTTCTAGAGGAAATCCGTGATAACTATTGAACACTCGGAACGGAAAAAGCCGCGTTTAGTCTTCGGGAACATCACGCCGCCAAGTAGCTTTCAATAAAGCCTTCTGCATCAAGGGCAATACAAAGAAGTAAGGGGCGACTCCCAGTCCCCATTACTGCTGCTACGCAAAGAGAGTCTAGAACTGCAAAGAGCGTAGTTATGACGAATACCTGAAAGCGATTCAATTGATAACCCACGGCGTATGCGGTAAAAAGATAGGCAGTGAAGCGTATTGGGTTGGACGATGAATCGGTAGCTGGCCTTCACAACCGTATGTCATACGAGTCGAATCCCTGAGGAACTGGAGGGGATAACCGGATGCAGGTATTCAAACCACGTCGGATCCGCGCAACCTCAATGATTCCGGTCCGCACAAAGAAACACATTCCCCACCCCCAACATTGGATCCCCTCGTCCAGAATCCCCTGCAGACACCATCGAACCTGTTTGGAATAGGGGCTGGCTCCGGGTTCGTTGGCTTGAGCTAGGTCTCTGTTTTCGTTTATGAAATAAATATTCTCCATGCATACCATATATATCACTTGCATCCCCAACGTCTTCGGCAAATCATTACGCACAGGCCCTAGACGGAAGCGGGATTCATGAAACAACGTCAATCCGTGCGTGCACGGCTTCTTGAGCAATTGAGGCTCGGTCTGGAGCGACTGCTACTGCGCGGGCTGCACTACCGGTTGCTGCTGGCAGCGTTCATCGTTTTGCTGGTGGCATCGCTCGGTGGACTGCTGATGCTCCTGTTGGATCCCGGCTTCGACGAGATCGGTGAATCGGTATGGTGGGCCTTCCTTCGCCTCAGTGACCCCGGCTATCTGGGCGACGACGAGGGGCTTGTCGGCCGTACGGTCTCCACGGTGGTCACGGTGCTTGGCTATGTGCTGTTTCTCGGTCTATTGGTCGCCATCCTCACCCAATGGATGAACGAGCTCATCAAGCGCATTGAGTCGGGAACAAGGCCGGTCACGCTTGCCGATCACGTACTGATTCTGGGCTGGACTCATCGAACACCCAGCATCGTGCTCGAACTGCTCCGTACGAGGGAGCGGACGGCGCATTTCCTCGAAAGACGCAACGCCAGCATGCTGCGGATCGTCGTGCTTGCCGAACAAGTGGACGACGCGATACTGGCCGAGCTCAGGGAACACCTGGGGAGCTACTGGAACGACCGGAAGGTGCTCCTTCGAGGCGGCTCACCCCTCAAGCTCGAACACCTTGGGCGCGTATCTTTTGAAAATGCCGCAGCCATCATTCTCCCGGGCGAGGACTTCAGCAACAGGTCTCCCGGCGTCGCGGACGCGGACACCTTGAAGTCCCTGGCGTTGATTGCCCGCCATACCCGGGGCGATGCCGAGAAACCGCTCGCCGTTGTCGCCTTGTACGACGAGAACCGCAGCGAGGTGGCGCGCTTCGCCTACCGTGGCGAGACCGAAATCCTTGCGACGGACCACGTCATGTCCCGGCTCATCGCCCAGAGCGTGCGTTACGCAGGAATCTGCGCCGTTTTCTCCCAGCTGCTGAGTATCAACGAGGGTAACGCCATCTTTATACGACGCCTGGGGGAGACGGGCAAAACTTTCGGCGAGCTCAGACCTGAGTGCCCGAAAGCCGTGCCGATCGGCCTGATTCCCTCGGGCGACAGGCACCCTCTGCTCAATCCCGAAGCTGACACGGAGCTGGACGAGAACGATCTTATCGTGTTTGTTGCACACAGCTACGCTGATTGCGGGGAGCGTACTGTCGGCTCCGACACATCGGGCAGCATAAATCTTTCTGAATGGAGGCGGCCACCGCGACCGCAGCGTTTGTTGATTCTTGGCTGGAGCCGCAAGACACCTGCGCTGCTCCGCGAGTTTGCAGCAGATAACATGGCAATTGACGTGGTGGGACTCACACCCGTGGAGGATCGAATAACGGCCCTGGCCAGCTACCGGGACCTGGCGCTGGACAATGTACGGCAAATCGAGAAGAACTTCCTGGATCCCGTAACACTGGAGGAGCTGGAGCCCTCGGGTTATGACCAGATCATCCTCCTGGCGCGAGCCCGTATGGGGTATGAGGCCCACGCTGATGCAGCCACCATCACCACCTATCTCAGTCTTCAGCATATTTTTAGCGTATGTCAAACGCAGCCGAAGCTGTTCGTCGAGATCCTGGAGGACGGAAACCGCTCCCTCTTCGACGACGCCAGTGATGTACTCGTCACGCCGCTTGCCACCAGCTACATGCTTTCGCAGATTGCTCTGCGACGTGAATTGGCGTCAATCTTTACCGAACTATCGCGAGTCGGTGGTCCGCAGCTCGCTCTCCGACCCCTTAAGGCGGTCGACTACCCTGAACCGATCGGCTTTGATACGCTGGCCACCTTCACTGAGCAACACAAAGAGATAGCCCTCGGTTTGCTTACCGCAGCGGGAGAGGTCCACCTGAACCCGGACAGAGCTGAGCGCCTGACCATCCGTGATGGAGATCAGCTCGTCACCCTGGCGACGATTAAGGGACTGAAAACTTAACTGGGCGTTTTCGGTAGTATCTGCTTACAAGCCCCAAAAATACCCGAAGATTGATTGAGTCGATTGCGGAATTGGAGTAGTTCAGATGGGCTGTACACGGTAAACCTCGGAAACTTCATTCCGCGGAATTGACAAAATGCGCAATTCCAATTGTATCTGATTACTGAATAACGGCTGTAGTTAGCCAACCCCGAAATCCCCAATCCCGGCATTGCATCCCCCCACCACTATATCGACAATTTCACCCCTTCAAACGGGTCGGGTCTCTGCCTGGCCCACCTGATCGTGGCTGGCGTAGCTCAGTAGGTAGAGCAGCTGATTCACTCAACCAGGATCAGCGGCACATAAACCTCCTGGCCGCTCAAACCGCCGTGGTAACCCACCAACTGCGGTGTGTTATCACCGGGCAAGCTGTCGATTATCACGTGGTTGTCTTTCATAACCAGGGTGTAATCTCCGGTTCGGCTGGCCAGTTCGGGATGGGCGTTGTTGAGGCCGTAAAGATTGTTGTCCACCAGATCGTGGCTCAGGTAAAGCTGTGCTTTCCCGGACAAATTGTTTGCGACGTAAGCTTCGAAATGGCGCCTCCTGTCGTGGAGCACGTAACAGTAGGCCAGACGAGGTTCACCACACAGCGGAACTTGCAGGCAGGCCTTCAGTTCAGGATGATCAATCAGATCTATACGCTTCTCCGGTGGTGCGTCGACAAAGCCGTGATCTGCGGATACCAGCAGGGCGCTGTCGCTGCCGGCCAGATCATCCACCAGCTTTTCGAAGGCCTGATCAAGTTCCAGGAAATGTGAAGCTACCTGTTCACTACCCACGCCGAAGCCGTGGGCCAGCATGTCAAAGCCCGCCCAGTAGGCGTAAACGTATTTCTTTCTGTCGTAGCGACACAGCCGGGCCACTTCGTCAAAGCATTGCTGATACGTGCCGTAGGGCACCAGGTTGGCCTGCCCGCTCACCATGCGGTTGAATTCTGATCCCTGCAGGAACTCGGGCATGATGGAGTAGGTTTCTACCGCCAGTCGATCAAAGAACGAGGGCAGGTTAAGCAGTTCCGTTACCGCTCTCCCCGATTCTCCCAACTGGGGGCCTCCGCCTCGCAATACCCAGGGCAATATGGTCACCACGCTGCCCAATTCGCGCAGGTAGGTGAACCAGCCGGTCAGACCGTGTTGCTGCGGCGCCAGTCCGGTGAGGTAAGTGGACACGGATGCGGTGGTCGTGGGTGGTGCAACTGCCATTATTTTGGTTTGCAGGTGTTGGTACAGGCAACTGTCCGGATACTGACTGAGGAATTCATAGCCCAGACCGTCGATAACCAGCATGATTACGTTGCGTGCCTCCGCCAGTGCCTGCGCGTCGAGGCCTTCCAGGGGCGGGTATAAACCCACGTCGCCTCCGCGCGCTGAAGCCAGCGTCTGCATCAGGTTGGCGATGCTGTTGCCATGGTAATCGGGAAAAATAATGGGCTCGATCATTGTCAGGGTCTGGCAGGTTTTCTGATTTACACAGTATGCTATCTTAATTCTCTGATGCACATAAATCTCTGATAAAAAGCCGCGCTCGGAGCGATAATCCAATGAAAGGTCACACGGTTAATTACTCACGCACTACTATTACTGAGTTAATGATCCCGGCCGATGCCAACTTTGGCGTAGATACGCCAGCGGCAAGATGGAGGCACAGATATCAAGGCTGTGATGAAAGCTTCTGCATCGATACGAGACAACTGATCTGGCGGCGCCTGGATGGTTGATTTCCTGTTATTGCTGGTGGGTCTTATAGGGCTCTGGGGCGGCTCGGAGCTGCTCATCGGTGCAGCGATTTCACTCGCCGACCGGTTCCGCTTGTCCGACGCCTACATTGGCATGGTTGTGCTGGCTATCGGTACCGACCTGCCGGAGATTTTCGTAGCAGTCGATGCATCGGTGCACAGCCTGACGGGGGATGACTATAGCAGTATCGTTATCGGTAGCGCGATAGGCAGTTGCATAGGCCAGTTCGGCCTCGTATTTGGCATAGCCGGTTGTTTCGGCTTCGCCTCGAGGCCATTTCGCAGGGGATTGCGCAACGCAGTGTTTCTCCTTGGTGGCCTGGCCGCTGTCGCGGCATTTTCGCTGGACGGTGTGATAACGCGCACCCAGGGCTGGTTGTTGATCGGCTTCTACGCCGCCTACCTGCTGTCGCTGGCGCTCTGGCGCACACCGGCGGAACCCTCTGGAGACTTGCCGCCGCAGCACGCCCTATCAAAGGACCTGACATGGTTGCTGCTCGGTTTCCTGTTGCTGCTGGTGGCGGCCGAGCTGACTGTGACGCATGCGGTCGGGTTTGCCACGTATGTCGGGTTGAGTCAGCTCAGCGTCTCGGCCGTGATCATCGGCATAGGGAGTTCCCTGCCAGAGTTGAGTGTGTCACTCGTAGCTCTTTGGCGCGGCCGGGGCGGCTTATCGGTGGGCAATTTGATGGGCAGCAACGTACTCGATACGTTGCTGGTCCCCGGCATTGGTGCAGCGCTATCACCGCTGGCGGTGCCTCCCGAGGTGATTACCATAGACATCGCCGTGCAGGCACTGGTTACCGTGTTGGTGCTCGGTTTTCTCTATGCCTCGCCCAGGGGGATAAAGACGCCGGAGGCACTCCTCCTGCTCGCCATTTACCTGGCCTACATCGGTGTCCGCTTGACCCGCTGACTCGCCGGATGGGCCTGGGTTACTTGGGACTAAGGTAGCCACAGGGACACAACTCAATACACTTCCCGCAGCCCTCGCAGAGGTCGCTATCAAAACTGAAGTATTGACCAGGCCCCCCCTGTTCCAGGGGAGTAAAGCTGCCGGCATTACAGTACATCCAGCACTGATAGCAGCCGAGGCAGGAGCCGCAGGACAGGCAGCGTTGTACCTCGGCCAGAAATTCATTCTCGGAGATGGTGTGGCTGGTCTCGAGATCGGGGCTGAGAAGCCTTTCATCCGGCAGCGCCTCAGTAAGGTTCACGCTGTCAGCCCCGGCGTAGTGGTCCACTTTCACCGTTGGTAATGTCTTGTCAGCCAGCAAACTGTTGGGGGGTTCGCCACGGGCCTGTTCGGCGCATTTCCGGCCCTCGGCAATAGCCTGGCTGGCGATACCCAGGCGCAGGACGTCACCCCCCAGGGTTAACCGTGAATCCGGTTGGCGGGTCGTCTCGGCGCCGGCCATCGATTCGGCATCTTCCAGCCCGGTCCAATCCGTCACCTGGGAAATCGCAATGACAACTGCTGAAGCATCTAGATAATAGGTGTCTCCAGGTATGGCCTGCGGAACGTGGCGCCCGTCGTCATCCTGTTTCCCAGGGTGCAAGCGCTGCACTGTTAGACCCCGCAGTGCGCCAGATGCGTCCCGACTTATCTCCAAGGGTGTCGCCAGGTCCTCGAAATCGACGCCTTCCTCCCGGGCATGCCTGATCTCGCTATCGATAGCGGGCATTTCTTCCAGTTGCCGGCGATAAAGCACAGTAACCCGGGCGCCAGACCTGCGTCCGGTCCTGGCGACGTCGATTGCCGTATTACCGCCACCGATCACCACCAGATGTTCACCCAGGGACAATGCGTGCCCCTCATTGTAGCGCTCTAGGAAATCGGTACCGACCCAGACTGACGCTCCGTTTTCGCCCGGAATATTCATCAGTCGGCCCTGCTGGGTACCCAAACCAAGGAACAGCAGTTGATGGTCCGCCTTCAGTTCCTCCAGTGACAGATCAGTGCCGATCCTGACACCCAGGCAGAGCTCCACGCCCAGCTCGGTAATACGTGCTATTTCCGCGTCCAGAACGGATCTGGGCAAGCGGTATTTCGGAACACCGTAGCGAAGCATTCCGCCGGCTTCAGGGTGCCAGTCGAACACTTTCACCCGATAACCGCGACGGGCCATCTGGTAAGCGTAGGACAGGCCGGCCGGTCCGGCCCCCACTACAGCAACGGATTCGTCTCGCGATTCCCGGTCTAGCCGCGGTAGCCGCAACTTTTGTTCCAGCGCCCAGTCGCCGAGGAAACGTTCGAGGGCGCTCACGCTGACGTTGCCGTCCTTGCCGATGCGATTGCAACCGGATTCACAGGGATGGGGGCAGATGCGACCCATTACCGCCGGAAACGGATTGTGATCCACAATCCTCGTCCACGCTTCCTCATAGGCTTCTCTAAGCGACGCCCCAGTGTGTTCACGCTGTGCGATGGGCGCAATCCAGTCCCTGATGTTGGTGCTACAGGGGCAGTTGAGTTGGCAGGGCGCCTGGCCCTCAGACTGGACCGGGCGCACTGGTTTGAAAACAAAATCGGCTTCATCCGTCCGATCGGTTTCAGTGAGTTCCTCAGATTTCACGGTGCATTTTCTCCAGGAGAGCCGTCGGGGCTTCCGCCTTCCGGGTTTGCTGAGAGTTCGGCAAGTTGGTGCTTCAAGTGCGCTATCGTCGTGTCGAGATTGCGAACCCGTCGACACATCACGTCCAGTATGCTGAGCGCCAGTGATGGATCCTCCTGGATGCGACGAAGGAAGGTCTTGCGGTCGATGGTCAGGGCGCGGACCGGGTCGACGGCTCGCACCGTGGAGGAGCGTACGGTGTGTTCCAGTATGGCCATTTCACCAAACAAATCTCCAGCGACCATCGTGTCAACAACGGTTGCAACCCCGTCCTCAGTGCGGATGACTTCTGCCGATCCCTGTTGGATCACATACATGCAGTCCCCCACCTCGCCCTCGGTCACGATATCCTCCCCCGGCTGGTAGTTTCTGCCCAGTAGATCACTCATGGCGTAGATAATTCCCGGTTGCGGCGGCCAGATTTCCAGGCATTGGCCGCCAGCAGGTTCCAGATCAAACGGCCAAGGAAAAACGGATGCAGCGTGCGGAATAGCACCTCGCGGTAGGGCGCGCTGCCCGTAAATACGTCCCAGAGTACGCTACTCATATGTGGTATCGCGCCTTCGGTTCTTTGCTCAATTACTGTCATGCGCATAACCGAGCGGCGTGCGAACCGGAGCTTTTGCAACAGGTGGCAGAAGCCGAAGACGCATCGGCCCAGCAAATTATCGATGGCGATTTTTTTGCAGGCGGGCCAGTAATGGTAGTGAAAGTCACGGGCCGATATCCCATGCAGTGCGACGCAGTTGGCCGCGGCCTTTGCGGTGCGGTAGGCAGAACCGATACCGTCTTTATAGAGTCGGGCGACACCGCTGTCGCCAATAAAAACCACGCGGTCAGCGAATGGCCGGCGGACGTGTGACAGGTTCAGTCGGGGGAAGCACTGGCATGCGTTGTCGGGCGGCCGGTTACCTGGAAAACAACTTCGCACTTCAGGGGCATTGAGGAAACTTTCCACCAGTTCCTGGTCGACGTCATCGCCGAGCATTACCAGGGTCAGGTATTCTCCCTTGGGAATGAGGGCAGCGAATTGCAGCCTCGGAATGTCCAGCAGAAACACGTGCATCGAAGTGCCAAATGACCGCTCGATTGTCGCTGCACCCAGTTTGAATTCCGCCACGAAGGATTTCACCGCGGTCGGTGCTTTAAACTCGAGCCCGGATTTCTCAATGAGCCCGAGCAACGCGCTGTTCACGCCACTGGCTACCACCAACAGGTCATAGGTCTGGCGGTGGCCATCTGCGCAGGTGATTCGGGGGCGGCCCTCGTCGAGATCAACTTCGGTGACCATTTGCTGCCGGACTTTTGCGCCGGCGCTACGGGCTAGCGATATAAGGTGGTGGTCGAAGCCCGCGATAGACGCCGGTTCAGATTGTCGCGGGCCGTTTCCGCGATACACCGCGGCGATCCGCTTTTCCTGCAGTGGCGTCTCTATACGGACGCTTCCGACGTCCATATGCATGACATAAGAGTCAATCCCGCGCTGTACGACTTCTTCTGGCAATACCACACCCTCGGTGCCGAGAATCTGTATAAGCGACTCGGACACGACGCCGCCGCAATGGTTGCAGCCAGCTGGCCCGCAAAAATTGAAGTCGCGCGGTTCGTAAATTTCGACGTCGATATCGATGTCGAGATGTGCCATCGTTTTTAACAGAAATTGGGAGAAGAGTGAGCCGGCCGGCCCACCGCCAATCACTGCGACCCGGTTTCCCGGCTGCAACTTCCAGTTATCGCTATCGCCGTTGGTTTCGCTCCGGGGTCCCTCCTCGTCCGTGCCCGACCCATGTTTTGCCCAGGAGCCCGGGTCGGTAAGGATTCTTACAGCCTCCTCCTCGACCTTTTCGTGGCCTTGTTCGCCGGGTTTAGTCGAGGCATCCTTAGTATCGTGCATCAAGCAATATTTCCAGGTGAAAGACAGGGATATTTACTCTTGAAAGTTTAGTCGAACCGCGCCGATTATGCAGCATGATTTTGAGGGCGGATGGCAAGGATGTCGTTGGCTTCGGCAAATTGGCGCTTGAAGCTGCTGCCGGTAGCCCCCTGGGCTACGATTTCGCACTGCAAGGGCTTGTGGGTATTGGCTTAGCGACGGGTTCGTCGAGTGCGACGGGTTGGGTGGTGGTTTATTGTCTATCTCCTAATTCTATTGATATTCTGAAGAATTACCAGTTCGCCAGGCACAGCTGCCCTGTGATGTGTAGTTTCGGGGGCGACAAAGGAGCCAGTTTTCCAGCGCGTATGCCCACTTCTGAGATATTTACAATTAATGACATCGCGTACCATGTGGTTATGATCCCTACTGCACCGGTCCCGTTCGACGGGGCAATTCTTTGTGTTCGCAAGGAGTGGGTAGTGAATCTGGATCGTGGGATAGACGGTCTATTTAACATCTGTATGTCTATGGGCACGGCGATGCCGGAATACCTGAATCCGAATCAGGATTTCGGCTCGAAATAAATTCTGATCATTTGCCAAGATGCTGACAGCGGGCGTGGTCTTGCTAAAAGCGTCGCCGCGGGATTGACAAAATCCTCAATATTGGTCGAATCTGATTACTGAGTGACGGCTGTATTCAGCCACTCCGAAAGTCCACACCCCCAACATTGCATCCCCCCACGACTGAACCTATATCGAAACTGTGTGAACACAAACCTTTGATGTTGTTGCCCTGTAGACCAGTGTCGTAAAGATGGTCTGATTAAAATGCCACGAAATTGAACTAGACTACCTTTACTGGATCTGGCGGGCACAGCACGGACGCCCACTACCAGAGCTAGCTATTGTAGTTCGATTTTAATGGAAAGGATGCTAATCGATGGCATACCCTGGGAAATTTTTTTCTGTAGTTTTGCTCAGCCTCACCTTGTTTCTGGTTTCTTGCAGCGATGGCAGCGATAACAGAAGGGATATGGTTGAACCAGACCCTCCAATGCCTGATTTTGCCGCGGCAGACGCCTGGCTAGAGGCTTTTGTGGCTGCCCACGAGAATTATCCAGGCGGCTCCATGATTGTCGTGGACAAAACACAGGGTGTTATTCATAAGAGCGCCTTCGGCAACCAGGACGAGGAGACTGTCGCCCTGGTGGCCTCGCTCTCCAAGATGCCCGCGGTAACGTTACTGATGGCTCTACACGAGGATGATGCCAACGTGGAGTTTGACATCCAGGCTCCGATTAACAGCTACCTCCCCTGGGTGGGAGTCTGGGATTCTGACATCACCACCGAGCACTTGCTCTCTCATCGCTCGGGCTTACCTGGCGAGGGCTATCCTCTATACACGCCGATCGAAGATTATCTTCCCCACATCTGCCAGGCTCTTCCCGAAGGAACTTTGCTAGCCTGTGCGGAAACAATATTCATTACCCCTCTGCCTAATTTAATCAGTCTCCCGGCGGATATTTTTGCCCGCTACGGTGGCAGCCAGTGGCAGTTGTCTGGCGGTGTTGCCGAAACGGTTGGCGGTGCGAACTGGCAGCATCTCTGGGACCAGTACATTGCCACACCCTGTGAACTGGAGCAGTCGCGCTTTGGCAATAACTATTCGATAGCTACTGACTGGGATGGAAACACCGATAGCCTGGTTGGCCTGGAGAACCCTTGGATTGGGGGGGGAATGGCGACTACCCTGGATGACTACGCGAAGCT
Source organism: Haliea sp. (assembly GCA_009937575.1). GTDB lineage: Bacteria > Pseudomonadota > Gammaproteobacteria > Pseudomonadales > Halieaceae > JAACFI01. The sequence continues at coordinate 13,464 of JAACFI010000118.1, forward strand.
TCTCTCCCTGCACCTCAATGGCGGAGCATGTGGCGATCATCAGGTTCTTTCTCCCGAAAGTGTCGCCTTCATGAAAGAGCAACGTACCCCAGCTGGTAAAGTAGGGGGTAGTTGGCCTTATTGGGGCTATGGCATGGGGTGGTGGGTAGTTCCGCCAGAGGAGGGGGAAGATATCTATCTCTACCTTAATGGCGGCTTATACGGTTCCAGTGCCTGGATTGACGTTGAGCGACAGTACGGTGGCGTCGTTATATTTGAGGATTACTCTGGCAATGCTCCGGACCCAGGCGTAACGAGTGTAGTCTGGGAGTTGATACCAATCATCGAAGATGCGATTGATGCTGTTCGCTGAAACGTCAGTCTGCTTTTCGGTGCGAAAATGGCCGTCTCCCTCTGCCCGATACCACCCCTCTA
>JAACFI010000479.1 GCA_009937575.1 Haliea sp.
GGTCTGGACTATCGCGCAAGCCCGGATTGGGGGAAATTGTTAGGGTACTCCGCCTCAGGGTTGGCAGATGCGAATATTCAATGTATCGAGTTTCTCAGAGATATAGCCAGGGATTATTCCTCCGACATACCCGAAATATTAATCCAGGGCATTATAGGCCCACGTGGTGATGCCTACGAACGCAATCAGACTATCACTGAGAATGAAGCCGAGGACTATCACTCCGTTCAACTGGAAACACTTAAAACGGCTGATGTCGATCTGGCGATTGCGCTTACCTTTGGCAGTGTGCCTGAAGCCATCGGTGTTGCCAGGGCTGCCAGTAAGATCGGGGTGCCTGTTGGGATTTCTTTTTTCTTAACCGGAGATGGAAAGCTGGACTCTGGCCAAAGTCTTGCCGATGCAATTACGAAGGTTGACCGGGAGACAGACCAAACCCCGGAGTTCTATTCAGTTAATTGCTGCCATCCCATCGAGTATGAACCTGCCATGGGATCAGGCGAATGGATCAATCGAGTTAGAGGTGTTCGGCCAAATGCTTCGAAAAAGGACAAAATTGCTCTATGCCAGATTGGACACTTGGAATCCGGAGATCCCGTCGAGCTCGGCGCACAATGCGGAGACCTGGCTAAGCGCTACCCGCATATGGATATCTGGGGAGGTTGTTGTGGCACCTGGAGCGACCATCTTGATGAAATAACAAGAAATCTATTAGCCGCCTAATAAGCTCATACAGTGAAGATAGTTTCGTTCACCACGCTCGCTTGTTCTTAACAACGGACGCTCATTCGGATCGGTTAGACTTGGAATTTCGGCCAGTTTCAGACACTGGCCATCCAGGAGACAGCCTGAAATATCAACTCTTTATTTCACGGAGGTTTGACCGTGACGATCGATTAAAGATGCGACCATAAAAAGTCCAGGAAGCGAGCCACTAACTAGTAAATAGGTATACTGTCCCCGTAATTACGGCAATCCATACTCGACGGGCAGGCAGAAACGCACCTTGAAACCCTTATCCAGCAGAATCGAGCTTGAGACACGTATTTGCGCCGCATGACACTTCCATCAAATTTTTCGGACACGGAGCAGGTACACCCGCTCACCGCGCGCTTGGGGAGCACCTGGGGAGCGTTCCTGGATTCTACACACGGGCCAGCCGTTGAACTACGGGCGCTGCGGGCGCTCACCTTACACATGCTCGAGGCTCATGCGCCTACCAGCTTTACGCAGCTGCAGATGCAGCCGCTGTTGGACCGCGCCTGCACAGCGCTGGCAGGGACCTCGCTCCACCTCCCAAGCGGCTTGAACGCCGACGCTGCTCAGGCACGCATCGACGCGGCGTACGTATTGCACCAGCGCGCAGGCGTGTCCTGCGGACTGCAGGCAGAAGAGCTGAAGGCACTTCTGCGGTCCCTGGCCGAGAGTGGCGACACGCTGCATGCCTGGGTCCTGGGTGAAATGGCGGCTCAGATGGGGATCGACCGCCGCGTCATTGTCGAGGCGCGCTGGTTTCAGGGCCGGTCGCAGGTGCACGACCTTTATTGGTGTACGCACCGGGTCTTGCTTGCGAGCCGCTTCCTGCACGTGGCTCTGAGGCACAAAGACTGGTCGTCAGAACTCGACACCTGCGTGCTGGCCGGGCCGTGGATCGAGGAGACGGAGAACATCGATCTCGCCGGGGAGGTGCTGTTTTGCATTCAGCACTGTGCTGCCGAGCCGTCCGGCCTGTATGGCCGGTTGCTTGAATGGTTGGTCTCCTGTCAGCGGGCGGATGGGAGCTTTGGCGCGCCGGACCCTAGCCCGTTCGCCAGGGCTCATACGACGGCGGCAGCGCTCCTCGCCTTGGCAGGAGAGATCGAAAGGGGCTGACCCGTCTGGCAGTTTGCGCTCGGGAGTCGAGCTGTGCCCTTGCTCAGCCCTGCACGCCCCCCCACAGCTTCGGACCGCCTGCGGGGATTTCGCCTTCGCATACGATACCCGTCACGGTCGTAATGATCACCCCGGCTAAGTACTGACCTGCAGAGCCGACGACCAACTCAGGATCCTGGGACGCGGTCGAAGAGATCACGAAGGAGAGCACCGCTTCGAACGAATCCTTGTGCCCAACCGCGTCTGAGACGCCCGGTATGAAGTAGATAGGATCGACGATGACCTTGGCCAACGTGTCGGCGGCAATAGAGATCTCTGTCTCTTCCCCAAGCGCCTTGGCCGTAGCGCAGGCGACCGCAAAGGCGCCAAACTCTGCTTCCTCCTGTCCATCAGATGCCCAGGCCGCGAACAGCGCACCCAGAGCCGTACCCACGGCCAGATCGCAGGCGTGCTTCGAGACGTACTTGCCGAGTTCTACGAGCCCCTTGCCTGTCGCTTCCAAGCCCTCCTCGGCGAGCTTGCCTGCGGCCTTCGCGCCGTCGATCATGCCCTCGCCGATCGTCAAGCCTGTAGACTCGACTGCATTGGCGATAATCTGCCCCTCGTGCGTCGTTGACTCCCAGACCCTGGTAGCGGAACGGACGGGGTTGGTGACGATATTGTAGGTACGCTCGCCCGTTTGCTCGATGGACTCGATGGGGTGCTCTATCGTGTGCGTAACTCCGCGCACGGTTCCGGTCACTGAGTCTACCGGATGAGTGACCATCTTGACGGGATCCAGTATAGGGATCGGGAAGGGCAGAGGATTCAGAGAGCTTAGAAAGCCCATGGTTCTCTCCGTGGCGGTTAATGAAAATTCTGCGATTGGCAGGCTAAGGACACAAAATGTATCTTGAAAATGAGTATACGCCGGTGTGACCGAAAATATAGGAGCAATTAACGCATGTTTTCAAAAAAGAAAAAGGGTACGGTTTTTTTAAGAGGCGCGAAAACACAGGGGGGTAATTCGGGGACAGTTTTTTATTTCAATTGTTTCCAGTTAGCAGACCTTCAACGGAAGATTGTAACAGGCAAGAAACGGCCAGGAGCAGACCTTCGCCACCCTGTGGTGATATGAATCTAGGCGCAGGAATATGAAGAAGGTGGTTGTGGTACCATTATGTCCTCCTTGA
>JAACFI010000480.1 GCA_009937575.1 Haliea sp.
TACCGGAGATGTCCGCGAGGGCGGGTAACAACTGCTCCCTTCTCAAATGGGCGTAGGCCTCGGTTACCTCCACACCCCTTTCGGTCGCGCGGTAACGCGTGCCCTTGCGTTTGCTGCCCTCGGTGACCTTCTCCAACAGGCCGTCTTTCACCAACTTCCTGACTGCGTACTTCAGGTTGGACAGGTCTGCCCGGTTCATCAGGGTGGACAGTTCTAAAAAGGGGGTCTGTCCCCTGCTTTTCTGCTTTTTTATGACTAGTGCACTCTGGATCAAGTGCTTGTGCATACATGGCAAATGTAATTTTTAGTGTTTAAATTTAGCATTAAAACGCACTATAAAGATTACAAACCACAGATCCATTCGAGGGAGCCATCGCATGCAAAAGAATACCGTATTCTATAAATCCGTCTTGCCGATCGCCATCAGCGCTGTGTTGTCGGGTGGTGTTCCTGCCCTGGCACAGAACAGCATGATGCTTGAGGAGACTATCGTCACCGCGCAAAAACGCGAACAGAACATGCAGGATGTGGGTATTTCGATTACCGCATTTACAGGTGATCAGCTGGATCAACTTGGTTTTCGAAATAGTTCTGATATCGCTCTCCTGGCTCCTGGAGTGCACGTAGGTGGTAACCTGGCTGGACAAAACCTGCAGTTTACGATTCGCGGCGTGGCCCAGAACGACTTCAACGACCAGACCGAGTCCCCGGTAGCGGTCTATATCGATGATACCTACGTGGCGATGGCCCAGGGTCAGCGATTCGCTATGTATGATCTTGATCGGGTGGAAATACTCAAGGGTCCACAAGGAACGTTGTTTGGTCGTAATGCCACCGGCGGTCTGGCGCACTTCGTATCCCGTCGTCCCACGGACGAATTGGATGGTTATATACACGGCGAATACGGGGATTATGACCGTATCAGGATGGAGGGCGCCGTAGGCGGACCGCTGACTGACACTATCCGCGGGCGCCTGTCCGGGTACTACCTGGAGCAGGACAGTTACCTGGATAATTCTTATGACCCTACCTCGCCGGAAGCCTTCAATCCCTCGGAACTGGCCCTGAGCGAGGGGACCGGAGACGACTTCGGCGCCGAGGAGAATATGGCGGTGAGAGCGCAGGTGGAATTCGATATCGGGGACCGCGGCCTGCTCTGGCTCTCCGCCAATTACGCTGACTCCGAGTTGGCCACCTCTCCCTACCAGAGCGAGCCCACCGCGGCTGTGCTGGACGCCCAGGGTCGGCAGCGCAACGCTATCCACCAGCCCAAGGATTCCACTGCCCAGGGTTTTGCCTTCGAGACGGGTGACCCTATCGAAAGCGGAATTTTTGGCCCGTTTCCGCGCCCGATACCGGGCACTGACGCCACCGGCTACCTGGACCGGGATGGCAACGGGCTGGATTACACCTCGGGTGATTACTCTTTCGATGACCTGAACAGTATGGAGACGGTCGGCGTAACCGCGCGTTTGAATTGGGAATTCGGCGAGATGGATTTCGTGTCCATCACCGATTACAAGGACTATGAAAAGTACATGGGTATGGATGTGGACTCCGCGCCCATGAACCAGTTGTCAGTCTGGTTTGATGCCCAGGTAGACCAGGTGAGCCAGGAGTTCCGACTCAGCGGCGACACCGACAACATGCGCTGGGTCACGGGGCTGTATTACCTGCACGTGGAGTACGACAACAACATCGGCTTCAAAGCACTGGATAACGCGCCGCTGTTGTTGCCACCCGGGACCCTGCCCGCGGATTACCCCGCGGCGGTAGACCAGGAGACGGATAACTACTCTGCATTCGGCCAGGTGGATTACGACCTGAGTGAAAAGTGGCTTCTGACCGCAGGGCTACGCGTGATGCAGGAAGAAAAGGACTACGAGTATGACTTGCAGGTGCGTCAGTTGACCAGTGCCAAGGAGTTTGCCGATGGCATCCTGTTCGGCAACTTCTCCGAAGTGGTCGGCCTGCCTTACTCGACCCGCTTTGACGACGATAGCAGTGACACCCTGTGGGCGGCCAAGCTGCAACTGGATTATCGTCCTAACGACGACCTGTTGTACTACGCCGGCGTCAACCGCGGTGTGAAGGCCGGTGGTTTCAACTCGCCTATCGACTTCGGTGGCGCCCAGGCAGACCCCGGCTATAAGTATGAGTACGATGAAGAAGTGCTTTACGCCTACGAACTCGGCTTCAAGTCGACCCTGGCCGACGGCCTGGTGCGCTTCAACGGCTCCCTCTACTACTACGACTACCAGGACTACCAGGGCTTTGTCTTCGCCGGCGTTTCCGGTAACGTGGTCAATTACGACAGCACTGTTGTCGGCGGTGAGCTGGAGTTGATCACCGCTCCCCTGGACGGGCTGGACCTCATGTTTACCGCGGGTTACGTCGACGCTGAAGTGGAGGACGTGGAAGTGGCCCCCGGCATCTTCGATGACACTGAGCCCAGCTACGTGCCGCCGCTGACCCTCAGCGCACTGGTGCGCTACGCCTTTGACCTGGGTAGCGGTGAACTGTCGCTGCAGGCGGATGCCAGTTACCGCGATAACGCCTATTACACCCTGCGCAACTACGATTCCCACGAGATGGACGACTTCACCCTGGTGAATGCGCGCGTGGCCTATACAACCGCCGATGGCGACTGGGAACTGGCCGCTTTCATGAATAACGTCACCGACGAGGAGAACGAGGTGATGGGCTTTGATATCTCACTGTTCTGCGGTTGCAGCGAAATTGCGGTAGGCGAGCCCCAGTGGTGGGGCCTATCGGCCCGCAGGAACTTTTAAGCGGGCCCATCCGGATAGGGTGCAATGCTTTAAAAAGGGGGACAGACCCCTATTTTGTGCCTATTTTGTGTAGGGCCGGTTTCATCCGGCCTATTCTATTTATTGCGAAAATAGGGGTCCGAAAATAGGGGTCTGTCCCCGATTTATTAGCTGTCGGCCTCCTCATCGATGGGGGCTCGGTGGAAGGCCACCACGTGGGCGCTCTGGTCGTAGATGCCGCCCATCAGGGTGAGGGTCTGGGTGGC
>JAACFI010000119.1 GCA_009937575.1 Haliea sp.
ACAATCTACAAAGCCTGAACCTCAACGCGGCGAAAACTGCCGCCGATACTCTGTCGGAGTCTGCCCGACCAGGCGCGAGAACGCATGGTTAAACGCACTGACTTCGCTGTACCCCATGCGCATGGCAACCTGGCTGACATTGACGTCGGTCTCGGCAAGCGCCCTCGTGGCCAGTTCGCGAATTACGCTATCACGCACGGCGCGAAATCCGAGATTCTGTCTGGCCAGGAACCGTTTGAAGCTGCTCAGTGACATGCCCATCTGGTGCGCGATACTTTCAGCCTTGGGCGGGCCGAATTCCAGATCCTTCATTATCATCAGGCGTAACTGTGCCTCAACACTGGACGATTCGGTATAACTACGGAGGTGTTCATCGGCCTGGTCCCGGATTATCTGCAGTAGCCTGGGGTCGGAATCACTGAGTGGCGTATCAAGCAGAGTGGCTTCCACCTCGAAACTGTTAAGAGGTTGATTGAAAGCGACATTGTCGCCGAAAAAGCGCGACAGTTCGCCAAGATCATCAGGCGCAGGCCCCTGGAAAGTTGTGCTCAAGGGGTGCCACGCGGTGCCGAGGCGGGAACGGATGGTGTTGACGAAAGAGCCCAGAGTCCACTCATTATCATGCCTCTGATCTACCGTGCACAGGTCGGTGCGTCGGTATACGAGTTGCCAACTCCTGCGTTGCTTTATGACCTCCAAGGATGCGGTTTGATAAAAAATGGGGTAGTAGTGCTCGGCCAGCGATAGAAATTCACCTATGGTACTGGCATTGAGCAGCAGGTAACCATAGAGCCCGATTGCGGTCAGATCAATCGTCTCAATCAAATTCAGTCCGAAGTGCTTTGCTCCCGTCTGCTCCTCACATGCCAGGAGTACACTGTTCAGGTCGTCTGCGGTGACCGACTCAGGGTGTTGGATCAGCCTGCCAGTCTCTGCCGGTAACGCACGTGCGAGGGCGTTGACATCCACACCCATTTCGCGAAAAGCGTCGATCAGCCATTTACCGGATTGGCTTCCGCGTTCAATCGCCATTCATCACTCAGCCGATAATAGTTTTGCTATTTTCCACAGGACCGAAAACGTACCGTGAGATTCCAGCTTCCTTGGCAGTACCCATCAAGCACCCACCCTCTGGTCCAGTGTATCAAACATCTGGGCCGAATTATCAACCCACCAATCACCAAACGTGCGAAATTGGCATGTGTGGTAGTTCCTTATCGAGTTGTTGGGGGAAAAGCAGGTGAAAATATTCAGTGGGAAATTCTGTGTGGTAACTGGAGCCGGCTCAGGTATAGGCAAGGCATTGTCCCTTCGCTTGCTGGAACTCGGTGCAATAGTCTACGCCCTGGATATCAACGCGGAGAGACTGGCAGAGTTGGAAACGGGCGATACCTCGAGTCGATTACACAAGACACAAATCGATATCACCCGGGAAGAACAGGTCAGCACACTACTGGCGGCCATCACCGAGAGCGCCGGTAACATCGATTACCTGTTTAACGTGGCCGGCATTACCATCGCAGGCGAGGCCAGGAACCTGTCCCGCGAGGACTGGCAGAGGGTGCTGGATGTCAACCTCAACGGGGTTATCAATACCACCGTCGAAAGCTACCGTCACATGGCCGACCGGGGTCACGGGCATATCGTCAATATCGCCTCGGTTCAAGGCCTGGTACCACTGCCACTGGAGGCCCCCTATGTGACCTCGAAATACGCTGTGGTTGGCCTTTCGCAGGCATTGCGTGTCGAGGGTCGAGACCTCGGCGTGAAGGTCAGCGTGGTCTGTCCGGGCATGGTAGCAACCCCCATTTTCGATTCACCGATGATCAATATTCCTCGCGACAGGTACGAGGCCTACGTGAAACCCTGGAAGCGCTTCGCCGTGTCTCCACAGGACTGCGCAGAGTCGATATTGCGCGGTGTGGCGAAAAACCGCGCCATCATTCCGGTAACCTTCATGGCGCGCTTGATGTGGTGGCTGGGACGGATCAGCCCTGGCGCCCTGAATGCCATCCTCATCGCTGACCTCGGCAAACTGCGCGCCAGCCTCAAATAATAGCCATGCAACATCTCGAGGTGGCGCAAAGCCGGCATGCGCCTAAGAGTTTATCGGAGCAAACTTCCACAGCTGCTTGCAATACATCCACGCCATCCCGGCACGCGCCATCTCCGGAAGCCAGCGCAAAGCTCGCCAGCCCAGACGGGTTTCGCGCATAGGCAGTGAATACAGCTCGCCCCTGGCCATGCTGGCAATGGTGTACCTGGCAATATCCTCGGAGGAATAGGCCGATGAAGCAATGTCCGCCCTGGCCCGCGCCTGCATGTGGTCGCTGCCACCTGCAGAACTTGCTTTGCCGGCATCGAGCAGCCCTGACTGGAAAAACTCCGCACAGGACGCGGTGACGGCAATATTATCGGGCGCCAGTTCCGCCCGCAGTGTTTCCGAGACGGCGATCGCGCCAGCTTTCGCCACGTTGTAGTGAATCATTCCCGGGGCGCAGTACAGGCCCGCGGCCGACGCCACGTTGACGATATGTCCGCCCCCCGACTGCCTGAGCAGGGACAGGAAGGCCCGGCAGCCGTAGACAACACTCATCAGATTGGTGTCGAGCATGTTGCGCCAGTCCTGCAAGCTGACCTCGTCAAACTGGCCGGTACCAGCGATACCCGCATTGTTGATCAGTACATCCAGGCCATTCCACGCTGCTTTCACCTGTTCTGCGATCCTGTCGAAATCCTCAGGGTGTGTCACCTCCATGACCAGAGGGAGGGGTTTACCGCCTGAAGCAGACACGCCCTCCCCCGCGCGGCTGGCTTTCTCGATGCTGCGACCGGTCACCGCGACCCGCCAGCCGGCACTGGCAAATTCCATGGCCAGCGCTTCTCCCAGGCCACTGGTTGCCCCGGTGATCAAAACCCGCCTGCCGGGATAACGTTTCGAGAGTTTCTGCAGTGCACGTGAAATATCCATACATCCTCCTTCCAGTTGTGAAGGTGCAATGTAGTGGAATCTCGGGGTGGGGAATTGATTCAAAAGACCTATTACTTGACAGATTGGCTCAGGCCCGGACTTCCATGTACCTCGCCGTCGCTCAATAGGTGAGTCGAAATATCAAGACAGCGGTCCGTTTTATCAAGCTTCTGACCTGTCCATCGCTATTATGGATACAACTGAACAGATCAACGCAAATCAACACGTAAAAGGAGAGATCCACCATGGGAAAGTTTACCGTAGACCGTTTTGGACAGAGTGGACCCGCACACAGTCCGCTCTATGAAGTCCCGTTCCAGGTCAAAAATGCCACACACCTCTTGTATCGCTATGAGACTGACAGGCAGGAAGTCGACGATATCCTGCCCGAGGGCTGTGAATTGAGAGATGGCCCTGCTTTTGTCTGGGCCCTGGTGCAGAGCTCGGAAGACTTCCCCATGCCCTACGCCGGAACATACATCTTCCCCGAGTGTACCTTCGAAGGTAAGGACTTTGTGTTCGAATACTTCCTGATGGTCACCGCAGACTCGGCGATGGCCTCAGGCCGTGAATTCTGGGGGGACTCGAAAAAACTCGCCCACATCAACCTGACCTGGGAAGGCAACGAAGTGTTCACCACCTGCGAGCGTCCCACGGGATTCTCCCTGGTCAACACCCATTTCCGCGTGGGCCAGCAGATTCCCGCGGACCAGGCGCCGAGCATGCCCCCTGGCCTGTGCATGAAGATGATCCCCTCCTCCGAAGAGGGCAAGCCGTTCCAGGTATTGCAGTACGTTGAGGACGCCACTGAACTGGTTCCGGCAACCGACGCGAGTGGTCGCATGGAGATCTACCGGGGCATTGGCAGCGTGATGATGCCCAACGAGACTGACGTCTGGCCTATTTACAAACTGAAGCCTATCCGGATGGTCGACGCCTACCTAATTCGCGGCGACATGGATTTTGGCTATGGGAAAATTCTCAAGGACTTCAACAAATGACAGGCGAAGGAGTACTTACCATGAAAAACAGCCGTCTGAGCCTCTCAGGCACGAACATTGTTTACCTGACATTTATCGGGTGTGCGCTGACCATTTACCTGATGCTGGATAGTGCCAATATCACCGAATCATCCAGGGCATATCTGCGCTTATCCGGCAGGGTGGGAATGGGGCTGTTTTTTGTCAGCTTTGGTGCTTCGACACTGCACCGCTTGTTCAATGCAGGATGGTCTCACTATCTGATAAAGAACCGCCGCTACTACGGCATTTCCACCGCTATAGTCCTCTGGTCGCACTTTCTTGTCATCCTCAGCCTCTCTGTGACAGCATCGGAGTGGTTCAGGGAAAGCGCGCCCTGGTTCATTCTCTACCCCGGCTCGGGTGTGTTTATCCTGGTGGGCTTGATGGCGTTGAGTTCGAATGATTACGCGGTAAAGAAGCTGGGGCCAAAAACCTGGAAAACACTGCATCTGGTGGGAGGCTACACGGCCCTGGCGGCCTTCACCTATGAATATGTCCTGGTTTTGTATCTACAGCCCATCCTGCTACCGAACTACGAATTTGCGGTCAAGAACTCACCGCTTGGGACTTACGCGCTGTTTGCGGTTCCCTTGCTGCTGTTCTACCTGCGTTTCAGGAAAAGTTGAGTCGCGGGTTACATCAATTTGCATTCACGTCAATCTGGCGTAGCGTATCACCCCGGCTGATTTATCTGGAAAAAACAATCTCTCGTCCTATACTAGCGTGTCGGCCACCTGACCGGTCCCGACACGCTTGTCAGTCCGCACTTTTTCTTCGTCGAGGCCGTGTCTTTTGAAGAGGTGGCGTAATAGCACCTAATCGTGCTGATAAAAATAGGCGGTGTACAAAATGTATAGGCGATTTTTGTGGCTACTGGCCCTGGTAACGCTGGATCTGGCAACTGGCAGCGCATTTTCGGCAGAAGCCGAAACACGGCTTGTCGATATGGCCGTGAAACTGGCGGACACCAAGCAGTTCACCGTTGCCATCCATATGAAATATGACGTACTGCAGGAGTCAGGTCAGGTTATTGAGTTTGGTGAAGTTCGAACTCTACAGGTGAGTAGGCCAGAGTATCTGCGCGTCGATGCGCAACAAAGCGATGGTGATAGCGGCGGCTTGATTTTTGACGGCAAGACAATCACACAATTCAGCGATACGCACAATGTTTACACACAGATTGATCGACCTGGAGATATCGATGGGGCGATTCGCTATGCGGTAGGCGAACTGGGGGTTCGTTTTCCTTTGGCCCGCATGTTGGTTACCAGTTTTCCACAAGAAATCCGCAGACTCACCACCGACATTGACTTTATCGAGCGGAACACCCTGGGCCCTGTGCCCACTGACCATATCGCTGGTAGAACCGATGATCTGGATTACCAGATTTGGATCAGGGAGGATAATTTTCCTACGCGTATAGTCCTGACCTACAAGAATGCACCGGGCCAGCCACAATTTCGGGCTGACTTTTCCAATTGGGATACGGTTCCCAGCCTCAAGCGGGGAAGCTTTACATTTACGCCGCCTCACAAGTCGGAAAAGATTCCCACTTTGCTGCCTGCGAGTTCCGCGATTACAAGCAACCCGACGAAAGGGGATGCCAAGTGAAGCTGAATACCCATCTTGCAACTTTCCTGGTGGCCACGGTCACGCTTGCATTTATTGCTGTCGAAGCCGATTCGCGAGGTCGAAGAGTCGGTGGCGGATACTCTCGTGCCGGTGTTGCCAGTGGTGGATCTTTTTCAGCCCGAGCGGGAGAGCGGTCCAGCCAGCGAGTCGACCGGCAAGCTGAACGGCAGACTCATCAGGGAGACCAGCAGGATGACAGGCAGCAGTGGAAGGACGAGGATCGTGAAGACAGGCAGGATTTTGCCGAAGACCGCCAGGAAGACAGGCAGGAGTTCGCCGAAGATCGCCAGGAAGATCGGCAAGATTTCGCAGATGATTACGACGACCACTGGGACAATCGCCATGACGACTGGGATGACGATGACGGTGAGTTTCTGGCGGGTGCAATCGTCGGCGCAACTGTTGTCGGCGTCGCGGCAGCTGCATCCCAGCCGGCGCCCACCACAGTCTATGTCACCACCTTGCCCTGCGACGCAACGGCTGTATCTGTCGAGGGCCAGTCGTATTTTAAATGTGGAGATAGCTGGTATACGAGGGGCTACGCTGGCAGTCAGGTGACTTATCTCTCAGTGCCACCGCCAGCGGGATTCTGACTTTACAGATAGCCCCACTCCCTGGTCTGGTAAAGGAACCAGACAAAGTAGACAGCCAGAATCAAATCTACTGCAGCGGCCAGAAAGAACCGGTTTGTGACCAGCGAGGTGAGCCACAAGTCCGCGAACAGGAGAGAGTGTCTTCCCCATGTGGGGGAAGACACCCTGAAAACGGCCTAGTAGTTGGCCCGTACCGTCACACCGTAGGAACGGGGTGGCATCATGAAGCTCTGGTAGCTGCCATCGCCGGCGTAGATATTGGCCACCGCGTCAACAGAGACCACGTCCTCGTCGGTCAGGTTGTCACCCCAGAGTACAAACTCCAGGCTGTTCCAACGGGTACCGATGCGGGCGTTTATCCAGCTGTAGGAGTCCTGCACCAGACGTGGGTCCGCCGAGAAGCTGGTGTTGTACTCGTCGGTCCAGGACCAATCGACACGGGCATAGGCCTCGCCCCAGCTGACAGGCTGCTCGTAGGTCAGGCCAAGGTGGGATTTCCACTCCGGTGCATTGATCGGATTTTCACCGCTCAGGTCACAGGCCCCGGGACTGCTCTCGCTGTCAGGTAAACGGCCCGGATAACACTGCCCCGAGGTATTTTCATCGTACTCCAGGCTGGCATAAGAAATTGCGAAGTCAGCTGTCAGTCTGTCAGTTAACAGGGCAGTCCCTTCCAACTCGACGCCCTTGAGCTCAACCTTTTCAGCGTTACCGACGGTGAACTGCCCGCCAACGAATGCCGCATCCTGGTAATCGTCGTACTCTGTGTAGAAGGTGCTCGCCGCCAGGCGCAGATTGCCTTCCATCAGTTCGGTCTTGACGCCGGCCTCGTAATGCATGATGTCCTCGTCGTCGAACTCGCGATCCTCGATAGCAACACCACCAAAGCCGGTGTTGAAACCTCCGGACTTGAAACCGTGCGCGACAGTCAGGAACACCATGGTGTCATCGCCGAGGAAATACTGGGGCGTCACCGACCAGGTCAACTCGTCAGTATCCCGGTCAAGATTGTCGGCACTGACCTCCGCCGGGCTCAGGAGGATCGAGATAATACTGGGAGAGGGATCGTTCACCCACTGTATGACCTGGGCATCTTTCTCTTCCTTCTGCCAGCGTGCGCCGGCGGTCACGCTGAATTTCTCGGAAACATTCCAGGTAGCCTGGCCGTAGATCGCGTAATAATCAGTATCCTGCTTCCCATCGAGGTAGCCAATTTGTCCCTGGGTGGCAAAAGGAATGGGAATGGGCGCACCCAGCACTGCCTGGTTAACCGCACCCACGATCGGGTGGTCACTCATCGAATCCCAGATAAACGTTGCGCGATCCCCCTCGTCGCCGCGCTTGAATTCGCTGTGGTAGTAAAACAGCCCGCCCATCCAGTCGACGGTTTCACCCCCTGCCGACGTCAATCGCAGTTCCTGCTGCCATGCTTCGCCCTCCTGGGTGTCATGGTATTTCAACAGCGGGGCCATGACCTGCGCCGCGTCATCCTGTGTGCCTTTGAACTTGTAGTCGTCGTACGATGTGATGGAGTCGATACTCCAGCCATTATCCATTACATAATTCACTAACAGCGTCGCCTCGTTGGCGTCCAGGTCGCTGGTAGTGGGAACACGGTTGCAGCCCACCCGATTATTCGGGTCATTGTCTGTACAGGTGTCACTGACGCCGAAGGCCTGGTACGCCGGCAGGACATCGTTGGCAATATATCCCTGCGGGTCATAGAAATAGTCGTTGCTGTAAGAGTCATTGTCGTCCTGCTGCACGGTACCGAGGATCGCCCTTAAAGACAGGTCGTCTGAGGCATCCCATCGCAACTGTCCGCGTACAGAATATCGCTCCCGTTCATTAGCGTCAGAGGCACCGCCGGTCAGCGCCTGCTCCTGTAACTTGTCGTGATAGGAATAGGACACACCCAGGCTGCCTCCGATACGGTCAGTCAGCGGACCGCTGATACCGCCTTTGAAATTGTACATATTGGCGTCACTGGCGCCTTCCATGTTTCCCGCTGTGACTTCACCGCGCCATTCAAAGGCATCGGCCGGGGGGGCGGTATAAATGGCAATCACACCTCCCGTCACGTTCTTGCCGTACAGGGTACTCTGGGGCCCGCGCAGCACCTCGACCCGATCGACATCAAAAAGTTCTCCCATGCCAAAGATCGAGCGAGCACGGAAAGCTCCATCGAGGAATACACCCACGGCCGGTTCGAAATCCGGTATGTTGCCCAGATTCCCGACCCTACGTATGCGGAAATTCGCACTGGTTGTAGAGGTGGTGGACTGAACCTCCAGGGAAGGTACCAGGCGGGAAAGGTCTGCTATGGTCTGTACCCCGGCATCGTCCAGGGCTGCACCACTGATTGCTGACACCGCCATAGGCACATCTTGCAGAGATTGTGCTCTTTTCTGTGCAGTTACTACTACTTCTTCTAGCTGTGCCCATGCATTTAATGTGCAAACTGTACAAGCGGTTACCAGGGTACTGATCGCACCCCGTCTGAATACTGGTTTTTTCATACTATATCTCCCTCCATTTATATCGTTACGCCCCACACGTGGTGGGATGCAACCATACGTTAGGCAAATGGAGGGACTGGAGATTGATGCGTCGGCCCAAACACTTGATATTTCGGCCCAGCTATCTATTTACCCCTGTTACCGCTCTGCTGTCGTAATCACCTGAAGAATCTTATCGGCAAGTGAACGGCGATAGTTGGGCTGATTTATCAAGATTCGTGATCTACTTTCGCTATCATGCTTATCCAGTTCATCGCGGCGTGCCCGTCTAGGCCCTGCAATCGGCGGTTAAAGCAATCTTTTTGGGAGAGCGGAATGAAGTTGATGAGAGTGCTCCTTGTCTTGATACCTGTCCTCTTCAGCAGTGCGTATGCGGCTGAAAAGCCCAACATCGTCTATATTCTGGTGGACAATTGGGGCTGGGGGGATATCAGCATTCAGGGCAGCACCATCCCTACTCCCAATATTGACGCTTTCGCGGCTCAAGGGCTGCGGCTGACCAACTTCAACGTGCAGAACCAGTGCACACCTACCCGCTCAGCACTGCACACTGGTAGATACCCAATCCGGTCAGGAACACAGAAAGTCGCCGCTCCCGGCGAACCCGACGGACTGTCGCCCTGGGAGTACACCATTGCAGAACTGCTGTCTGATGCAGGTTATACCACTGCACTTTTTGGTAAATGGCATATTGGGTCCACTATCGGCCGGCTGCCCAATGACCAGGGCTACGACGAATGGTGGGGGATCAACGAGGGATCAAATGCTGCCGCCTATACCAGCACCCCTGAATTCGACCCGGATGTTGTGGAGATTCCACATATCTGGGAGGGTGTCAAAGGAAAGAAGTCGACGAGGGTCAGGCCATTTGACAAGGCGGCAAAAAATTCACTGGACAGTGAAGCTACTGACAGGGCGATAGCCTTCATCGAGAGCAAAGCCAGAGGAGAAAAACCATTCTTTGTCTATGTCGGCTTCACGCATTTTCACCCTCCCTGGGGTGTGCACCCGGACTTCGCAAATAAGTCCGGCGCAGGTATCTATGCCGATACCAAGCTGGAAGTCGATTACAACATCGGCCAGATTCTCGGTGCCCTGGATAGAGCAAAG
The DNA here is from genome assembly GCA_009937575.1 of Haliea sp. Classification (GTDB taxonomy): domain Bacteria; phylum Pseudomonadota; class Gammaproteobacteria; order Pseudomonadales; family Halieaceae; genus JAACFI01. The sequence goes on from JAACFI010000119.1 coordinate 9,848, forward strand.
ATCGATAAAGAGACCATCGTCTTAATCAGCGGTGACAACGGCGCTGCCAATTATCCCAGCCCGGGTCTTGTCACCGGCGAAGTCGGTGGCTCCAATGGTCCGTGGCGCGGAGGACTCAGCACCGCCTATGAGGGTGGCATGAGAACACCGGCAATGATTCGTTGGCCTGGTAAAATTCCAGGGGGTAAGGTCTCTGACGAAATTGTGGCCGACCTCGACTGGTATCCGAGCCTGGCCAATCTTATTGGAGAGGCTTCGCGCATCCCTGATGACAGGCCGATTGACGGTATTGACCAGTCACTGTTCCTGCTGGGCAAGCGGGAAAAGTCCAGCCGCGATTACGTCATAACTTACGTCGGCGATCGGGTATTCGCGGTGAAATGGCGTGATATAAAGGTACACTTTTTCACCGCGGAGGGCACTCACTCAGTGATCCAGTCCTACACCTTTCCACAGGTTTTCAATGTCAGGGAGGACCCCAGTGAGAGCTATGAGTTGTGGGGCAACGAGGGCTACGCGCACGCATGGGTGATGAGCCCGGTCAGCAAACTACTGTCCGAACTGAAGGCCAGTATGGTGCAATTTCCTAATATCAGGCCTGGCGGGGAACTGCCGGGGCATGATTAACCGCGAGAGTGTTCGTCATAAACTAATACTGAGGATGTCAAGGGCATTCTGGCCACGATATTCCAGGTGATTCTATAAATGCCCGCCATGCAATTTCCAAGCACACGCTGCAGCGGCTATTTCCACCAGATCGCTTCTGGACAAATTCGGATTACATCTATTGCCCCGCTCCGTGTCTCTCGTCGCCTCGTGCGATTGCTCGATTCGGTTATTGGCACACCGGTGGTGACTTAGGCTGTCAATACCCTGGTTAGAATATCGATCGTGGGGAAGCACACCAGATAATAAAATTATTCAGCATGGAACGCAGTCCCGGAGACATCATCCGCTTCTGGCGCAAGAAGCGGCAACTCAGCCAGATGGTGCTGGGACTCATAGCCAGGGCCCGCAATGCCTTACTGGTCGCGTCAGGTCACGCCCCCAGCTACCGGGAACTGGATTTGTCCGCTGACGAAGCGGCGCAAAGTGCAGAATGGATTCTCCCCGACTGATCTTACCAGCGAGGTCACCTGGCAACACCGCTTCTCGAACTGGCGTGCCCTGTCACTGAAGTCAACTAGAATTCGTAGACAAAGCGCAGACCGTAGCTGCGCGGTTCGGTCACCTGGACCGCCGGGGTGTGATTGTGATGTACAGTACTGGGGCGTGGACGGAATACCACTTCCCGGTCGTCGTTGATATTCTTTACAAAGGCGGTAAGGGACCAGTAACTGCCCCTGGGACTCACGGTGTATAGCGCATCCCATCGATCCCAGGCATCGATCAGGTCATATTCGTCGACATTGAATGAGGACATGTACTGCTTACCCACGTACATGTAGTTGGCGGTGAGGGACATGTCCAGTTTTCCCAGTTGCCAGCCCAGGCTGGCGAACAGGTTGAATTTGTGATCCGGAGTTAAGGGCACAGTATTACCACGGAGGTTCTGCGCGTCGGTGCACAGCGGATCCTGGCTGCGCCCCGCCAGCAGCGGACCAAGGTTACAGGCGTTGGCATCTTTGCTGTAGAACGTCTCGAACTGGGCGTGGTTGTAGGAGTAGGCACCACCCAGCTGCAGGTGCTCCGTGAGCTGACTGACGGCCTCTATTTCCACCCCGTAGGCCTCGGCGCTGTCGGCGTTGTCGAATGTAAATAATGGAACCCCGTTCACCACGTCCTGGCGCAGGACCTGCAGATCTTCGTAGTCGTAGTAATAGAGCGCGGACGACAGCTGCAGGCGGTTATCCCACAGGCTGCCTTTGTAGCCGACTTCAAAGGCCAGCAAGTCCTCCGGTTCGACAGTATCCACGTCGGTGGACGCGGTGGGCTTCATGTAGTTGAAACCGCCACTACGGTAGCCCGTGGCGGCCGAGGCATACCATAAGTGCCCGGGGCTGGCCCGGTAATCCAGGCCCAGGCGCCAATCTACGCTGTCCCAGTCATCCTCGCTGGCGCGGTCGATGAATCCGTCCCCCACCCACTGGACGAAGGTATTGTCACCACCGTCTTTA
>JAACFI010000481.1 GCA_009937575.1 Haliea sp.
AGAATCCCGGAGAAGACGACATGGAGATCATCACCAAGAAGGGTGAGGAGATCAGTAAGTACAAGCAGAACCAGAATACCCAGGCAGACCCCAACCAGCGACGGGGCAAGCGGGTGGGTACGGCCTACCAGCTGGAAAACGGTGAGATCATCTACATTCCGGAGTAAGCTGGTGTCTGTACTGAAGGAGCGCAACGCTTGAACTTTATCCTGCTGTTTTTCTCCCTGGTGGGCAATTTCGCCGAGGTGGTGTTTATATTGTGCCTCCTCGCCACCCATCGCCGGTTTGCAGGTGATTCGGTGTACTCCGATCCACGGTAGGGTGCGCAATGCGCACCATGGGGTGTACTCCGATCCACGGTAGGGTGCGCAATGCGCACCATCGGGCTAAACTGCTACACTAAAACGGAGATCCCCCATGCCAACCTTCGAAACCTTTCATTTCGACAGCCAGGGCCTGGACTGCGCAGGCAAGCTGTTCCTTCCCGATGGTATCGAGCGCCCCCCGGTGGTCGTTATGGGCCACGGCCTCGGCGCCCAGCAGGACTTCCGCCTGCCGGCCTTCGCCGAGCGCTTCGTTCAACGTGGCCTGGCGGTATTCACCTTCGACTACCGCTACTGGGGTGAAAGTGCCGGAGCGCCCAGGCAGCTGCTGATTCCCCGCAAACAGAAACAGGACTGGCATGCGGCGCTTGCCTACGTACGCAGCCTGTCGGAGGTTGACGGTACCCGTTTGGCTATCTGGGGCTCATCTTTCGGTGGCGCTCACGTGATCCAGGTGGCGGCGGATGATCACAGTATCAGGGCCGTGGTCTCCCAGGTCCTGGCCGCCGATACCGCCAGTGCGGTCAAGGGATTCGGGCTCGGCTACATGATCAAATCGTCGCTGTACGGCGTGACAGACGCCCTGCGCGGTTTACTGGGCCTGTCGCCGCTGTATTTTCCCCTGGTGGGCAGGCCCGGGAGTACCGCGGTGATGAACACACCCGAGTGCTGGGACGGCTACCTGGGGCTGGTACCGGAGGGCTCCACCTGGAAAAACGAGGTGACTGCCCGCTCCCTGCTGCGTCTGCCCCTTTACCGGGCCACCAAAGCGGCCCACAAGGTAAAGGCGCCGACCCTGCTGATGGGCGCAATCCACGATTCCCTGGTCGATATAGAAGATATCCGCAAGATGGCGTCAAAGATGTCCGACGCGATATTGAAGGAGTACGACTGCAATCATTTCGAGCCCTATTACGAGCCGATGTTCGAAACCTTCGTGAACGACCAGGCGGAATTCCTGGTGCAACATTTGAAATAAAAAGGAGCCCGTGACCGATGGTGCGCAGTGCGCACCCTACGTCGTGATGAACTGTAGGGTGCGCTCTGCGCACCGTTAAGATTGAGCCATACGGCTCAGAAGTTGTAAGTGAAATCCACCCCGCTGACGCGACCGGCGGTATCGTGGGCGAAGGAGCCCCCGAATTCCGGTGCCGGGATCACCTCTTCCAGGTACTCCTCGTCGGTGACGTTCTGGCTCCAGGCCATGATCGACCAGTTTTCACCGGCGATGCCGGCGCGCAGGTTCATGCGCCAGTAGTCATCGCGCCGCTGGTTGTCGAAGTTACTCAGGCCGAAACCGAACTCGGTGAAGGCGTTTGTGGTGGTATCGTTCTGCACCGAGTGGAACCAGGTTTCGCCGACGTACTCGTAATCAAGGCGGGATACCAGTTCCAGGTCACCCCACACCGGCATCTTGAAATCCAGGCTCAGGGCGCCGCTGCTCTCTGGGGCATAGGGCACATCATTGCCCTCGGTATACGGCCGGTTCTTATTCTCCTTGATTTCGGTGTCGATCAGGCCATATCCGCCGGAGAGCGTTACGTAATCATGCACCGCCCAGGCGAAATCGAACTCCGCACCGTAGATCTCCACCTCGTCGATGTTATTGACTACCCGCAGCAGGCCAAACCCGCCGGCGAAAAAGTTGAAGAACTGGTAGTCATCGATCTCGGTATAGAATGCTGCGGCGTTGAAACGCAGGCGGTTGTCCAGCCACAGCGACTTCAGGCCGATTTCGAAGGTATCGGTCACCTCCTTGTCGTAGTCATCCCGCAGGTTCTGGGGTCCGGTAGGGAAGGTTCCAAACGCATTCTGTATTGTTGCCTCGCTACCGAGACTATTGAACCCGCCTGAGCGGAAGCCACGGCCGAATGAGCCGTAGACATTGGCATCTTCCGTCACTGCGTGAGTGTAGGTGACTTTCGGCTGGAACTCGTCGAACGTCTCATCCCGGTCCGGGATGGAATCTGTCAGTGAACCGTCGTAGGCCGGGTTGATCGGGAGACCGCCGCCATAATTATTGGCGCTCAGTACGTTGGGCACGTTGTTGCTGACCTCGCGCTCCTCTTCATCGTAACGCGCTGCGAATGCCAGTTCGCCGCGCTCGAACACGTCCAGTTCGACCTGCCCAAAGACGGAATAAACGTCGGTATCGAAGTCGTCCCAGAAAAGCTGGTCCGTGGGGTTGGGGCCCTCCGGCGGCACGTAGGCCGATTTCTGGAAGCCCAGGCCCAGATCGCCACCGTAGGCGACGATGACCTCGCGCTCGATCTTGGCGTAGTAGAGGCCCCCCATCCAGCGCATTTTACCGTCGCTGTTCGAAGCCAGGCGGGCCTCGAAGCTGGTGCTCTCCTGGTTGCGTTCCTGGTACTGGTAGCCGTCGCAGCTATCCGCACCGTAGGGGGGCAAGAAGGCGTTAACACCGGCGATGGGCGGCCCGCCGTCCGGGAAGGCAAAGTTGGGAGATTGCAGCAGATCGGCGTAACCATCGATACCTATCTCATTAAAGGTGGCCACGCACTGATCGAAGGCCGCGTTACCGGGTACACTCGAGTAAACCGCGAAGGCGCCGCTAGTGCCGTCGGACAGAAGGTCTTCCTCCATGTCGTCGTAGGCGCCGATCAGGGTCAGGGTGCCGAAGGACATCTCGTAGTCTGCCTTGAGGGAGAAGAAGGTGGTCTCCTGGCCATTTTCCCCGGG
>JAACFI010000482.1 GCA_009937575.1 Haliea sp.
AGTGGGTACCCTGACCCACAAACTTCCCCATGGTGTCGTCATGAAGGAAGGAGCCCGCAAGCTGGCAGCAAAAATCTGGCAGGTGCCGGTGGAAAACATCGATCCCAAACCCACCTATCATACCGTCGAGATGTTCCGGGCACTTGACCGGGGGGATATCCGGTTTATGTGGATACAGGTGACCAACCCCATGGTCACCATGCCCAAACTAAAAAGGTATCGAGACGGCGCTTTAAAAGAAGGGCGGTTCATCGTGGTGTCCGAAGTATATCCCACACCCACTAGTGATGTGGCCGATGTGGTGCTGCCCTCGGCACTGTGGATCGAGAGGGAGGGATTTTTCGGAAACTCGGAAAGGCGGACACAACACAACGAGCAGATCGTTCTTCCCCCGGGGGCCGCCATGTCCAATACCTGGCAAATAATTGAAGTGGCCAGACGACTTGGATTCAAGAAGCAATTTCCGTGGAGCAGAGAAACCTACATCGAGGATATCTGGAATGAGTATATCCGGTTCCACGACAACCCCAAACATCGGATGGCACCTTACAAGGAACTTAAAGCACGATCAGGAATTCAATGGCCCTTTGTCAACGGCATGGAGACCAAATGGCGTTACAACCCCAAATATGATCCAGCCGCCAAGGGAGATGGATTTGATTTCTACGGCAAGCCGGATCACAAGGCCTGGATATGGCTGCGGCCCTACGAACCTCCGGCGGAATCGCCAGACAGTGAATACCCCTTCTGGCTCAATACCGGCCGGGTCCTGGAACACTGGCATACCGGCTCAATGACCAGGCGGGTACCGATCCTGCACAAAGCGGTTCCTGAAGCCTATGTGGAGGTCAATCCCGACGATGCAGCCGCACTGGGCATCACCAACGGCAGCAAGGTCAAGATCACTTCCAGGAGAGGTTCCATTGTTATGAAGGCAAGTATCAACGGCAGGGGAAACCCCCCAAAGGGAATGGTTTTTGTTCCCTTCTTTGACGAACACTATTTGATCAATGAGGTCACTTTGGATGCTTTTTGCCCCATATCCAAACAGCCGGATTATAAGAAATGCGCCGTCAAACTGGAGAGAGCATGATGGAAAGATCTAATCGGAAGGTGGGTAAAGTTTTTCTCGTTTTTGCCGGGATCTGCGTCATTGCGTTGCCATTAGTCGTGCTTTCGGGCTTATCCTATGAGCCGAAGGAGATGCACGCAGCGGTGGTGGAAACCCAGAGCCTGGACTTTGATTACAACGGCGCGGCCATTTTTGAAAACTATGACCGGTTATCAAAAGACTATGTGAAAGGCATGTCCACCGAACGGACACTCAGCGAATATTACTCGCGCAGACAATATCCCGGGTCCCCGCCATATATCCCACATCCAGTAGAGGTACACGAAAAAGAGCTTGAGTGTCTTGCCTGCCATGCCAACGGCGGCTGGACAGAAACATTGAAAAGAATTACGCCGTTAACACCCCATGCTGAACAGGTTAGTTGCATGCAGTGCCACGTCTGGCCTACAACGGACGATCTCTTCAGGGAAACCGACTGGCAGAGTGTCCCTCCTCCCCGTTTAGGCCGATCTTACCTGCCGGGCGCTCCTGCTCCCATCCCGCACGATCTGCAGATGAGAGGCAACTGTATAGCCTGTCATGTAGGGCCGGGTACGGTGGCGACCATTCGGGTGGAACACCCTTCTAGGGGTAATTGTAGGCAGTGTCACGTGACGGACTTTCCCACGGAGCAGTTTCAAAGAAAAACCTTATCAGAATAAAACAGGAACTTTATGAAGTCACCAGCTTTGAAGAACTATCTTTTGTGGATATTACTTGCATTGCTTGTCGTCTTTTCAGGGATGAAAGTGTATGGCAGGCAAGGCGCAGTCGTAGAGACTATTAAGAAAGCTACCGCCCCAGTTAATGATGAAGAGAGGGTCGATTCGGTCCTGACGCTTCCGATTAATACCGTTCTGGTTAAGCCAAAATACCAGGGGGGATTTTTCTGGACAGAGACCCGCAAGGACAAGGTAGAGCGCTTTGAGTGCAGTCAATGTCACAATAATAAAGAAGTCAAGATTGCCCGGGCCGCTGAAATAGCCCACGGTGATATCGTCCTGATACATGGGGACAAGCAAGAACCCCTACAGTGTTTTACCTGTCACAAGGAAAATGAGCGTGATTTTTTGGTGACTGAAACAGATCTGAAAGTGGATATGGATCACAGCTATCAGATGTGCGGTCAGTGTCATTTCAGACAGAAAAAAGATTGGGTGGGCGGTGCCCACGGCAAACGAGTCTCCTACTGGGCAGGCAAACGGGTCGTCAAGAACTGTACGTCTTGTCACGATCCCCATTCCCCGCTCTTTGAAAAGCGGTGGCCCAGAACATACTCACGCCCTTTAAGCAAATAGGGAAACACTATGGATTCCCGGAAAAATAAAAATTGTCAAAAGCAAAAAGAGCGCAATTATCTGCAGGGTAAACAGTGCGGGCGACGCGAATTCCTCAAGGGGGCCGCAAAGGCCGCCGCACTGGGTGGCGCCGCGATGCTACCCGGATGTGGCGGTAGCTTGTTCGGTTCTAGAGAGGAGTTCGGATTACGGTGGCAGGAATTCTTCAAGAAAAATTACCGCCTCATGAGCCAGGAGGAAAAGGATGAGACGGTTCAGCGCCTTGAGCGGTTAGCCAAAATGAATACGGGCGCAGATATCCAGATGAGCTCCAAGGGACCGATAGACGGGGTCCTATTCGGTTACGCTTTTAATGTCACCCGGTGTGAAGGTTTTATGGAATGCGTGGCCGCCTGTGTAAAGGAGAACAACCTCGACAGAAAGTCAAATACTCAATATATCCGCATCTTTGAGATGGAACACGGTGAGATGAGCCCTGATGTAGGCGACGGTAAATACTTCCATGAAGTGCCGGTTGAGGATCATTTCTACATGGGGGTCCAGTGTTTCCACTGTCAAAACGCCCCATGTATCAAGGCCTGCCCCACAAAGGCCACCTGG
>JAACFI010000483.1 GCA_009937575.1 Haliea sp.
GTATCGCATGCACCGCGTGCAAAAATGTCTTCCAGGAATGACAGGAAGAAGAAAACGTCGGCGTTGGGTTTGATATAGCAGTGCTCGCCGGCGACCTTGGCGGTTTCCGTGTATCGCGGATCCACCACGATAATACGTCCGCCGCGACTCTTGACCTGCTTCAGGCGCTTTACCGGATGGGCGACCTGCAGGAAAGTCCACTTGGAGACCACCGGATTGGTGCCCACGAACAATATGCACTCCACGTTGTCGAGGTCGACAAAGGGCTGGTAAAACGGGAAGCCGTACATTTCCCGCGCCGCGGCAAAGCGGTTGGCACAGTCCTGGGTTGAAGAGGAATAAATATTGTGCGACCCCAGACCCTGCATGAAGCCCTCGGCGAAAATCGGATGCAGTATGCTGAACCCGGCCGCCGTACCCACATACATGCCCAGTGACTGAGTGCTGATCGCCCTGAGGGATTTGACCTTGTCGCCAATCTCGCCCAGTGCCTGCGACCAGGAGATGGGTTCGAAGTTGTCCCCGACCCGTTTCAGCGGGGCCTGCAGGCGATCGGGTGAGTCGTACATGCTGTGCTGGTGCAGGCCCTTCATGCACGAGAATCCCAGGGTGCCATGGTGTTCCCTGTCCGGTTCAAACCCCGTTACGCGGTTATTCTCCACCGAGGCGACCAGGCCACAGCCTGCCTCGCAGATCCGGCAGAAGGTATGTGTAGAGTGCACGTTGCTCATTGACAGGTCCAGCGGGTAAGTTTGTAGTGTTATGAAATAGTTACGCCGCATTTGAAGGCATGGATTGGCTATGGTACCCGGTCAGGCGTTGCAGGCAGTACGATAGCTTGAACTGAACCAGCGGATTCGCCTGCTCGTCGTCTCGGAAAGGCTTCAATTCCGGTCGCGACTGGCGCCTGGGGCGTATATTGTCCAAAAGATGATAATTGGGAGATCCTGCGTGGAAACAACCAATAAGAGCGCTGACCTGGTAAAAATCACCGTCGCCTACGTGGTGGCGTTGTATATCGGAGGCGTAAGCCTGACATTCTTTGACCATGGCCCACTACTGGACATGCTGCTCGCTGACCTGGTCGCCACGCTGGTGATATTCGGTTTCAGCAGGTCCTATGGAAATTCCAGCTTCTACGATGCCTACTGGTCTGTGCTGCCGCCATTCATGGCTCTGTTCTGGCTGGTTGTGGGCGACACCCAGGCCTCCTCCCTGCGCGAATTGCTTGTACTGGGCCTGATTCTCTACTGGGCCACGCGGTTGACGCTCAACTGGGCAGTTTACTGGGAGGGTATGCATCACGAAGACTGGCGGTATGCGCTGCTGCGCGACCGCGCGCCCAACATGGCCCTGGCCACGGATTTTTTCGGCATTCACCTGTTTCCAACGCTGCAGGTCTTTGCCGGTATGCTGCCGGTGTACGCGGTGTACTGCCTGGCCGACCGCCCCTTCAACTGGCTGGATATCCTCGCGACGGTGGTAATGCTTTCGGCGGTTACCCTGCAACTCGTGGCCGACAGACAGCTACATCGATTTATCGCCACGCGACAGGAAGGAGAGCAATTGCACAGCGGCCTCTGGGCCTGGTCCCGTCATCCGAATTACTGCGGGGAACTGGGATTCTGGCTGGGCCTTTACCTGTTCGGTCTTGCCGCCTTCCCCTCGGGATGGTGGTGGATGGCACTGGGGATCGTACTGATGACGGCGATGTTCCTGTTCGTCAGTATCCCGATGATGGAAAAGCGCAGCCTGGAAAAGCGCCCCGATTACCAGCGCATCATAGACAGTACGTCGATGCTGATCCCGTGGCCGCCGCGCCGGTCGGGAGGCTGATTGCGGCCGGAAATCGTGGGATTTGGGACCGGAATCAAAAAAAAGTCGCAAAAAAATAGAAAAACCGAGATTTTACTGTACCTGGACCCCGGTCATTACTTATTTTGTGACCGACGGATAAGTTGGAGAGCCTTAAAAATGTTGGAATCAGTCGACTCTGCCGGTACAAGTTCCGGCGAGAAGAATGGGAAAAAAACCCGGGTTGGGCTGGTGGTTGATGTTACTGAGGGATACTTCACCGCCCGACTGGATTCTCTGAAGGAAGCAATAGAAGCCGCGGGTTCGATCGTAAATGGCGGGGTTTCGGCCGGTCAGGTTGGCTCCTATTTGAGAATCAAGAATGGCACCAGTCACACGCTGGTCATGGTCGAACGTAATTATAATGCGGCCGACAAGCAGGGGCGCGCAGTGGCCATGGCCCAGTTGACGCCGCTGGGCATGATCGATCGAAAGGGAAGTTTCAGCCGGGGTATTTCCCGGTACCCGGCCTGTGGTGCCGAGGTTCACCTGGTAACTGAGGATAGCCTGGCACGCATTTTCTCCGACTACGGTGATGCAGACTTCAAGGTCGGCGGTCTCGCCGCCTTTAATTCCATCGGCGTGCACCTGGATGCCTCGGCCTTCTTCGGCCGCCACGCAGCTATTCTCGGACAGTCAGGCGCGGGCAAATCCTGGACGGTTACCAGTCTTGTGCAGTCAACCCTGCGCGCAATGCCGGAAGCGCATATCATCCTTTTGGACATGCATGGCGAGTACGGCGATAAGCAGTTGGATGGCCAGGTGTTGCCCGCGCCCTTCGAATCGGACAAGGTTCGAAGTTTCGGGGCTGAACAACTGGAGTTTCCCTACTGGCTCCTGTCCTTTTCGGATCTATGCGAGCTACTGATCAACCCTGAAGATGAACATGCGTCGATTCAAATTTCGTTCTTACGTGAGACATTGATCAGGCTCAGGCAGGAGGTGAATGCTCACCTGCAATTGGGACACATCACGGTCGATTCTCCACTGTATTACTCAATTGAAGAGCTGCACCAGGCAATCAAGGCAGGCAATATTGCTACCGCTGACTTCGGCAAGCAGAAACTGGCCACCTACGGTAAATTTGATCAGCCGCTTATCCGCCTCAACAGCCTGCTTAATGACAACCGCTATGACTTCATGATGAA
>JAACFI010000484.1 GCA_009937575.1 Haliea sp.
TCACAGCGTCTTGTGCGGTTTCAGGCTTTGCCGAGTCGTTCCAGGCGGGTGAATACCTGGGCAGCTTTGGCCAGTGTTCGAGTTTTTCCGGCAACAGAGCACCATCGAAAAGTAGTTGGTAATTGGTTTTACCGAAAAGCTTCGCCTGCTTGTGTCGGCGGCTCTTCTGCTTGAACTCGGAGACGGCCAGGAATGAGGAAATCAGGGTGGTGCTGGTAATTATGGCGGCGATATCAGGTTCGACGCCAGGTTTCACCAGACTTTCACGCGCTGCCCTGGTAAGGCCTCGCTGCCGGGAGCGTATGATCACGTCATCTGTACCCTGTTCCAGCATACGCTGGATGCGCAGGTATATAGTATCTTGGTCTTCAGCGGCGAACTCGGCGGCCTGTGAGTAAAGGAATTTGTCTTCCTTGCTGCCGGCGAGCGTCCTGACCAGTTGGTGGTCAGTATCGTTGCGCACGGCCTCGAGCAGGGCATCGCGGGTCTTGAAGTGATAGTAAGCGCCAGGGCGAGTAATTCCTGCGGCTTTGGCTACAGCAACGACAGATACTGAGTTTATACCCTTCTCAACGATCAGTTTCGAAGCGGCTGCAATCAGCTTCTGGCGGGTCGCCCGGCTGCGGGCAGACCAGCCATTCTCCGCTTCAGCAGTAGATTGAATATCGGATGTCATTGTCGTATTCAGCTTGTTGTGGTTTGGAGATCTGATCCATCAGCTCTCTCAGCCAATTGAGCATAACAGAACCCAACTGAGCCCTGCAAAGAGTCGCCTCCGTGTTGAACCTGAATCCCCGGCGGACGTCTTGTATCCTTGTGGTTAACTTTACACATGTGATAAGCTAAAGGTCAAGTCCGCCGTGTCGAATCCGTCTGGGTCGCTGTTGGCGTTGAGTGACTTACTGGCTTGAGTTGAGAGGAATAGGGCGCTAATGACAAATTCTGCCTGGAGAACGGAGCAGCGACACACCATACTCGAACTGTGGAAGGATGCTGTTGCAGCGTCGCCTGATACGGTGTTCCTGCACTTTCTCGACGACGACGAGAAGTACACCTACGCCGAATTCGACGAGTTGTCCAATCGCCTGGCGCAGGGACTGTTGAGCAGTGGGGTTGCCCCGGGGGACCGCATCGCCACGCTACTGGACAGCCACGCGGATTCGGTCGCCCTGTTGATAGCGGCCTCCAAGGTCAACGCCGTATACGTGCCGGTCAATACTGCCAATAAAGGCGAGTTCCTGAGGAATCCCCTGGGGAATTCCGGGGCCAGGATCCTGGTCAGTGAAGGCAAATACCTGGAGCGGGTAGAGGCGATCAGGGAGGGTTTGCCCGACCTGCAGACTATCTATGCGAGGGGCGAACCCGGGGCGGGCGCAATGGCCTGCGAGTCATTTGCGGGTCTGTACTCAGAGAACAGTACCGCTACCGATATCCGCCTGGAGCCGGGAGACATCGCCGGTATCATTTACACGGGGGGAACAACCGGCCCCTCCAAGGGCTGTATTCTCAGCCAGAACTATATCGCCAACCAGGCTCTCAGGACCCGGGAGATGTGCGACCCCCGGCCCGGTGAGGTTAATTGGACCTGCCTGCCACTGTTCCACATGAACGCCATCGTCGTCACCATCCTGTATTCGGTCGTAAGCGGGACCACCGCCGCGATTACTCCCCGGTTCTCGCTTTCCGGCTTCTGGGCGGATATAGAAAAGAGCGGTGCCTCGGTAGCGTCAGTCCTCGGCTCCATGATTCCCTTGATCGCCAATATGCCCGATAGCGAAGAAATGCTGCGCTGCAAGGGGCAGCTGAGAATGGCCAGGGGCGCGCCATTTCCCGGAGAACTACAGGATGTCTGGCGGGACAGGTTCGGCGCGGAGATCGTGGGGGCACATGTTTACGGCCTTACCGAATCAAGCTTTATATCCATGCTCTCCTATGATGAAGCCGCGGACGCACCGCCGGGGTCCTCCGGGAAACTGAACCATCGCGACTTCGAGGTGATGATCGTCAGCGACGACTTCGAGGAGGTGCCAACAGGGCAGACAGGAGAGGTGGTGGTGAGGCCCAAACGCCCCAATGTGATGTTTGAAGGCTACTGGGGCAGGCCGCAGGAGACCCTGGATGTCTTTGGTGGTATGTGGCTCCACACCGGGGATATCGGCAAGTTCGATGAGAATGAATTTTTCTATTTCGTCGACAGAAAGAAGGATTATCTGCGCCGCCGGGGGGAGAACATCTCCAGCTATGAGATGGAAACCACTTTTGCCCTGCACCCCGATGTCAATGAGGTGGCGGTACATGCGGTTCCATCCGTGCTCACCGAAGACGACATCAAGGTGACCGTGGTAAAGGAGGCCGACTCGTCATTAACCGAATACGAGTTGGCGTTGTGGGCAATCGACAACGTGCCCTATTACGCGGTGCCGCGTTATATAGAGTTCAGGACCCAGTTGCCCAAGAGCCCTGTGGGCAGGATTCTGAAAAATCAGCTGCGTGACGAAGGCTGCACAGATTCTACCTGGGATCTCGAACAGTCAGATATTACTTACAAGAAGGGCTGACCGGGCGATAGCCCTAAGTTGGAATAGTCATGGATTACCAGAATATTTTCGTAGGCGGGCAATGGCGTGAGCCCGGAACAGGGAAGCGTATATCCGTAGAGTGCCCGGCCAATCGGGAAATCATTGGTTCCTGCCCCGAGGCGACCGAACAGGATGTGGACGCCGCAGTGAATGCCGCCGGGGCGGCCCTCGCCGCGCCGGAGTGGTCCCGAACCTCAGGTGAGGACAGGGCAGCCTACATTGACGCGTTGTCGGCGGCCATCAAGTCGCGAACGGATGACCTGGCTGCCTGTGCCGCGCAGGAAATCGCCGCCCCCTACAGCTTCTGCAAAGGCCAGGTGGCCATGGCCAGAATGACCCTCAAGTTTTACGGTCAGCTTGCCAGGGATTATGAATTTGAAGAGCGCAGGACAGGATATTTCGGCCAGGTGCTGGTGCGCAAG
>JAACFI010000007.1 GCA_009937575.1 Haliea sp.
TACCCTGGATCGGAGTACCCGTAGGGTGCGCACTGCGCACCATAAATCAATTCCCCCGGGAAAGCTGCTGATACAACTGCTGATAACCCCGATTCCCCGGCGCCAGCTCGGTCAATTTCCTGGCGTACTCCACAGCCTGCTCGCGCCGTCCCAGTTCCGCGCTGTAATTGGCCAGTGCCAGCAGCACGTCCTGGTCCGCCGGTACCTGGCGCAGCAGGCGTTGTAACTGGCTGATGGCTTCCGCGGGTTGACCGAGGTCGTGCAGCGCGATGGCGTAGACGAAGCGATGGCGGGTGCCGCTGTTTTCCAGTTCCGCTGCCTGCTTCAGGTAGGCCAGAGCCTTTTCCGGGTTGTCACTGCGCGTCTCCAGCAGCCCCAGGGCGTGCAGGGCGTTGCCATTGTCCGGATCAACCTCCAGGGCGGCCAGCAATTGTGCCCGTGCCTCATCCTCCCGACCCTGGGCGCGCAGCAGGTCCGCCAGGTTGAGATAGGCGGGGACCAGCTGTCGGTTCAGGTACAGGGCCTCGCGGTAGGCCTTTTCTGCCCCGGGCAGATCTCCGCGATTCACCAGGAAAACCCCGGTCTGCATCTGCGTTCCCGGCATGTCTGAGTGCAGGTGCTGGATCTGCAGGTATTCATCGAAAAGACCCCTTAGTGCCGCGGCCTGTTCCGGACTGACCTGGTCCAGGGGCACCCCGGCCAGCGAGGCGGCCACCTCCATGCGCACCGCGGTGACCTCGTCATTGATCAGTGGCTGCAACAGTTGCAGGCGCTGGTGCAGTGGCAGGAAATCGAGGGCGCGCACGGTGCTGGCGCGCAGCATCGGGTCGTCGTCGTAAAGCAGGGTGGTAGCGCTCTGCAGGGCTTCTCGTCCGCCCGCCTGCCCCAGTACCTCCATCGCGGTGGCGCGCCAGATCGGCGCGGCCTGCGGGTCGTTCGCCAACTGCGCCAGGGCTGGCACGCCGCGGCCATCGCCCTGTTCTACGCGCTGCAGGGCCCGGGCCGGGTGGCTGCCGGTATCGTGGAACCGCACGCCCCACTGGCGCAGGGCGTCCAGTGCCCAGGTGGCATCCCGGTCCGCATGGCACTGGTTGCAGGCATTGGGGGTACCCATGACCACGCTCAGGTCAGGGCGGGGAATGCGCATACTGTGATCCCGGCGGGGATCCACCACCATGTAGGTCGCTTCCGGCATATGGCAGTTGGCACAGGAAGCCCCGTCAGATCCCGTCGGGTGGTGATGGTGCTGTTCGCTGTCGTAGCGCTCCGGCTTGTGGCACTGGGCGCAGACGCCGTTGCCCGAAGCGCGCAGTGACAGGCTGTGGGGCTCGTGGCAGTTGCTGCAGACGACACCGGCCTGGTGCATCTTGCTCTGCAGGAATGAGCCGTACACGTAGACCTCGTCCCGGATCTGCCCGTCGTGGTAGTAGAGCGGCCAGCGGGGCAGGGACAGCCGGTGGGTATCCAGTAGCTCGGCCCCGTAGTGATAGCCCCCCAGAGTACCCCGGCGGGCGTGGCAGCGAGCGCAACTGTCCACCTGGGCGCGGGACTGCAGGGGTTCGCGGCGCCTTGCGATCGCTGCCTGCTCTGGAAAAGCCCACTCTCCGCGCTGGGCCAGATCGGTGGGAAAACCGCCTCCGGGTACAGATCCCAGCGTATCCGCAGCGGCGAGTTCCAGGTGTTTTTCCCCCGGGCCATGGCAGGCTTCACAACCCACGTTGATTTCCTCGAAGGTGGTGGCGAAGCTGCGCTTCCCGGCGTCATAGTTCTTCTGCAGGTCGGTGCTGTGGCACTCGGCGCAGCGGGTATTCCAGTTCTGGTAGGGTCCCGTCCAGTGCAGGGGGTCCCGGTGATCGATAGATTCCTCCGGGTAGAGGTGAAACCAGCGCTGGCCTCCCTGCTCCGCGGGCCGGCTGTCCCAGGCGATACTCAGGGCCTGTAGTCGGCCGCGGGACAGGGGCAGCAGGTACTGCTGCAGTGGATAGACCCCGAATACATAACTCACGGGAAAATCCGTCGGCTTGCCGTCTTCACCGTCGGTGCGCACCATGAATTTTTCGCCGTCGCGATAGAATCGGCTGGTCACCCCGTTGTAGGTGAACAGGGCGTCGTCGAAGTTCCCCAGCACAGAGTCCTCCGTGGGTAACTGCATGGCGAGGTCGTGGTGGCTGCCGCGCCAGTCCCTGTACTGCTGCTGGTGGCAGTCTTTGCAGGCATCAGAGCCGGTAAAGCCCTGGGTGGCAGAGCTTATTAGCAGCGCCGCGAGGAAAACAAGCCGGGTAAAGTACAAGATGGAAGAGCCGTGATTGGTAACGAGGGCTCACATTACCTCATCTACCGGGAATGCCCAAGTCGGCGACGATAAGGTTGCCGCTATCGCCGGTCAGGACCTGCCCTATGGTGGTATGGACAGCCCCTGGGAGGCTACCTATCATGGCGTCTCACCGCGCGGGTATATTGCCTGCGGGAACGGTAAATACTGGTGTGAAATGAAACTGGGAATACTGAAGACAGATGCAGTTAGGCCGGAGTGGGTGCCGGAATTCGGGGAGTACCCGGATATGTTCATGGCGCTGCTGGGCGAGGCGGACCCGGAGCTCGAGTTCCGTGTGTACGACGTGGAGGAGGGTGAGTACCCGGCCGATATGGACGAGGTGGATGCCTACCTGATCACCGGCAGCAAATCCAGTGTCTACGACGACAAGCCCTGGATTGCACAGCTCATCGAATTCGTCCGTGAACTGGATCGGCGGCGCAAGAAAATCGTCGGCATCTGCTTTGGCCACCAGCTGGTGGCAGAGGCTCTGGGGGGCAGGACTGAGAAGTCATCCAAGGGCTGGGGCGTGGGCCTGCATACCCACAGTTTCAGTACGCTTCCCGCCTGGCACGACCAGGGTGAGACGGCTTTCGATGTGCTGGTCAGCCACCAGGACCAGGTGGTGGAAAATGCCACCGGGGCCACGGTGCTGGCCAGCAGCGAATTCTGTGAGAACGCCGTGTGTCAGGTGGGCGATCACATTCTCACCTTCCAGGGACACCCGGAGTTCGTGCCGGGATACTCCCGGGAAATCATGGAGTTCCGGCGGGAGATGATCGGTGAACAGGTCTATCACAACGGGGTGGCTTCACTGCAAGTCGAGCCCCAGGGCCAGCGCGTGGCGCACTGGATACTTAATTTCCTGAAATCGTAGTTAATACGGTCTAGTCGCCACGGACCTTGTTCTGCATGGATTCCAGGTAGTCGTCCAGTTCCTGGTCATTGGCAAACACGGCCATATCCGGCAGCGCCTTGAGAATTTCAAACACCTTGTCGATATGCGGTTTGCGATTGGCTGCTGCCAGTCGGTGCCCGGCCGCCTTGGTCTGTTTGGCGGCCTTGAAAATCACCCGCAGCCCCGCCGAACTGATGTAGTCCAGGTCCTTCATGTCCAGCACGGTGAGGTTCAGCCCCCGGGTAATCACCCGCTGCAGTTCCTGGTCAAATCCCGGCGCCGTATCGGTATTCAAGGCGCCGGCCAGGGCGACCCGGGCGATGGACTTGTCTTCATCGATGGTGACGGTGGTATTCAGTTCCATGTGGCGAGAGGCCCCCTCTTGACGCTGTCTATTGCGATCCGCAGCAGATCAGGCGCTGTCGGTATCCAGTAATTTGACAACACGCAGAATATTGCCGCCGCCCTCGTGGCGGTAGCTCTGTTCATCCGTGAGTTGCGTGATCAAGTGTACACCAAGTCCGCCGATCTCGGCAGATTCGATGTCGGCCCCGAGTTCAGATCGCTTGCCGTCGCGCAGGGGATCGAAGGCCACGCCCCGATCCGAGAACTCCATCGCCAGGGTGCTAGCGGAAATCGACAGGTCGAGCAGAACCTCGGAGCCGGCGGGCAATTCCCCGTACTTTTCTATGTTGGTACTGATCTCCTCGGCCACCAGCACCGTTTCCACGCTGACATCAGGGGCCAGTGCCTGCTCCTCGAGCGCCGTTTGCAGCCAGGTGATGACTCTCCCGGCCAGCCCCTCCCCGGCAGGGAAGACGCCTCTGGATGTTGATCGGGAATCGCCTTGGACCGGGAGTTCCAGCAGCAGTAGCGTGATGTCGTCGGATTGTGGGGTATCGCCGGCGTGTTCGTCCACGGCGTCGAACAGCGCAGCGCCTGCCTGCTCCAGGGGAAGTGCGGCGCCATCACCAAACCCGCGGTTGAATCGCTCCGGGCCGAACATCTGCGCTGCTTCATTGAAGGCCTCGTCGATGCCATCGGTGTAGATGGCCAGGCGATCGCCGAAGGCCAGCTGCACCTTGTTGCGCGGGAACTCCAGGCCAGGTGCCAGCCCCAGGGCGGGCCCGTCATCCTGCGGCAATACCCCGACACGAGCGTCTCGCAACAGGCTGGGCGGGGTGTGGCCGGCGCTGGCAAATTCCAGTTCGAGGTTGGCCAGGTCTACCACTCCCAGGAACAGGGTGACGAACATGCAGTTATCGTTGCCTGCCTCCAGGGCGTTGTTCAATTTTGCCAGGGCGGTCACGGGTGACTCCCCGGCGGCAAGCAGCTGTTGTATCAGGCTGGTGGCCTTGGCCATGAACAGGGCCGCTGGTACGCCCTTGTCCGACACGTCGCCGACGGCGATAAACAGCCGCTCGCCGGATTGCTGGTAGGTGTAGAGATCACCACCCACGGATTTTGCGGGTCTCACCCGGGCCCACAGGCTGTAGCCCTCGTGCTGTTCCAGCACCTCCCCACCCCCTGGCAGCAGGGACATCTGGATTTCACGCGCGGCCGCCAGCTCCCCCTCCAGGCGACTGCGGCTGGCAGTGGCGGTTTCCAGGTCGGAAATATAGGTTTTGAGGTCCCTGCGCATGGCGTCGAAAGACATCACCAGCTGGGCTATCTCGTCCTCGCCACGCACAGTTGGCAGGGCGGTATCCAGTTTACCGCGGGCGATATTGTCACTGGCTCCCACCAGCACCGTCAGCGGGCGGGTGAGCCGCCTCGTCACCAGGTATACCGCCAGGGCCATCAGTAGCAGGGTGACCAGGCCGATGACAGCCGTCCTGATCTGGTAGCGTCGCAGTGGGGCGGTTATTTCGTGTTCGGAATAGATCATGCCCACCGGCCAACCGGTGGACTGCAGGGTATCCATCCTGATGACGCAGCGCCCGATGATATCCGGGCACTCGAGCTGGCGGGTCACGGCCTGGCCCGCCAGTGCAGACTGGAGCATGTCGCGCCAGGTGGGCAGGTCCACCGTGTCGGAGCGGGCGTCGGAGTAGTGCCGCATGATGTAGTCGGGATTGCGGCTGCTGAGAATGATACCGGTGCGGCTCAACAGCGTTGCGAAGCCGCTGTCGCCAAGGCGCAGCCGCCTCAGGTAGGCTCGCAGCTCGTCCAGGGGGACGTCCGCAGTGACCACAGCGTAGAGGAAACGCTCTCCCTGCGCACTGACGCGGAATACGGGCACCGCGAAGGTGGTCATCAGTGTTTCGCCACCGCCGCGATCAAAATAGGGTTCCACCCACACGGGTTTGCCGGCGTTTACCGCGTCCAGGTACCACGCCTGTTCCTGGTAGGCGTATTCCTCGGACGCCAGGTCCGCGTAGGTGAGTATTCCGTCCCGGTGGAAATAGTAGGGCGCAAAACCTCCCGGCGAATCCGTGATCACCGGGTTGAGTGCGATGGTGGAGCCGTAGATATCGGCGTTGTTCTCGACGATATCCTTGAGCATTTGCTCCAGGCCTGCGTGGGTGTAATCGCGCTGTTCGAGAATGCGCGCCAGGAACAGGGTGGAGCCTTCCACGCCGTCCAGCCAGTTTTCCATGTCGATTATGGCGGCGCGAATGGTTTCCTGGGATTCGTTTTTCAGGCGTTCAAGGATTTCCTCCCGGGACAGGCGGTAGTCCAGCCACATGCCGACGCCGAGAATCAGTGCCGAACAGAGACTGAGAACCGCGATCAGCCGTGTGGCAATACTGTTTTTCACGCCGCGGTGGGGCGCTTACCAGCTGCCGGTATTTTCCATCGATGCCCAGGGTTCCTGCGGTGGCAGTGCTTCCCCCGCCTGCAGCAGTTCGATAGAGATCCCATCCGGTGAGCGAATGAAAGCCATGTGGCCATCCCGTGGAGGGCGGTTGATAGTGACCCCCTTATCCATCAGCTGCTGGCACAGGGCATAGATGTTGTCGACCCGATAGGCCAGGTGGCCGAAATTGCGCCCGCCGTCATAGCTCTCGGAATCCCAGTTCCAGGTGATTTCCAGCAGCGGGCTGTGCCCCTCCCTGGCGCGTTCTGCGTCATCTGGGGCGGCCAGGAATACCAGGGTGAAGCGCCCTGCCTCGCTGTCATAGCGGTTGACCTCTACCAGGCCGAGTTTATTGCAGTAAAAATCCAGTGTTTCGTCCAGGTCGCTGGCGCGGACCATGGTGTGCAGGTAGTTCATAAGTGGCTTCCCGGCGGCTGAAAACTAAAACGGGGTGCATTGCACCCCGGTTCACATAGTAGAAGCGTGCCGGCGGGCTGACAAGCCCCGGGGTACGCCGCTGTCAGCTGCGCTCCGCGGAGGCGACCTGTTTTCCCGCCATACGCCCGGAAAAAGTCGCATCCCCCACAGACATGCCACTGCTGTAGCCCTCGGCGCGGCGCACCACGCCGCAGGCAGTGCGCCCTGCGGCGTACAGGCCGGGGATCACGCGCCGCTGGGCATCGACCACCTCGCCGCTGGGCAGGGTGTCCAGTCCCCCCAGGGTGAAATAGGGTACGAAGGCGCCGCGTCCCGGCGTGATATCCAGGGCCACCAGCGGTGGTTCCAGGGGCTCCAGCCACTCCGCCGCCTTGTGGCAGATACTGTCCTCTCCGCGGGTGCAGTCCTCGTTGTAGACCTTGAGGGTCTGCTGCAAGGTACCCTCGCGAAGGCCCAGCTCCTGTTCCAGCTCCTTTACGGTCTCGCCGGTACCCGCCACCTGGGCGCCCAGGTAACTGACTCGCTCGTAGTCACCGTACTGCTCCACGGTGACGATGAAGTAGATGCGGTCTGACTGCTGGCGCAGGGCAAAGGCACCGAGGCGCCCGTGGTACACGTCCTCGTTGATGAACCGCTGTCCCTTGTCGTTGATGACGATGCCCCGGGTCATACTGGCGGGCGGGTAGTAGGGCAGGCTGATAAAGCCCTCGTGCATGTTGATGGCGGCTCCCCCGACTGACATGCCCATCAGTATCCCGCTGCCGGTGTCTCCCGGGTTACCGATGGGCTCGGTACCGGCGGTGAGCATGGGGGCGTACTTGCGGATCATCTCCTCGTTCATCACGAATCCGCCGGCGCAGAGGATGACGCCCTGCCGGGCGCGTACGTTCAGCTCCTGCTGGTTCTGGCGGATCACCAGGCCCACTACCCGCTCCTCCTCATCCACGATCAGTGTCAGGGCGCGGGTTTCGTAGTCCACGGAGATGGCATCGCGTTTCTCCACGTTCTCTGTAACGATTTTCATAAACAGGGGGCCGCCATTGTCACCCTCCACGTAGAGGTTGTGACCCCGCGGGCAGGGCCTGGCCTGCTGGGAGAAGGGATAGGCCTTCTCGCTGCCGGTGTAGAGCAGGCCGTCGTCGGTCAGGCACATGATGGCCCGTTCCTGGTGGAAGCTGTCCTTGAAGGGCACCCCGATATCCACCAGCCACTGGAAATGGGCGCGGCTGTTCTCGCAGTAGTTGCGGATTTTCTCCTCGTCGGCCTGGGGACCGGCGGCCATCATCATGTAGGTGACCATGTCTTCGGTAGTGTCCTCAAAACCGCAGGCCTGCTGCACCCGGGTACCGCCGTTGCCGCCCATGTAGATCTCGGCGCTGGACAGGGCGGTGGAGCCGCCGCTGGAGCTGGCCAGTTCGAAGATGATAACGCTGGATCCGGCGTCGGCCGCCTCGATGGCGGCACAGCCACCGGCACCGCCGAAGCCGACGATCGCGACATCGGTCTCCCGGTCCCACTGGGCCACATCCCGCAGCTTGCGCGGTTGGGAGGGGTTGGTCTTGGGCTTTTCTGACATCTGCTTCGTCCCTCGATTGCGGACTGGTTTGCGGACATGTTCCGCGATTTCCGTGGACTGGGGATTAAAACGGTTTCCCCGGGGGCTGACAACGTTGTCTCGGGTCAGTCGGACTGACAATTTGTACGTGGGGGCATTTTCTGGCCCGGGAGAGGTTCCGATCAGGCTGGTGGTACAAGAAATTGATTGCCTGCTGGCAATGCCCTGCCCCTGGGGTACAATCTGCCGCTTTTGCCGGGGGCAGTATCCTTTCATGTGGTTCAAGAATATCCGGGCCTACCGCCTGACCAGTCCATTCGACCTCTCGCCTGAACAACTGGGCAGCCAGCTGGCCCAACGCGGCTTCCAAGCCTGTGCCAAATCCCAGGCCCTGTCCCTGGGGTGGGTGCCGCCTCTGGGTGAGGAATCGGAGCAGCTGGTCCACGCTGCCGGTGGTCGGTTGTTGCTGAAGCTGAAAAGGGAAGAGAAACTGCTGCCTGCCACGGTGGTGCGCGAGCAACTTGATGAGAAAATTGCCGCCATTGAGGCCGACCAGGGTCGCAAGGTCTATCGCAAGGAGCGGCTCAGCCTGAAAGACGAGATCGTCCAGGACTGCCTGCCCCGCGCCTTCAGTCGGTCCACGGCGATGCATGCCTATATCGACACACGGGCCAACTGGATTTTCGTGGATGCCGCCAGCGCCGCCCGGGCGGAGGAATTCCTAAACCTGCTGAGGGAGTGCATCGGCAGCTTCCCGGTGCTGTTGCCCCAGGTCAACAACGCCCCCGCTGCCACCATGACCGGCTGGCTGGTGCACCGCAACCTGACGGATGACTTCGTCCTCGGCGAGGAGTGCGAATTGCGCGAACCCGGGGAAGAAGGCGGGGTGGTGCGCTGCCGCGGCGTTGATTTGTTGAGTGAAGAGGTGGAAACTCACCTCAACGCGGGCAAGCAGGTGGCGCGCCTGTCGCTGGCCTGGGAAGAGCGACTCTCCCTGGTCCTGGCGGAGGACCTGTGCCTGCGCCGGCTGAAGTTTGCGGACGAACTGATGAAGGAAAACGAGGATATTCCCGAAGCGGACAATGCCGCCCGCCTGGATGCGGATTTCGCCCTCATGTCCGATGCCGTTACCAGACTACAGGAGCGCATCCTGGTCCTGTTCGGCGGGGAAGCGGAGTAGCGCGTGACCCTGCGCCCGGATACGGAGGACTACCGCGCCCTGTTTCTCGGCGACGTGCCGATGATGGATATGCGCGCCCCTGCGGAGTTCGAGCACGGTTCTTTCCCTACGGCGCACAGCCTGCCACTGATGACCGACGACGAACGCGCTCAGGTGGGTATCTGTTACAGGCAGCACGGGCAGGCCGCCGCCATTGAATTGGGCCAGCAGCTGGTTTCGGGCGACGTGAAGGCCAGGCGACTGCAAGCCTGGTGCGACTTTGCCCGAAAGCACCCCGGTGGCTACCTTTACTGCTTTCGCGGCGGCCTGCGCTCCCAGACCGTGCAGCAGTGGCTTCGGGATGAGGGCGTCGACTACCCGCTGGTCCTGGGCGGTTACAAGGCCATGCGGCGTTTCCTGCTGGAGGAACTGGAGCGTTCGGTAGGGCGGGCGGAGTTCGTCCTGATAAGCGGCAAGACCGGCACCGGCAAAACCCGCGTGATTGCGCGGCTGTCTGCCAGCGTCGACCTGGAGGCGCTGGCCAACCACCGGGGTTCCACCTTCGGCCAGTTGCCGCTGCCCCAGCCCAGCCAGATTGATTTCGAGAACGCCCTCAGTATTGCCCTGATGAAACAGCTGGAGCAGGGGAAAGGCCCGATCTTCCTGGAGGACGAGGGCCGCCTGATCGGCAGGCTGGCACTGCCCGGGGTCCTGCGCCAGAAGATGAAGAATGCCCCTATGCTGGTGGTGGAGCAGAGCCTGGAGCAGCGCGTGGATGTGGTGATCGAGGACTACGTGCTGGATCTCGGCAAGCGCTACACAGAGCTACACGGGGACGATGGCGCGCGCAGGCACAGCGAAAAACTGCAGGATGATCTGCTGCGTATCCGAAAACGGCTGGGGGGAGAACGGCATCAGCAGGTCAGTGCGGTGATGGCGGGGGCCTTTGCCGCCCAGTGGCGCGACGGCGACCTGTCCCTGCACCGGGAGTGGATACGCTTCCTGCTGGAAAACTATTACGACCCCATGTACGACTACCAGCTGGCCCAGCGGAAGGGCAACCAGTTGTTCAGTGGTGACCGGGATGCCGTGGTCGCCCGGGCGGAGCAGTTCTAGGGTGCAGCGCCAGGCAGAAATTCACCGGGACCTGGTGCTTGTGGGGGGTGGGCACAGTCACGCTCTGGCCTTGCGCATGCTGGCGATGCAGCCCATCGAGGGCCTGCGCATCACCCTGGTTTCCCCCTCCAGCCACACGCCTTATTCCGGCATGCTGCCCGGACTGGTGGCGGGACACTACAGCTTCGAACAGGCCCATATCGACCTGGCCCGCCTGTGCCAGTGGGCGGGCGCGCGCTTTATCGCCGCCGAAGTGACGGCCCTCGATCCCGAGGAGCGATGCCTGTCCGTGGCGGGACGGCCTGCCATCTACTATGACCTGGTCAGCATCGATATCGGCTCCCAGCCGGAACTGGA
Organism: Haliea sp.; assembly: GCA_009937575.1. GTDB lineage: Bacteria > Pseudomonadota > Gammaproteobacteria > Pseudomonadales > Halieaceae > JAACFI01. Next base: position 10,638 of record JAACFI010000007.1, read on the forward strand.
TACGGTGCCCGGTGCCCGTTCCCATGCGGTACCGGTAAAGCCGGTGTCGGGACTGTGGCAGCGCTGGCAGGAGCTCCGGGGCCGGGTGCTGGCGCGGGCAGCCGGCGATGACCATCGCATTGCGGTTGTCGGCGGCGGCGCCGGCAGCGTGGAGCTGGCCATGGCCATGGCCAACAGCCTGGCAAGCGAAACCATCGCTATCGACCTGTGGTGTGGCGCGCCAGAAATCCTGCAGAACTATAATGCCCGGGCCCGAAGGTCGGTGATGGAGGCACTGGCGGAGCAGGGTGTGCAGGTGCACCTTGATGCCCGCGTGGAGCGGGTGGAGGGAGATGCCCTGGTGTTTGCAGGTGGCGAGCACGCCATCTACGACGATCTGTTCTGGTGTACCGGCGCGGCGGCCGCCCCCTGGATCGCCGCCAGTGGCCTGCAGAGCGATCCCCTGGGCTTCCTCGCGGTCCACGATACCTTGCAGGCGCTGGGCGACGAGTGGGTATTCGGCGCCGGGGATATCGCGGTCCAGGTTGAGCACCCCCGGCCCAAGGCGGGCGTATATGCGGTGCGCCAGGGGCCCGTACTGGCCCACAACCTGCGCGCCAGTCTGCTGGGTACGCCCCTCAAGGAGCACCGTCCCCAGCAACGCTTCCTGTCCCTGGTGTCCCTGGGTGGGCGCAGGGCGACGGCGGACAAGGGACCGTTTGCCGCCACCGGGGCCTGGGTGTGGCGCTGGAAGGACCGGATCGACCGGGAGTTCATGGGGCGCTTTGAGCAGTTGCCGTCGCCGATGGCTTCGGGGAAAGCTGCCCGGCTGCCCGAACATAACGACACCGAACAGGCCCATTGCGGTGGCTGCGGGGCCAAGGTCGGTGGCGACGCACTGTCCAGTGTACTGCGGGCCCTGGCCCGGGAGTATCCGGATCACTGCAGTAGCGACGGCGACGATGCCAGTCCGATTCCGGCCGCTGCGGGTACAACCATAATACAAAGCCTGGATATTCTGCGCGCCATGGTGGACGATCCATGGCTGATGGGGCGTATCGCTGCCAACCACGCCCTCAGTGATCTCTACGCTTGCGGCGTTCGTCCGGTATCCGCCCTCGCGGCGGTCGGCCTGCCGTTTTCCGCGCCCGAGATCCAGCGGCGGGAGTTGCAGCAGTTGCTGTCCGGCGCCCTGCACGAATTTTCTGCTGTGGACTGCCGCCTCACAGGTGGTCACAGCACCCAGGGACCGGAGTTGACCCTGGGTTTCGCCGTGAACGGAGTTCCCATGCAACCAGCGCTTGCTACCCTGGGTAAACGCGGCCTGCGTCCGGGGGATAGCCTGATTTTGACCAAGCCCCTTGGCACGGGCGTGCTGTTCGCAGCCCATATGCAGCTGAGGGCAGATGGACGCCATATTGCGGCTGCGGTAGAGCAGATGCTGCTTAGCAACCTGTCGGCGGCGGAACTGGCGCTTGCCTTCGGGGCCAGTGCCGCCACCGATATCACTGGCTTTGGCCTGCTCGGGCATCTGCTGGAGATGCTGGGAGAGGAGTACGGCGCACAACTGGATGTGGCCGCCCTGCCATTGATGCCCGGCGCGTTGGAGGCGTCGCAGGCGGGAGTTTCCAGCACCATGCACGAGGCCAATGCCCGCGGTGCGGACGAGTTGCTGGACCGGGGGGCGGCAGACCCGGCGCGAGTGCAGATGCTGTTTGACCCGCAGACCAGCGGTGGCCTGCTGGTTTCAGTTGCCGCGGACCGGGCACAAGCCTTGTGCGATGCGCTGCATCAACGCGGTTGTGAACAGGCGTCGATCATCGGTACGGTACAGGAACGCGGGGCGACGGGTGAGTCGGTGGTGCGACTGCGCTAGAGACACGCGCTCAGACCCGGTCCCAGTAACGGGTCATTTCCAGGTACAGGAAGGACGCAGACCAGGTGATAAGTACCAGCCCCGACAGGGACTCCAGCCCTCGGCCCGGTGCATCAGGAGAAATGAGATGGCGAAAACCCACACCTCCGCAGCGTGGGCGGAGAGAGCCACGAATACGCCGAACACGATGCGGAAGCGGTGTCGTATTTTCAGCTGTGGCATCAGCAGCGTGATGCGATACAGGAACTCGTAGTGAATCATCACCACGAGACCGATGACAAACAGGTTAACGGCAACAACTGTGATCATTTATTGTAGGCCTCAGCCTCTTATGCTGAATACTACTTTAACGTTTCTCGGGCTTGCGCATGAATCCCCATGCCAGGGTGAAAGTGCAGTGCTTGAGGTGCATCAGGCAACGCGCCTTGGCATATCCGCTCGGCGGCATTAGGCTTGTTGCCCGGCGATTCGTTGCCCGGCCAATTTCTCCCTTTCGCGCTTGATATTGATCAAGGAAGGGGCAGTTCACCTGGACATCGACTATTTCATCGTCAAATTTTTTGTATGGCGTAGGCTATACTTCCACCCAGTGAATTCACTCAGTGGACGATTACGTTAATGTATAGCTGCGGAGGAAGTACACGATGAAACAGAAAAAAAGTCTGATCACCAGTATTACACTCACGGTCTTGCTTAGTGTTGCGATATTGCAGACCGGTCCTGCGGTTGCCGAGGAGTACAATATCGGCGCACAGGTTTGTCAGTACGTGCAACTGGAGCAGGCCGCAGGGCTGAGGTACAACGAGCGAGGGCTTACGAACGCCAGCGCGTACCCCCAGTGGGTCGTTTGCCCGTTGGCTGTCCAGACCCTGGGGGATAATGTAGATACCAAGGCCCGGATTATCAATCTCTCCGACGTGGGAGATACCGTTAAGTGCGTGTACCGGCTCACCGATGAACTCGGCAATATCGACTCCGCTTTACCCCAGGAAGTCTTCGTGCCTGTAGGTTTCCAGGTAGAACTGTTCACCAGTAACATCGACTATAAATCGGCCCATGTACTGTCGATTACCTGTAGATTGCCATCGCAATTTATGGCGATCTCCTTTTCCATAGAAACCTAGGCGGATTCGACTGGTAGGGAGTTCTGGATTCTTGCGGGCCAGTTACCTTGGAGTGGTTGGGCTGCTGGTGGTGGCAGGGTTGTTGTTTGCCTGGAACAGGATGCTGTCCCCTGAACAGGCGCCCGCTGTCGCCACTCCAGTGCCCCAGGAGCGCGAAGCCGGCCTGGCCGAAGCGCTGTCTGCAATGGAAAGACGGCAGGCCAGCCTGGATCGCCGCCTGGAGGTGCTGGAGCGCAACCGACAGTCCGGTGCACCTGTCACCTATACCTCCCCTGAGTACAACGACCTGAGCGCTCGCCTTGAAGCCGTGGAAATACAACTGCGCCGGCTCCCCGATGACGCCGATTTAGCGGGCTCGCCCGGCAATGAGAATTCGCAGGGAGTGACACTGTATTCCCCGGGAGAGTCAGACTCGCAGGTCGAGCAACTGGAGCAGGCATTTGAACAGGACGCCAGTGTCGATGGGGCAGAACAGGCTTCCCTGGAAAACGCTGCCACCATTTTCGATCGAGAGGAATTGTCTGATCTGCAGTTCAGGGATCTCGTGTGCAGGGAAACCTACTGTAAGCTGAGCTACGAGGATCATTCCTCCAGCGCTGGAGCATCTACCATCGCCGAAAACGAGTTGTTTATGGCGCTGTTGGAAAAATACGGCGATGGCGTCGCGATTCACGGTGGTGAGCAGGCCGGAAGAAACCGGACTTTTTACATCGAGCGAAATGTATCCCGCTGAATCCTTTAGTCTTTACTATTGCCACTTCGGCCCTTTCGACCATGAAAAAATTTATCGTCTTGTTGAGCATTTTCGGCCTTTGCACAACCGCTAGGGCAGATTCGGGCGTCGGCAGTAATGCTACAGATACCTTGGGCGAGGCTCCGGTGGAATCAGAGGCCGAGCTGACCATGGGCACCGCGGTTTCGATCCGCAACCAGTTTGAAGAGGATATACGGCCCAAGGATTACCGGCTTAGGTACGCCCCGATAGACAAGCTGTTGAGTCCCTGGGGCGAGCTTCGCGGGCGCCTTGCTGAAGAACACGGTTTCAGGCCCAGCTTTTCCGCCACCCATGTCTACCAGGAGACCACCGATAACGTCGGCCCTGAAGATAGCGCGGCGGGCTACGAACTGGTGGCGGACGCGACCTGGACTTTCGCCGGCCGTGGTACCACGTCACCCGCTATGGCGGGCTTCGAGTTCCTGTACCGCGATTTCACCTCCGATGTCCCACCGGTTGCGCTGTTCACCCAGGCGGGCACGCTCTACCCGAGTACTGTGGCCTTCGGCGAAGTGGACCCCACCCTGGGGCAGCTATGGGTACAGAAGAACTTCGACAACCGATTCGGCTACCAGGTCGGGAAGCTGTTCCCCCTGGGGTATTACGACTACTTCCCCTTGAAGAATTTCCGCAGCGATTTCATGGATGCCATCCACGCGGCGAACTTCGTAATTCCCCTGCCGGACAGGGGGCTGGGTGGTTACGTCATGTACCGTCCCGCCGACCAGTACTACCTGCGACTGGGCGTGCACGATGCCAACGCGGATGCCGAGGAGTTTGATTTTGACGTGTTCGACGATGGCGAGCTGTTCAGCATCCTCGAGCTGGGCTGGGATCCCGGCCTGATGCCGCGTCTGCCCGGGCGACCACCCATGGGGGATGTCCATATTGGCCTGTGGCACCAGGACGAACGCGAGGATGACACGGTGGCGGAGTCCTGGGGTGTGGTTGTTTCTGCCTACCAGCGATTCGGCCGCTTCCTGCCGTTCGCGCGTTACGGTTACACCGACAGCGATTCTGAGGAAGGGCTCAAGGATTCCACGCCGATAGAACATATGGTCAATGTCGGGTTTGCAGTGGACGCCCTGTTCGGGCACCAGGACGATCGGCTGGGTATCGGCGGCACCTGGGCCCGCCCACTGGACGATTCGCTGGACGACCAGTACGCAATTGACCTGTATTACCGATTTCGACTGGCTCCCCGCTTTGCGATGACACCAACGCTACAGGTGGTGTTTGACCCCGTACGCAATGCCGATGAGGATCAACTGGTAATCTGGGGAATCCGGTCCCGTTTTGTTTTCTAGTTTTTAGAGGAGAGACAGCGCGATGAGACATAGTTTCGGACTGTTACGTGGCACCGTTCTGGTGCTTTCTCTGTTTCTGTCTTCGCTTGTATCCGCGGCGGGCAAACCCAATATTCTTTTGATAATGGTCGATGATATGGGTTGGTCCGACATCGGCAGCTTCGGCAGTGAAATCCAGACGCCCAACCTGGATGCACTGGCGGAAAATGGCGTCAAATTCACCGACTTCCACACCTCCGTCAGCTGCTCGCCTGGAATTCGCTGAGTAAAGAGGAAAAAGCACTGTCGGCACGGGGTATGGAGGTGTACGCCGGGATGGTAACCAACATGGATTACCACGTGGGGAGAGTGCTGGACTTCCTTAAGGATATTGGCGAGTACGACAACACGATAATCTTCTTCCTGTCGGACAACGGCCCCAACCCCTGGAGTGGCGAAGACTACCCGGGAAATGCGGGAAGCGAGTGGTTCGCGCAATTCGATAACAGCGTCGGAAACGTTGGCCACCCCATGTCTCACTACGCCTACGGCATCGGCTGGGGGTCCGCCAGTGCCGGTGCCCTTGACCTGTTCAAGATGACTGTCGGTGAAGGGGGAATACGCTCTCCGCTGATCGTTGCCGGGCCGGGAGTGAAGGCGGGAGCGCAGGCTGATGCTTTCGGCTACGTGTGGGATCTGATGCCGACGATCCTGGATATGACTGGGATCCAGCACCCTTCGGAAGGCGGCAACAAGAAAATCCTGCCGATGCGCGGTCGTCAGTTGACCGGTATTCTTTCCGGCTCGTCGGAGGAGGCCTATGGTGCCGAAGACTTCGTCGGCGGGGAAATGCAGAACGGCAAGTGGATGCGCCAGGGTGATTACAAGGCCGTGTCGGTTGCTGCTCCCTACGGTGACGGTGTCTGGCGGCTTTATAACCTGGCTGAAGATCCCGGTGAGACCAGGGACCTGGCGGGGTCACATGCCAAAATACTTGCTCGCCTGAAGGACGCCTGGCAAGCCTATGCAGATGATGTGGGCGTAATCCTGACTGAATGATGTTTTCGATAGTCGCGCACTCCGGGTGACTGCATTTGATTAGATTTATTGCTATAAAAATCAAGTAGATAGCTAGAAAATAGGCCTGAAGACAACATGCCCGTAATCAACCGGCAGGAGGTGTCATATGCAGGCCATAAAGTTGCTTTCCCGGCGCAGTCTCGACGATCTGGAAGACGAAATCATCTCCCTGGCGGGTCGTATCAACGCGTCCGAGTATGAGTTTCTGGTCCTGGTGCGCGAGTTCGATCTGCGGCAGGGCTGGAAGCCCTATCATTTCAACAATTGCGCCGAATGGCTGAACATGAAATGCGGCATTGCGCCCGGTACTGCCCGGGAGAAAATCCGGGTGGCGAACGCGCTGTTCGACCTGCCGCAGACCGCTGGGGCGATGCAGTCGGGCCGACTGTCCTATTCCAAGGTCCGCGCGCTCAGCCGCATTGCCACACCCGATACCGAGAAGCGTCTGCTGGATTACGCAATTCCCGCTACCGCCCTGCAGGTGGATGACCACTGCAGGCGTTTGCGCAATGTGCAGCGGGATCTGTCGGGCGAAGATGCACGGCGGCTTCACCGGGCACGCTCTTTGACCCGCTCGTTGCACGGGGATGGCAGCATGACGATCTCGGTGGAGTTGCCCCGGGAGAGTGGAGAACTGGTGATGAAGGCGCTGGAGATGGCCCTGTCTATGCTCGAGTCCGATGGGGATGAGCCGGAGTGCGATGATCCAGTCGACGAGGAAACACTGCAGCAGAAGCAGGCCGATGCGCTGGTCGCTGTGGCCAGGGGATATCTGTCGGGCTGTGAGGGCAAGCGCAACTGTACCGCGGATCACTACCAGGTGGTGGTGCATGTGGATGAAAAAGCACTGCGTGGCGAGCCCGATGAGAATTCCAAAAGTGATCTGCCGATAGAGACGGTTCGGCGCCTGTGCTGTGACGGCGCAGTAGTGCCTGTGACCGGGGATGACAATGGCGATCCACTCAACGTGGGCCGGAAGCACCGCGTGGTGCAGCCCGCGCTTAAAAGGGCTTTGCTGGCCCGGGATAAGTGCTGTCGGTATCCCGGGTGCACGCATGAGAAATGGCTGGACGCGCATCACGTGGTGCACTGGGCAGATGGCGGTGAGACCACGCTGGGGAATACAATTCTGCTCTGCTCACGACACCATCGGCTGTTACATGAAGGTGCGTTTGATATCAGAAGCGGGCCTGGGGGAGACTGGCTTTTCAGGCGGAGTGCCAACGCACCGGCTGCAGTTACATGAATGCGCTGCCCATTGTGATCCCCCTGGCTGAGGCCGTGGGGGTGAATGTGCCCCTGATGGTGGCGCGGTGAGAGGGTTGAACTAAGCTAAGAAATAACGCCATAAGAGCAATACCGCGGGAAGGGTTTAGAATGAATCTGGAAAAAGTCGTCTTCGGTTTTTTTATCCTGCTCGCTTTGACACTCAATTTCGGCTTCGTGCTGGGGGACATCGACAACCCCGATCATCACCATGCCTACGAGCTGTGGGCCGCCATTTTGGTCAGCTTGATCGCCACCGTTCTTAAATTCGGCGACCGCAGCCACATGGGCGCCGTGCTGCTTGCCACCAGCCTGGTGGCGGACCTGCAGCTGATCATGGCTGCCTTCGTCTGGGCCATGGCCACGCATGTACAGGGGGGGACGGATGCCCAGATCATGCCTAGCGTGGTCTCACTTGCGGGAGGGGCGCTGCTGGCCAACCTGGCTTCGGGCGTATTGCTCATAATCGAAACTGCGACACTTCGCCGCTAGATCACCATGTCTGAGGGATTCGTGGACAGCGCACTCTCCCGGGTGCTGTTCCTTTTTTTCAGGCGCATGCGAACGCCGCTGATCGTCCTTATACTGACCTATTCTATTTCTGCAATTGGGCTGGTGCTGATTCCCGGTACCGACGCCGATGGCAATACCTGGCGCTTCGATTTTTTCCACGCGTTCTACTTCGTCAGTTTCATGGGCTCGACGATCGGCTTTGGTGAGATACCCCAGGAGTTCAACGGCGCCCAGCGGCTGTGGGTTGCGGTCAGCATCTGGGTTACCGTGGTGGCCTGGCTCTATGCCATAGGAAGAATTTTCACCCTGACGCAGGATCCCGCCTTCACCCGGGCCACCACCGAAGCGCGCTTTATCCGCAGCGTACGCAAGATCAGCCAGCCGTTTACCGTGGTTTGCGGCTACGGCGAGACCGGTGTCCTGCTGGTGCGCTCACTGGCATACCGCGGCATACAGCCTGTCGTACTCGATCAGGACCAGTTGAATATCGATTCCGTGCAGCTGGAAAACCTGGGCATGGATATACCGGCCTTTTGTGCCGACGCCTCGGTGACACAGCACCTGGTGGAAGCCGGCCTGCACAGCCCCCTGTGCCGGGCGGTGGTGGCGATCACTGACAGCGATGAGGTGAATGTGAAAATCGCGGTTACCGCCAAACTGCTGCAGAAGGAAATCCCCGTAATCGCCCGGGCGGGCGTAAAGGAAGCGGTGGATAACCTCGCCTCCTTTAACACCGATCACATCATCAACGCTTACGAGGTGTTTGGTGAACACCTGGCCATGACCCAACGCACCCCCAGCGTGCACCTGCTGCACGCGTGGTTGATCAGCCTGCCCAACCGCACCCTGCAACCGCCCGTGACACCGCCGCAGGGGAAGTGGGTGATATGTGGGTATGGGCGTTTCGGAAGCTCCTGCGCTCGTTACCTGGAGTCGGAGGGCAATGAGGTGACCGTGATCGAACGCAAGGAGGAAAAGGCGCCGGAAGGTTCTATCGTGGGGCGTGGCACAGAAGCGGGGCCACTGATCTCTGCGGGGATTCGTGATGCCGTGGGCATAATCTCTGGCACCGATTCAGATACCAACACCCTGTCGGCCATTATGACCGCCCGGGAACTCAACCCGGATCTTTACCTGGTGGCCAGGCAGGACCGGCGGGCCGATACCGCGATATTTGAGGCCGCAGGGCTGGACCTGATCATGGAGCCCAGCCGGATTATTGTCTGGCGTATCCTGCCGCTGATTACCACGCCTCTCCTCAGCCGGTTTCTTCGCCTGCTGCGGGCCGGCACCGAGAATGATGCATGGCAGGTGCGGGAGCGCATTGCTGCCGTGTGCGGAGGCGTGACTCCCGAAACCTGGTCCTTCAAGATCAAGCCTGATGAGACCGCCGCACTGTGGGATGCGCTGGAGCAGGGCGAGACGGTTTGCCTTGAGCACCTGCATCGGAAGCCGAGCAATCGCGATCGTATGCTTCCCTGCATTCCCCTGCTGCTGGCCCGGGGCGACAGAACCTTTATGTTGCCCGGACCGGAGATGCAACTGCGAAGCGGCGACCGCATACTCTTCACTGCCAGGGCCGGCACCCGACGAGTCATGGATTGGGGCCTGAATAATCCAAAGGTTCTGGAGTACCTGGTTACTGGCATTGAATCGCCGGACGGCTCCGTCTGGCGCTGGATGGCCCGCCAGCGGTGATCGGTGAAACAGAAAGTGGTGCCCAGAGACAGAATCGTACCGGCCGGCGTTCCGGGGGCGACACAATGTGGCGGCATGGGGAATTTGGTGCCCAGAGACAGAATCGAACTGCCGACACGGGGATTTTCAATCCCCTGCTCTACCGACTGAGCTATCTGGGCGTGTTTGCTGGATCGCAAGAGGCGCGTATTAAACCCGCAGAAGGGCGTGGAGTCAAGATCTCCCGCCTACTCTGAGGGGGGTACATATCCCTCCGCCTGGTCGTACTCTTCCCCGGAGAAAAACTTGTCCATTTCCCCCTGCAGGTACTTGCGCGCCTCGGGATCCACCAGGCTCAGGTGTTTCTCGTTGATCAGCATGGTCTGGTGAGCCTGCCAGTCCTGCCACGCCTGTTTTGACACCGATTCGAAAATTTCCTGTCCCTTGGGGCCGGGGTATGGCGGGGTGTCCAGGCCTTCCATCTCTTTCTGGTATTTCTTGCAAAAAACGGTGCGGGACATGGTGTTACTCCAACTGTCGAGTGTCAGGCCAACCTGGACAGCAGGTCGGCCACCGGGGCTGCCAGGCCGATTTGCGGCGGCCGGCGACTGTTATACCAGAGCTGGTCAGATGCTTCCATGATGCCCGTCGGGGTACTGTCCAGCTCAACCTGCATCGGTTGAATATCCAGGTGGTAGTGGCTGAAGGTGTGGCGGAAGGCATCCCAGCTTTCAATGCTGTTGGGTTCCAACCCCCAGCGGTCGATGCACCAGGCGGTAACCTGTTCAGCCGCGCTGAGTTCCGGGAAGCACCACAACCCACCCCATATGCCGCTGGCGGGGCGGCGTTCCAGCCAGATATCGCCGTTGGCGGCTCTCACCATGAGGAAGGTAGTGGATTTCACAGGCAGCGACTTGCGGGGCTTCTTCCCCGGAAAATCCTGTTGCGCGCCGCGCTCCCGCGCCACGCAATCGCCGTTCACCGGGCAGCTCTCACAGGCAGGGGCGCTGCGGGTGCACAGGGTGGCCCCCAGGTCCATCATCGCCTGGGAATAATCTGCAAAGCGTTCGCCCGGAGTGCAGTCTTCGGCGATTTGCCACAGCTGCTTGTGTACTGAAGTTGTGCCGGGCCAGCCGGGTACGGCACGGTGGCGGGACAATACACGTTTGACGTTGCCGTCCAGGATAACCGCTCGCTTTCCCAGGGCGATACTGACGATCGCGCCGGCGGTGGAGCGCCCGACTCCCGGCAGTTGTTCCAGTTCCTCCACACTGCCTGGGAATATACCGTCGAATTCCTCGCAGACCATTGTCGCCGCCCGGTGCAGGTTGCGTGCCCGGGCGTAGTAGCCCAGCCCGGTCCAGAGGTGCAGAACCCGATCCACCGGGGCGGCCGCCAGCTCCTCAACTGTCGGGAAGGTTTCCATGAAGCGATGGAAATAGGGTATGACGGTCTGCACCTGGGTCTGCTGCAGCATGATCTCGGATACCCATACCCGGTAGGGTTCGGTGTCCTGTTGCCAGGGCAGGTCCTTGCGCCCCGAGTGTTCGAACCAGGCAAGGACTCTTTCGGCGAAGCTGGATGTGGCAGGCATTGTGGTGGGATAGACAGCAAAAACAGGCAGTTAGGGTAATCCGGAAGTGTGAAAACCTCCAGTGAATTCACAGGCGCATTCTTTTATAATGGCCCGCTTTTCCGGGGGATGGCTCCCGGAGTGACCTCCCGTGGAGAGATCGATGGCTGAGCGCAAGGCCACAGTAGAGAGAAATACCCTGGAGACCCGGATCACCGCCAAGGTGAATCTGGATGGCTCCGGGGCGGCGACCTTTGATACCGGCATCCCCTTCCTGGAGCACATGCTGGACCAGATAGCGCGCCACGGCCTGATCGACCTGGACATAAAGGCCGAGGGCGACCTGCACATCGACGACCACCACACGGTAGAGGATATCGGCATCACCCTGGGCCAGGCTTTTGCGAAGGCTGTTGGTGACAAGAAAGGTATCCTGCGCTACGGGCACGCTTACGTGCCCCTGGACGAGGCCCTGTCACGAGTGGTGATCGACTTCTCCGGGCGTCCCGGGCTCGTCTACCAGGTGCCCTATACCCGTGCCACCGTGGGCGGCTTTGACGTGGACCTGTTCCTGGAATTTTTCCAGGGTTTCGTCAACCACGCACAGGTGACCCTGCACGTGGACAACCTGCGCGGTGACAATACCCACCACCAGGCGGAGACGGTGTTCAAAGCCTTCGGTCGGGCTATGCGTATGGCCCTGTCCGAGGACCCGCGCATGGCGGGTGTTACCCCGTCCACCAAAGGTGTTCTGTAAGGACCGATCATGAGTGGTGTAGTCGCCGTAATCGATTACGGCATGGGCAACCTGCACTCCGTGGCCAGTGCGCTGGAGCACGTGGGCGCGGACAAGGTGCTGGTGACCCATGACGCGGAACTGATCCGCCAGGCAGACAGGGTGGTGTTTCCGGGCGTGGGCGCTATTCGCGACTGTATGGCGGAAATCCGCCGGCTCAAGTGCGACCAGCTGCTGAGCGACGCGCTCACAGAACAGCACAAGCCGGTGCTGGCGATCTGCGTGGGCATGCAGGCCCTGATGACCCATTCCGAGGAGAACGACGGGGTGCAGTGCCTGGACATTATCCCCGGCGAGGTGCGCTTTTTTGGCAAGGGACTGACAGATGCTGAAGGGCAACGCCTGAAGGTTCCGCACATGGGCTGGAACCAGGTGCGCCAGGTAATGGCTCACCCCCTGTGGCGGGATATTTCCGACATGTCGCGTTTCTATTTCGTGCACAGCTACTATGTGGATGCGGTGGACCGCAGCCTGCTGGCGGGTTCGGTGGATTACGGTGTCTGTGCCGACGCCGCGCTGGCCAGGGACAACCTCTTCGCAGTGCAGTTCCACCCGGAAAAGAGCGCCACTGCGGGCCTGCAATTATTACGCAATTTCCTGGAGTGGAACGGCACATGCTGATTATTCCCGCAATCGACCTGAAGGATGGCCAGTGCGTGCGTTTGCGTCAGGGCCTGATGGACGACAGCACGGTTTTTTCCGACGACCCGGTGGCCATGGCCGCCCGTTGGGTGGAGGCCGGTTGCCGCCGCCTGCACCTGGTGGACCTGAACGGCGCCTTCGCCGGTGAGCCGGTAAACGGCGAGGTAGTGACCGCTATCGCCGCCGCCTACCCCGACCTGCCGATCCAGATCGGCGGTGGCATCCGCAACCTGGACACCATCGAACACTACGTGAAGGCCGGTGTGTCCTACGTGATCATCGGTACCAAGGCCGTGAAGGAGCCGGAATTCGTCGCCAAGGCCTGCGCCGCCTTTCCCGGCAAGGTAATCGTCGGGCTGGACGCGAAAGATGGCCTGGTGGCGACTGACGGCTGGGCGGAGGTTTCGGAGGTGAAAGCCACCGATCTGGCCAGGCAGTTCGAATCCGATGGCGTGTCTGCCATCGTCTACACGGACATCGCCCGTGACGGCATGATGCAGGGGGTCAACGTGGAGGCCACGGTGACAATGGCGCAGGCGTCGTCAATTCCCGTGATCGCCTCCGGCGGTATTACCAATATCGACGATATCCGTGCACTCGTGGCAGTGGCGGGTAGTGGTATCTGTGGCGCCATTACCGGCCGCGCCATCTACGAGGGAACGCTGGATGTTTCCGAAGCCCAGAAACTGTGTGACGAGGCTGCCTGAGGATGGGACTGGCAAAGCGCATCATTCCCTGCCTGGACGTGGAGTGCGGTCGGGTAGTGAAGGGGGTCAACTTCGTGGATATTCGCGACGCAGGTGACCCGGTGGAAATTGCCATGCGCTACAACGAGCAGGGGGCGGACGAAATAACCTTCCTTGATATTACAGCGAGTCACGAGGGCCGGGAGACCACGGTGCACACTGTGGAGCAGATTGCCGAACACGTGTTCATCCCGCTTACGGTCGGCGGTGGAATCCGCACCATCGAGGATATCCGCACTATGCTCAACGCCGGTGCCGACAAGGTCAGCATCAACACCGCAGCCATCCACAATCCTGACCTGGTGAGGGAGTCCGCCGAGCGCTTCGGCTCCCAGTGCATCGTGGTGGCCATCGACGCCAAGCGGGTCGATGACGTGGAGGGCAAGCCGCGCTGGGAGATTTTCACCCACGGCGGTCGCAAGCCAACCGGGATCGACGCGGTCGCCTGGGCGGAACGAATGGCGGACCTGGGAGCCGGCGAAATACTGCTGACCAGCATGGACCGGGACGGGACCAAGAACGGTTTCGAGCTGGGTGTGACCCGGGCCATTACTGACGCGGTGGATATCCCGGTGATTGCCTCCGGTGGCGTGGGCAACCTGGACCACCTGGTTGAGGGCATCACCCTGGGCGGCGCCGATGCGGTGCTGGCCGCAAGTATTTTTCACTTCGGTGAATACACCGTGCCCGAGGCAAAGGCCTATATGGCCGCCCGTGGTGTGGAGGTCAGGCTGTAAGGGCGGCTCGCAGGGGCTCAGGATTCGCCTGTGGTCTCGCTGTCGCTGGCTTCACGGGTTTTCGGGTTGCGCATTCCCAGTACATTAATGCCCTTGAGCAGGGTGAGAGCCTCGTACAGCTGGTTGTCACTGGCCAGCAGCTCGCTGGACAGTTTGCGTGAGGACGTGGTTTTCCGGTTGCCGTTGTCGCCGTTGTCACCATTGACGTTGTCCAGGTGGCCGGAAAGGTCCGCCTCCTTGATACGACCGGAAGTGTCGTAGGCGGTCACTTTGGCGCGTTCCACCATGATATCGGGCTCGATTCCCTCCGCCTGGATGGAGCGCCCGTTGGGGGTGAAATACAGGGCTGTAGTTAGCTTGACCGCCCGGGATTTGGAAAGTGGCAGGATGGTCTGCACCGAGCCCTTGCCGAAACTGTGGGTACCCATCACTACCGCCCGGCCATGGTCCTGCAGGGCGCCGGCGACGATCTCCGAGGCACTGGCGGAGCCGCTGTTTATCAGCACTACCAGCGGCGTGCCTTTACTGGCGTCGCTGGCCTCGGCATCGTAGTGCATATCCGAGTTGGCCAGGCGGCCCTCGGTATAGACCACTGTGCCGCCATCCATGAACAGGCCCGCCACATCGACACTGGCCCGCAGGATACCGCCGGGGTTGTTACGCAGGTCCAGGACCAGCCCTTTGAGCTCCTCATCCTGCATGAGCTTGCCCAGGGCCTTGCTGACATCTTCCCCGGTGGCGCTCTGGAACTGGGCGATGCGGATATAACCATAGCCCGGCTCCAGCCAGCGTTGGCGTACGCTGGCGATTTTGATCACGTCCCTTATCAGGGTCACATCGAAGGGCTGGCTTTCGCCCGGTCGACCGATAGTCAGTTTTATTTTCGTTCCCTTGGGGCCGCGCATGATGTCGATCGCATCGTTCAGGCTCATGCCCTTGACCGGCGCCTGGTCCAGCTTGAGTATCACGTCGCCGCTCTGCAGGCCTGCTTCTGCAGCGGGAGAGCCGTCGATGGGGGAGATGATCTTGACGTAGCCGTCCTCCATACCCACTTCCAGGCCGAGGCCGGTGAACTCTCCGGTGGTGGTGTCCTGGAGGTTCTTGAAGGCGTCCTCGGTCAGGTAGACCGAGTGGGGATCCAGGCCCATGAGCATCCCCTGGATGGCGTATTCCAGCAGGGTGCTGTCGTCAATTTCCTCCACGTAGCCGCTGCGGATCTGGTTATAGACGTCGGCGAAGGTGCGCAGTTCATCCAGTGGCAGCTGGCCCTGCTCCTCCACAGCCATTGCGGGCAGTGGCATCGCCAGAACAAGAGCTGCGAGCAGTCGATTTGCGGACAGGAAGGGGAAACGCATGAATACCGCCAGGGTGGCTCTCACGCCACTGTATACCTAAGGACGCCTAGTGTAACCCATTCCCCAAGGTGGGTGCCAAACGGTCCTCGGCGGCTCAACCGCGACACCACCTGGCCGGATCAGTGGGTTTGCCCTGGTGGCGGATCTCGAAGTACAGGGCGGCCCGGTCGAGCCCCCCGCTGTCTCCCACTGTACTGATCGGGGTGCCGGCTGACACCCATTCACCGACGTCCCTGAGCAGGCTCTGATTGTGAGCATACAGGCTCATGTAGCCATCACCGTGGTCGATGATCAGCAGCAGGCCCGAGCCCCGCAACCAGTCGGCGTACACCACCCGACCGTGGTGTATGGCTTTTACCGTGGTACCTTCTGCGGCGGGGATGTTCACCCCCTGCCAGCGCATTTTGCCCTCGTTGCGGGGTCGGCCGAAGCGGTTGCTGGGCTTGCCATTCACCGGCCAGGGCATTTTCCCCCTGGCGCTGTTGAAGGCCTGGTAGTTTTCCGGTACTTCCAGGTTGACCACTGCTTCCTCGATTGCCTTCAGCAGCTTTTCCAGCTCCCGGCGGTCCTGCTCTTTCTGCTTGAGTTGCTGCCCCTTGTCGCGGATGCTGCCGTTCAGTTTCGCCACGGCGAGGGTGCGGGTCTCCCTGGCCTTTACCAGCTGCTGTTGCTGCTTTTCCAGTGCGCGTTGCTGCTGACCCAGCCGCGCCAGGGTGCTTTCAATTTCCTGTTCCACAACCTGCAGCTGCTCCAGGGTTTCCCGGAACTGGCCCAGTAATTCGTTGCGGGCCTCAAAAAAATAGCGGTAGTAGCCCATGGCCCTGGCGACCGTGTGGGGGCTCTCCTGGTTCAACAGCACCTTGATCTGGCCCTGTCGCCCCATCTGCCATGCGGTTTTCAGTTCGATGGCAATGCGCGCCTGTTGCTGATCCCGCGCAAGCTCCAGGGCCTCTCTTTGCTTCTCCAGGGAACCCAGCTCCTGCTCACTTGCGGAAATGGTGCTGCGGTTCCCCGCCATGGCCCGCTGCAGCTCGCCGAGTTCGACTTCGGCATCCCTGAGCTGACGCTGCAGTTTGTTCTTACGGGTAGTGGCGCTGGAGATGTCGCGCTGTATCTGCTGGATATCCCGCTGTAACTGCTGCAGGTCGCTGCGCGCCTTTTCTTCGTCGGACTGGCCCGACGCTGCCAGTGACAGCGACGCCAGCAGGATTAACGCCAGCCCTCGCCGCCAGATCCGGGGGCGTAGCGGCATCGAGGTCAGGCTGCGCTGGCCAGGTTTTTGCCGGACATTTCCGGCGGTCGCGGCAGCCCCATCAGTCCCAGCAGGGTGGGGGCAATGTCCGCCAGAATACCCCCCTCGGGGTCCAGGGCCAGCTGCCGGCGTCCGATGTAGACCAGCGGAACCAGCTCGGTGGTGTGCTGGGTATGGTGCTGGCCCGACTGGTAGTCGATCATCTGCTCGCAGTTACCGTGGTCGGCAGTGATAAGGGCATCGCCACCTGCATCCAGCAGGGCCTGCTCCACTCTGCCCAGGCACTGGTCCAGGGTTTCCACCGCTTTCACCGCAGCCTCGTAAATCCCCGTGTGCCCCACCATGTCCCCGTTGGCATAGTTGCACACAATCAGGTCGTATTTCCCGGAATGAATGGCTTCTACCAGCTTGTCGGTCACTTCCGGCGCACTCATCTCGGGCTTGAGGTCGTAAGTTGCCACGTCGGGGGAGGGGATCAGTTCCCGCTCCTCTCCGGGGAACAGTGCCTCTCGTCCACCACTGAAGAAGAAGGTAACGTGGGCGTATTTCTCGGTCTCCGCCATGCGCAGCTGGGTCATCCCGCGTTGCGCCAGGTAATCGCCCAGCACGTTGGTCAGGGCCTCCGGCGGGAACGCGCAGCTGGTGTCGATATCTGCGGCGTACTCGGTGGTCATCACGAAATCGGACAGCTCCGGTACCACGGCACGGGGAAAATGGTCGAAATCTGGCTGCACGAAGGCCCGGGTCAGCTGCCGGGCCCGGTCGGCCCGGAAATTCATGAACAGGACGCTGTCCCCGTCCGCTACGGTTACCGCTTCCTGCCCCTCGGCCTGCACCACGGTGGGGAGCACGAATTCGTCGTTTTCCCCCCGTTCATAAGCCGCCTGCAGGGCCTCCCCGGCGTTCTCGGATCTGTGTTCCGACAGACCCTCGGTGAGCATCCGGTAGGCCTGTTCGATCCGTTCCCAGCGGTTGTCCCGGTCCATGGCATAGTAACGGCCGGTGATACTCGCCGTGCGCCCGCAACCGAGTTCGGCGAACAGGGCATCGGCTTTTTCGATGGACGGGCCTGCACTGCGCGGCGGGGTATCGCGACCATCCAGGAAAGCGTGCAGGTATACGTGCCTGACGCCGCGCTTCGCCGCCAGGCGGATGGCGGCGAACATCTGCTGTTCGTGGCTGTGCACACCCCCGGGGGACAACAGGCCGAAGACATGCACGGCGCCACCGGCCTGCACCGCGCTGTCTATCGCACCGGTGTAGGCGGGGTTATTGTCAAAACTGCCGTCGGCAATGGCCTGGTCGATACGGGTGATATTCTGGAAGATCACCCGTCCGGAGCCCAGGCTCATGTGGCCCACCTCTGAATTGCCCATCTGGCCCGCGGGTAGGCCCACGTCCAGGCCTGACCCGGAAATCAGGGTGTGCGGAGCCTCCGCCCACAGCCGGTCCCACACGGGGGTATGGCCGTTGGCGATGGCGTTGTCGCGAGGTTCTTCCCGGTGGCCCCAGCCGTCGAGAATGATCAGGACAGTGGGTTTCTTGGTATCGGCACTCATCTGGGTTCCACAGTTTTCACAGGGTTAACTGCATTGCTTCGAGCGCCGCATTTTACCCTTTCCAGGCCATTGGCGCATTGTCAATCTGTCCCCTTTCACCGGCGTGGACGGGGCTGGTTGCGCCCCCCGAGACCCTGTATACTTGGCGCCTTTTTGAGCAGACGGACCCGGGGTGAACCGGCCTCGGCTGCCTGCACCTGGTTGAACTGAACACGCACCATGGCACTTTTTCTGGAATTTCTGGCCGAGCAGTGGATACTGGCCGCCGCGCTTCTGGCTGTCATTATCATGCTGGTTATGCACGAAACCCGCAAATCTGGTCCCTCCCTGTCACCGCAGCAGGCTATCAACCTGGTCAATGGGGAACAGGGGGTCTTCGTGGACCTGCGCGATGCGGCCTCCTATAAGCAGGGGCATATCGTCGACGCGCTGAATATCCCAGCGGCGAAGCTGCCGGACCGCATGGGGGAGCTGGAGAAGTACCGGGACAAGCCCATTGTCCTGGTGTGCAAGATGGGCCAGCAGGCAGGGGCCGCGGGCAAGCAGCTGCGGGCCGGCAACTTTGAAAAGGTCTACAAGATGAGTGGCGGCATGATGGAGTGGGGCAATTTGCAACTCCCCACCGTGGTCTAGGATTGCCACTGGCGATGAGCGCTGGCGTCACCATTTACAGCACCCGTTTCTGTCCCTATTGCGTACGGGCCAGGCAGTTGTTGCAGAGCAAGGGTGTGGCCTACACGGATATCGGTGTGGACGGCGCCCCGGACTTGCGCCGGGAGATGACCGCACGCAGCGGGCGCCACACGGTGCCGCAGATCTGGATCGGCGAGCACCACGTGGGTGGTTTCGACGACCTGTCGCGACTGGAATACCAGGGGCGACTGGACCCATTACTGCAATCTGTGTCCTGAGGGACACCCCTGACATTTACACAACTAACCGGAGGACGGCGCAATGGCCGAAGAACAGGCAGCAACCCAACAGGATCAACCGCAGCAGCAGTTTGCGATGCAGCGTATCTACAGCAAGGACATCTCGTTTGAGTCGCCCTCGACCCCGGGGGTCTTCACCAAGCAGTGGCAGCCCAAGGTCAACGTCGACCTGAATACCAAGAGCGACAAGATCGACGAAAAGGGAAATTACGAGGTGGTGCTTACCATTACCATCACCGCCAAGGTGGAAGAGGAGACCGCCTTCCTGGTGGAAATCCAGCAGGCCGGCATCTTCTTCATCACTGGCTTCGAGGGTGAAGACCTGCGCCGCATTCTCGGCACCGCTGCACCCAATATCCTGTTCCCCTATGCCCGGGAGGGTATCGATGCCCTTTGTGTCAAAGGCGGATTCCCGCCGGTCATGCTGGCGCCGGTCAACTTTGATGCGCTTTACCAGCAGGCTCTGGCGCAGGCGCAGACGCAGGGTGAACCCGAGAGTGGTGAAGCTGCGACTCACTGAGTGCCACCGGGAACCCTGATGGTACCCGGTGAAGCGGGGCAGGCCCTGCGCAGTGCGCACCCTACTTTGGATCGGAGTACCCGTAGGGTGCCCGATAAAGCGGGGCAGGCCCTGCGCACCATTGGATTACCGCTCCTCCGATCTCGGATATCGCGCACCTTGCTTCGTTAAGCCAACCCCTCAAACCCCAACTGGCGCAATCCCTCGTAAACCACGAGGGCCGCCGCGTTGCTGAGGTTCAGGCTGCGACTGTTGGTCGCCATGGGGATGCGGATACAGTGATCGGTCCCCACTTGCTCCAGGATATCGGCGGGCAGACCGCGGGTTTCGGGACCGAACAGCAGTGCGTCACCGGGTCGATAGTGTACCTGGTGGTAGCCGCGTGAGCCCCGGGTGCTGACGGCGAATAAACGCGGGTTCTTCCGCTGCTGCAGAAAATTCTCGAGGTCGGGATACAGGCATACATCGGCAAATTCACGATAGTCCAGCCCCGCCCTGCGCAGCTTTTTATCCTCCAGCTCAAATCCCAGCGGCTCGATCAGGTGCAGCGAACAACCGGTGTTGGCGCACAGGCGAATAATGTTGCCCGTATTGGGTGGAATTTCCGGCTGGTAGAGGACGACGTCGAGCATTGCCCCATCTTATCGGTGCCGGCAACACCCCACCAGTGGAATCAGACTTCCAGCTGGAGATCCCTGATCTTGCGGGTCAGGGTATTACGACCCCAGCCCAGCAGTTCCGCGGCATCGCGCTTGCGGCCCTGGGAGTGCTGCAGGGCCACCTCGATCATGACCTTTTCAAAGGCCGGCACCGCGTCCTGCAGGATGTGGTGCTTGCCCTGCACCAGTTCATTGCGGGCCCAGCGGTAGAGCAGGTCGCGCCAGTCTGCACTGTCGCTCTCCGCCAGCCCGGTTTCCACCTTGCCCAATTCCGGTGGCAGGTCACTCAGGTGCACTTCCCGGCCGGAGGCCATTACTGTGATCCAGCGGCAGGTGTTCTCCAGCTGACGCACGTTGCCCGGCCACTCCAGGGAGGTGAGGAATTCCTCGGTTTCAGGTAGCAGTATCTTCGTCTCCCCGCCCAGTTCCTCGGCCGCCTGCGCGAAGAAGTACTGCATCAGCCGGGGAATATCCTCGCGCCGTTCTGACAGCCTGGGAATATGTATACGGATCACGTTCAGCCGATGGAACAGGTCCTCCCGGAAATCTCCCCGGCGTACCAGCTCCTCCAGGTCCTGATGGGTGGCAGCGATGATGCGCACGTCTACAGTCACCGGGGTGTGGCCGCCGACGCGATAGAACTCGCCATCCGCCAGTACCCTCAGCAGCCTGGTCTGGGTTTCGGCAGGCATGTCGCCAATCTCGTCCAGGAACAGGGTACCGCCATCGGCCTGTTCGAAGCGCCCCTCCCGTTTACTGTTGGCGCCGGTAAAGGCGCCCTTCTCGTGGCCAAAGAGTTCCGATTCCATCAGGTCCCTGGGGATGGCGGCCATGTTGAGTGCGATGAAGGGCTGCGGGGCGCGGGGACTGTGCCGGTGCAGGGCGTGGGCCACCAGTTCCTTGCCGGTACCGGACTCGCCGTTGATCAGCACGGTGATATTGCTGTGAGCCAGGCGACCGATGGCGCGAAATACCTCCTGCATGGCAGGTGCTTCGCCGATGATTTCTGTCTGGGGTAACTCCTCCAGGACAGGGCTGACCCCCTGCTTTTCCCTGGACTGGGCCAGGGCCCGTTCGGTGATGGCAATAACCTCATCCAGGTCGAAGGGTTTGGGCAGGTACTCGAAGGCACCGCGCTGGTAGGATTCCACCGCACTGTCCAGGTCCGAGTGGGCGGTAGTGATGATAACGGGCAGCTCGGGGTGACTGTCGCTGATACTCGAAAGCAGGGCCAGGCCATCGGTACCCGGCATGCGGATATCGCTGATGATGACATCCGGTTGCTCGCTGGCGATCCGCTGCAGGAGCTGGTCGGCATCGGCAAAGCTCTCGTTGGCGATCCCCGCCTGGTTGAGTGCTCTCTCCAGTACCCAGCGGATCGAACTGTCATCGTCCACCACCCAGACTTTAGCCTGTCTGTGCATCTTCATATTCCATTGGTAGGTAAATAGTGAATCGGGTCTTTTCCGGGCAGCTCTCGCACTCCAGCAGGCCGCCGTGCCGGTTGACGATGGCCTGGGCAATCGACAGCCCGAGGCCGGTGCCGTCGGCACGCCCGGTTACCATGGGCGCAAAAATCGCGTGGACCATGTCTTCCGCAATACCAGGTCCGTTGTCGATGATGTCCACCCGGCAGACCAGTCGATGCCGCTGGGTGCCCACCGTGAACTGCCGCTGGGACCGGGTGCGCAGGGTGATCTCGCATTGCTCGGTGTGCAGAGCGGCCTGCAGCGCGTTGCGCACGATGTTCAGCACCGCCTGGATCAACTGGGCCCGGTCGGCGGGAAATTCTGGCAGGCTCGGGTCGTAATCCCGCAGGATGACCGCCCGGTTATCCGATTCCGCTGTAATCAGGTTGCGCACGTGCTCGAGCACTTCATGAATATTGAGCGGCTGCCGGTCCAGCTGCTGGTTGGGGCCCAACAGGCGGTCCACCAGGTCGCGCAGGCGATCTGCCTCGCGGATAATGACCCGGGTGTATTCTGCCAGGCTCTCGTCCGGTAACTCCCTGGCCAGCAATTGCGCCGCGCCCCGCACCCCGCCCAGTGGGTTCTTGATCTCGTGGGCGAGCCCACGAATTACCGCACGGGTGGTTTCCTGGGCGTGCATCAGGCCCTCCTCGCGGCTGATTTTCAGCAGCCGGTCCACCGGTTGCATCTCCACCACCAGGGTGATGCCGCAGGGATTGCCAGTGATCGGGGTGATCATCAGGTCAACGTGGATCTCCTGGCCGGACAACAGGGTCAGGGGCATGCCCCTGCGGGCCATGGGACTGTTGCTGGCAAGTACCTGCTCCAGGCCGCCCAACCAGTTCGCCGGCTGCAGTAACAGCTGCGCGGCGTGGGCACCGATACAGCGGTGCTCGGAGGTTTCCAGTAGCGCCTGACCCGCGGCGTTGACGGCGATCACCCGCAGGTCGTCATCCAGCGCTATGATTCCCGTGCTGATATTGTCCAGTATGTCCTGGTCCTGCTGCATTGAT
>JAACFI010000120.1 GCA_009937575.1 Haliea sp.
GTTGCACCTCCTGCTGTCCCTGGCTCGCCAGCAGGAGGGGGAAGATGTCACGGCCCGCCTGCGGGAAGTCGCAAGCCTGACCGAGGCGCGCGGCCTGATCAGACTCGCCGCAGATACTCACCCCACATGCGTCGAGCAGATTCGGGCGGACACCGGCAGCGAGCCCCTCGCTGACGCAGAGCCTGCATCCGCCCCCGCTCCACCATCGAAAGAGACCAGGGTACAGGTGGTAGAGACCACACTGCTGACACCGAAAGAAACGGAGGTTCTGCAATTGCTGGCCGCCAACCTGACCAATAAGCAGATTGCATCGGCCATGGGCGTCGGTGACCAGACCATAAAATGGCACCTGAAAAATATGTTCACCAAGCTGCAGGCCGGCTCGCGTAAACACCTCATCGGGCGGGCGAGGATGCTCGGCATACTCGACCAGACATAATTGCCAGTCACAATCCGGGCCTTGATCGGTAAATAGGGGACAGACCCCTTTTTTAAAAAGGGATCTAAAAAAGGGGTCTGTCCCCTATTTACTACCGCGCGTCAGCTACCGCGCGCCAGCCTCCGCCCTCTCCAGCAGCGGCAGCACACGTCGGTAGTACAGCTTGATCCAGAACGGCGATAACAGGGTGGTATAGGCGATCACCATCACCAATGCAGTGTAGGTCTCACCGGCAAATACACCCGCGGCGCTGCCCAGGCCGGCGAAGATCAGCCCCACCTCCCCGCGAGGCACCATGGCCATGCCCACCACGAAGCGCCGGGGAAAGGGCTCATTGATCAGCAGTGCGCCAGTGAACTTGGTGCAGATGGCCACCACCACCAGCACCAGCGAAAAGCTCCAGAAGAACCAGGAACTCCAGTCCACCTCCCGCAGGTCCAGGGACAGGCCCACCATGACGAAGAAGATGGGAGTGAACAGCTGTACGATGGGCTTCATCTGGCTCTCCACCCTGTGGGCGAAATCAGTGTCGGTGCTCACGGCCAGTCCGAAGGGCAGGAAGAAGCGCCGTGACAGGGCAAGGCCCGCGGCGAAGCCGCCAAGCAGCTCGGGCGCGCCGAACAGATGCGCTGACCAGGCGAAGAACAACACCAGGGAGACGATGGTCACCGGGATCAGCCCCGGGTTGTCGATGCGCTGGTCCAGCACCCCGATCACCCGCGACATCAGCTTGGCCAGTACCGGTGCGATGAGAAAGAACAGGCTTATATAGGCCACTACCCGGGCGGCGTTGAGCCAGTTCACCTCGCCGGTGACGGAGAACTCGTACAGTACCGCCAGCAGAACAACCCCCATCAGGTCGTCCAGCACCGCGGCCCCCAGAGTGATCTGCCCCTCGGGGCTGTTCTGGCGGTGTACATCCACGAGCACACGCACGGTGATACCGATGCTGGTGGCAGTCAGGGTGCCCCCCACGAACAGGGAAACCAGTTGTGACTGGCCGAACAGGTAGTGGCTGACCGCGTAGCCCACCAGCAGCGGCGCCACAAACCCGCCCATAGCCACGGTGACCGACTTGCGCGCGGAGCCCAGCAACCTGCCCATATCGGTTTCCAGCCCCACTTCGAAAAGCAGCAGGATCACCCCCACTTCGGCCAGCACCCGCAACAGCTCGCTGGGCGCGACCCAGCCCAACAGGCTGGGCCCGATGAGAATGCCTGCCAGCAATTCGCCGATGACGCTGGGCGCACCCAGGGAGGCCACCACCTCACCACAGACGCGGGCGGCGACCAGGATAACCAGCAACTGCAGCAGGAAAGTATGTGCTTCCACGTTGAATCCGCCTGGGTTGTGACCACGAACGGTGTTCTATCGAGCCATACTCTGCCTCAAGTCACCAGTGATTGTGTTGACACCGGTCAGAAAAAGCCCAGTGGGTTGATGTCGTAACTCACCAGCATGTTCTTGGTCTGCTGGTAGTGTTCCAGCGCCACCTTATGGGTTTCGCGGCCAATACCCGATTTCTTGTAACCGCCGAAGGCGGCGTGGGCCGGGTAAGCGTGGTAGCAGTTCATCCACACCCTGCCCGCCTTGATACCGCGCCCCATGCGGAAGGCACGGTTGGTGTCCCGGGTCCAGACGCCGGCACCGAGTCCGTACTCGGTGGCGTTGGCGATGGCCAGGGCCTCGGCCTCGTCTTTAAAGGTCGTCACTCCCAGTGTCGGCCCGAAGATCTCCTCCTGGAAAACTCGCATGTCATTACTGCCCTTCAGCAGGGTGGGCTGCACGTAGTAGCCGCCGGCGATATCACTGCCGACCACCGCCTTGTCACCCCCCATCAGGAACTGCGCGCCGTCCGCGCGGGCGATATCCATGTAGCCCATGATCTTGTCAAACTGCTCTTTCGACGCCTGGGCGCCCACCATGGTCTCGGTATCCAGGGGATTGCCCTGCTTGATATTTTTCGCCCGCTCCAACACCCGCTCGATGAAATCGCCGTAGATGCTTTCCTGCACCAGGGCCCTGGAAGGACAGGTGCACACCTCCCCCTGGTTGAAAAAGCCCAACAACAGCCCCTCAACGCACTTGCTGACAAAGTCGTCCTCCTGGGACATCACATCTTCGAAATAGATATTCGGCGACTTGCCACCCAGTTCCACGGTGGAGGGAATCAGGGTCTTGGCGGCGTTCGCCAGGATCAAGTGACCCACCGCGGTGGAGCCGGTGAAGGCGATCTTGGCGATGCGATCGGAGCTGGCCAGTGCCTGGCCGATCTCCGCACCGTAACCGTTGAGGATATTGACCACCCCCGGCGGCAGCAGGTCGGCGATTATTTCCATAAACACCAGCACCGAGATGGGCGTCTGCTCCGCCGGCTTGAGGACCACGCAATTGCCGGCGGCCAGGGCCGGCGCCAGCTTCCACCCCGCCATCAGCAGGGGGAAGTTCCAGGGGATGATCTGGCCCACCACGCCCAGGGGTTCGTGAAAATGGTAACTGACCGTATTGGCGTCGATCTCGCTGGCGCTGCCCTCCTGGGCGCGGACGCAACCGGCGAAATAGCGGAAGTGATCCGCCAGCAGCGGGATATCCGCATTCAGGGTCTCGCGGATACCCTTGCCATTCTCCCAGGTCTCCACATAGGCCAGGGTTTCCAGGTTGGCCTCTATCCGGTCGGCGATACGCAGCAGGATATTGGCGCGTTCGGCCACCGCGGTGCGCCCCCAGTCATCCGCCGCGGCGTGGGCGGCATCCAGCGCCTTTTTCAGGTCCGCCGGGGTGGAGCGCGCCACCTCGCAGAAGGCTTCGCCGGTTACCGGCGTAATATTGTCAAAGTAGCCGCCTTCCAGGGGGGCTACCCACTCGCCTCCGATGTAGTTTTCATAGCGGTCTTTGAAAGTGAAAAGGGCATCGTCGCTGCCGGGCATTGCATAAAGCATCGTAGGGTCTCCTTGCGGTGTTGTTTGCAATGACAATATAGACCAGGGAAAGCGGTTGCGCCCGGGTCCAAAAAAATACACCACGCAGCCAAGAGACATCTTTCGGGCTGCAAATTTCCTCACTCGG
The DNA here is from genome assembly GCA_009937575.1 of Haliea sp. GTDB lineage: Bacteria > Pseudomonadota > Gammaproteobacteria > Pseudomonadales > Halieaceae > JAACFI01. Next base: position 3,506 of record JAACFI010000120.1, read on the forward strand.
GAGTATGGTTGTCCCCTGGCGAAGATAACGAGAGGCAAGCCCGATGTACGACCTGGTCATCCGCAACGCAAATATCGTCGACGGCACCGGCAAATCCACTTACCGAGGCGACCTGGCCGTGAAAGACGGCAAGATCGCGGCGCTCGGTGAATTCGACGGCGAAGGCCGGCGGGAAATCGATGCGGTTGGCAAACTGCTCACCCCCGGCTGGGTGGACGTCCACTCCCACATGGACGGCCAGGCCACCTGGGACCCCCTGTGCAGCCCCGCCGCCAACCATGGCATCACCACCCTCATTATGGGCAATTGCGGTATCGGCTTCGCCCCCTGCGAGCCCAATGACGAGGCCCACGACCGCCTGATCGCGGTGGTGGAGGATGTCGAAGATATTCCGGGTGCCGCGCTGCACGAGGGCGTGGAGTGGACCTGGGAGAGTTTCCCCGAGTACCTGGACGCGGTGGAAAAATTCCCCCGGGCTATCGATGTCGGCGCCCAGGTGCCCCACTGCGCGGTGCGCACCTATGTCATGGGTGAGCGCGGCACCAACAACGAGCAGGCCACCCCCGATGATGTAGAGCGCATGGCGGATATCGTGCGCGAAGGGATCGAGGTAGGCGCCCTGGGTTTCACCACCTCCCGCACTGAATTGCACACCACCCGCGCCGACGCCGCCATGCCCGGCACCTATGCCGACGAGGCCGAACTGCTAGGCATCGGCAAAGTCATCGGCGAACTTGGCGGCAAGGGGATTTACGGGGTGGTATCCGATTTCGAAAACTGGGAGCAGGAGATGGACTGGATGAAACGGCTGTCCATCGACAACAACTGCCAGATCAACTTCGTGCTGTTTTTCCGTGACGAAAAAGACTGGGAGCGGGTACTCAAGCAGCTCGAATACTGCCGGGCGGCCCGGGAGGAAGGAGCGCAGTTGATCCCTCACGTGGGAGCGCGACCGGTCAATATCCTGCTCAGCTGGGACGGTACCATCAACCCCTTCAGTTTCCACGCCAACTACGCCGCCCTATCGATCATGTCCCATGAAGACCGTCTGGCGGAGCTGCGCAAACCCGAAGTTCGCGCCGCCATCCTGGCCGAAGACGACCCGCTGATGGGCGATGAATTCATGGACACCATCATCGCCGGCTGGGACAAGCTGTATGAACTGGGCGATCCGCCCAACTACGAACCGGGCCCGGAAGACTCGATCGCCGCCCGCGCGGCCGCTGCCGGGATTCCCCCGCGGGAATACTGCTACGACCTGATGATGAAAAACGGCGGCAAGAACGTTGTCTACTTCCCCTGCTTCGGCTACGGCGCCAATGACCTCAGCCGCCAGGTGACCCTGCTGGAGGACGACACCACCGTGCTGTCGCTGGCGGACACCGGCGCCCACTGCGGTGTGCTCTGCGACGCCAGCGTGCCCACCCAGATGCTCAGCTTCTACGTGCGAGACCGCCAGCGGGGACATCGTTTCCCGCTGGAACAGGCGGTGAAAATGCAGACCCACGATACTGCACGCTGCGTGGGCCTCGACGACCGCGGGACCCTGGAGGTGGGGATGAAAGCGGACCTCAACATCATCGACTTCGAACAGCTGCAACTGGAAGCGCCGGAAATCATCTTCGACCTGCCCGCCGGCGGCCGCCGCATGTTCCAGGGCGCCCGGGGCTACGATGCGACCATCGTCAGCGGCGAGGTCATCATGGAAAACGGGGAGTACACCGGCGCGGTACCGGGCAGGTTGATACGCGGCCCACAGGAAGCACCACGGGCGGCGTGAGACTCAGGCCGTGATATAAACTAGCGACAGCGCACCGCCACAAATACATAGACGGTCAAGGGATTCGCGGTAATCCCTTGACGATGGACTCGGGGTAACACTACAATTGGTTCCACTTTGGAACCTTTAGGCTCAAGGAGGATCCCATGAGCAAGACCCTGGAATTCTATTTCGACTTCGGCAGCCCCACCACCTACCTGGCATACAAACGCCTGCAGCAGTTGCGTGAGCAATACGGGCTGGAAATCGTTTACAAACCCGTCCTGCTTGGCGGCCTGTTCAAGGCCACCGGCAACACCACCCCGGTGGCGGTGCCCGCCAAGGGCAAATACATGCTGGAGTCTGACCTGCCGCGCTTTGCCAGGCGTTACGGTGTACCCCTGGCCTTCAACCCCCACTTTCCCATCAATACCCTCAACCTGATGCGCGGTGCGATCGCCGCACAGCGGCTGGACTGCCTGGATCCCTACTTAGACGCCATGTATGACGCCGTATGGGTAGCGGGTGAGAACATGGGTGATGCCGAGGTAGTCGCCCGGGTACTGACGGACAAACAACTGGACGCGGCTGCACTGCTGGAGTTAGCCCAGGACCCGGAAGTCAAGGCAGAGCTGGCGAGCAACACGGAAGAAGCGGTGGAGCGAGGCGCCTTCGGCGCACCCACCATGTACATGGATGGGGAGATGTACTTCGGCCAGGACCGGCTGGACTTCGTCGAAGAGGCCCTCACCGGAAACTGAGGATTTAAAGGACAAGCTCTGCCCCGGCGCTTTCGCTACCGGGGCAGACGCCTCTTACCTAGTTTTTCAGGCGCGTAGTACCCACATGGATTTCGACCCGGCGATTCTGCGCCCGCCCCTCTTCTGTGTCGTTGCTGGCAACGGGCTCGCTCTCCCCTTTACCGCTGACATCGATGATGGCGGAATCCACTCCCATGGACACCAGGTACTCTTTTACGGCCATCGCACGTCGTTCTGACAGGTCCTGGTTGTACTCTTCGGAACCCATGCTGTCTGTATGACCGATGACGTCGATATCGGCCACGGTAATGCCCTTGCCCTTGATGTATTCAGCAAGGTTGCGCAGTTCTGCCTTACCCTGCTCTTTAAGGACAGCCTTGTCGAAGTCGAACAGTGCAGTAGCGGATACCGCGTGTTTCTCGTACTCCAGGGGTGCCAGCAGTACGCCGGTCACGTAGTTCGCCATACCGCCAGCGGAGGCAATATCCCCCGCGGCCACCGAACTGTCGCAGCCGGGGGTGTTGGCAATACTGGCTATCAGGGCATCTCCGGTGGTGTTGTCACCCACCTTGACCGTATGCAGGCACAGGTTCTCGCCGTGCTGCGCTTTCAGCGCTTCGACGGAACGGTTTACCGGCCTGGCCGCCACCCACTGGAAATCACTGACGATAATTACCGCTACCGGACCGGATTGACCACTCAACATCTGCGCGGTGGCATCGACACCCTCTGACATCGGCGTGGTACCACCGGCACACTCGATGGAGCCCAGGGCACTGGCAAAGTCAGCAGTCTGGTAGGCCTCAAGCCCATAGACGCCCTTGCCCTCGCCTCTGCCGAGGCAGCGACCGGATCCGTTGCCGAAGGTCACCAGCCCGGCCTTGAAATCTGCCGGGGGTACGGTGGCATTGAAGCTGGCCACCAGGTCCTGGGCGATCTGGACCTTGGGTCTATCCTGGTAGTCCTCTCCCATGGAGGATGAGATATCCAGCAATACCACGAAGGCTTCAACCTTCGGGGCAAAAGCGTCCATATCGATGGACTCGGTCTGGGACGCCACCGGTTGATAGGCCGGTCCGCTGGCACAGCCGACCAGCAACAGCGATAATACAGCAGCAAAAATACCTGCATTAAAAGGCTTTTTCATATTCACACTTCCCTGATATTGAACAAATCCTGCCCCGGGGGGCCCCGGCACCGCGATAGTTTGTCACCCGGAGCTTGGAAAGTCCAACAGCGAGAGAGCTTTACAATCAGCCGATCTGATCTAGATTTGACTTGAACACTGCTGTCCACCGCCGCGGTAGAGAATTTTCCTATCCAATAAAGAGAAACCAATAATGGTCGAGAAGACAGACACCTCATTACAGCTGCCGGCAAAGCTTGATGTGCTGGTCGTCGGCGCAGGCTTCAACGGACTCTACCAACTCTACCGCCTGCGCCAGCAGGGTTTTAATGTCCACCTGGTGGAAGACGGCCAGGACATTGGCGGCACCTGGTACTGGAACCGCTACCCTGGTGCGCGGGTCGACTCCAATGTTCCAATGTACGAGTACTCGATGGAGGAGTTGTGGCGCGACTGGAACTGGACCGAACGCTTTCCCTCCTGGCAGGAACTGTTGCGCTATTTTCATTACGTCGATGAGAAACTGGATTTGAGCCGGGACATCTCCTTCAACACCCGCCTGGCCAGCGCGCACTTTGACGAAGATAAAAATCACTGGAAACTCGGCATGCAGGACGGGCGTTCCCTGGTGAGTCGCTTTGTGCTGATGTGCATCGGGGGCGTGGCGAAACCCTATATTCCGGAGCTGCCGGGACTATCTCGATTCGCAGGCGAGTGCTACCACACCGCCCAGTGGCCGGAACAAGAGGTTAAGCTGGAAGGCAGGCGCGTAGGCGTCATCGGTACCGGTGCCAGTGGTGTACAGGTCATACAGGAGGCCGGCCGGGAGGCCGAACAACTTACCGTTTTCCAGCGCACCCCCATCCTCGCCCTGCCCATGCGCCAGCAGAAGCTGGACAGGGAAACACAGGACCGGATGAAGCTGGAATACCCGGAAAGATTTGCCAGGCGACCGCAAACCAGGGGCGGCTTCGATGACATCGCTGCCATCGACAAATCCGCCCTGGAGGTATCCGACGAGGAAAGGCTCGCGGTGTACGAGAATTGTTGGGAGCGGGGCGGCTTCCATTTCTGGATGGGTACTTTCAACGACATATTGATGGACGAAACGGCCAACCGCACCGCCTACGATTTCTGGCGCGACAAGACCCGCGAACGCATTCACGACCCGGCAGTGGCGGAAATGCTCGCGCCCACCGAGCCACCTCACCCCTTTGGCGTCAAGCGCCCTTCCCTGGAGCAGTGGTATTTCGAAGTGTTCAACCAGGACAATGTCCGCCTGGTGGACAGCCGCGCCACGCCCATCGAGGAGATCACCACCACCGGGGTACGTACCGCCGAAGAGCACTTCGAATTCGACCTGCTGGTACTGGCCACCGGTTTCGATGCCCTGACCGGCGGATACGCCGACATCGATATCCGCGGCATCGGCGGCAGGCAATTGAGCGAGCACTGGTCAGGGGGAGCGCGTACACACCTGGGTGTGGCCACTGCCGGGTTTCCCAATATGATGATGATGTATGCACCGCAGAGCCCCGCCGCCTTCTGCAATGGCCCCACCTGTACTGAGCTGCAGGGAGACTGGATCGTGGAGTGCCTGGCATACCTGCGGGAAAAGCGGTTGACTCGAATCGAGGCAACCCCGGGGGCCGAGGATGCCTGGTGTGAGGTACTCGCCGAGATGGCGGAAACCAGCCTGTTGTCGAAAGCTGACTCCTGGTACATGGGCGCCAATGTGCCGGGCAAACCCCGCCAATTACTGAGCTTCTTAGGGGTTAACGACTATAAGGAGGCATGTGTCGACAGCGCTGCCAATAATTACGCGGGTTTCACCCTCGACTGACGGTATTTAGTGATATTTGACACAGTCGGCGACTACCAGGCCCCGAGCAGCAACAGCGCTCCGGCGATTATCATCAGCCCACCGGAGACGCGGCCTACCCTATGACCGCCGGGTAACAGCTTTTCCAGCAGCACCAGCACGGCCAGCCCGACGATCCAAACCAGGTTCATGGCCCCGCCCACGAACAGCAGCAGCATAAGGAACCAGCAGCAACCCACGCAGTACAGTCCGTGGTCGATACCCATGCGCAGGGCCCCTGCCCGTCCCTTGCGCCAGTGCTCCGACAGGAAACCGGCCGGCGAACGACAGTGATCGAGACACAGGCTTTTCAGGGGAGATAGTTGATAGATGCCCGCCGCCAGCAGAAATCCCGCCGAAAGGACGTGGTTGCTGCTCCACATCATCATACCGTGTACCAGCCCCGCTCGTTCCAGCCCCCACTGCATCCCCGTGGCAACCAGGCTGAAACACAGCCAGGCAAGCAGGTAACCCGCCAGGAACGCCCCCGTGGGGACCAGCGATGATGGCCGGGAAACAGCTGGCAGATTGTGCCGGTATACCCTGGCGTAGAGGAGAATCATAGGCGCCGCGCTGGGGACCATCATGGCGATCATCATCACCCACCACATCAGCAGCATGATAAGCCAGTAGGTCAGGGGCCAGCCGGCGGCGTCCATGCTGCGGTAGACAGGGGGAGGAAATTGCCAGGTGGTCATGGCCAGGGTACTCATGCCGGTACCGGCGCCGATCAACAGGTAGTACCAGCTGAGTAAGCAGATGAGCCCGAGGCAGCCCCCTACCAGCAGCCGCTCGCGGCGCAGCAGGCCCTCGGTCGCTGTGATTGTCGCAGGTTCAGGCAGCGGCACTCCTGACCACGCCCTGGTTGTTCATGTGAAGGTGTGCGAACTGGGCGTAGCTGTCCTCGTTGGACAACTCGATCGGCCCGTTGGTGTGGAAAGTGGAGCTGCCGATCTCGGCCAGGCTGTATTCAAACCCGTTGGGAAGATCGATCCGTGCACGGTGCTCCTCACCCGTTACCGGGTTGAGAATCGGACGACCGCTGCTCTCACAGAGACCCTCGACTTTCACATGGCCGGTCCGCGCGTCCACGTCCACCGCCATGTCGATATGTTGGTAAACCGGATCGAATACCTGGTCGTAGGTGGCGGAGAAAACATTGAAAATCGTCGCCCCCATCTCCGTCTCACCGCCACTGAGAATGGTCAACAGCGCCTGCCGTTGGTCCTCATCGGCACTCTCGTCGACGATGATAAAGTGCTTGCCACCGCCCTCATGAACCGCACCGGGCCAATGCATAATGGAGACGGCGCGCAGTCCATCAAGCCGGGTATCGCCAAAATGTCCTTCGTGAAACTGCAAGCCGACCATCGCCTCACAGTGGCCATGGGTGGGAAGGGCGTTGAACTGGCACGGGCAACCATAGGCGCAGTTACAGGAGGATAATTCAGTGGCCTTGAATTCCCAGGGTATCATCACTTATTACTCCCGCCCCGGTGTAACAACAACTCTCCCAGGGCTCATTATCTGAAAGGCGTGGGACACACAAGCGTAGACCAAGGCAGGGCATTTCGCCAATCGCTGACTCACTTCCAGGGGCGCTCAGATAACGATCGTTTTACCCCGGCCCGGAATCTCTACCTTGATACTACTTTCACGCCACAGGCGATCCGCCAGCGCATCCTGGGCCCGGGGTTCGCCGTGTACCAGGTAAGTCCGTGTGTCGGGCCCGAATTCCTTCACCCAGGCCACCAGCTCGCTCTGGCCAGCGTGGGCAGACAGTCCGCCCAGGGTTTCAATGCGAGCCTTGACCACGTATTCCTCGCCGAACATCCGGATATTGCCGGCGCCGTCCACCAGAACACGGCCCAGGGTGCCCCGGGCCTGGTAGCCGGTAAAAATAATGGTATTGCGATCATCCCAGATGCGCTGCTTGAAGTGGTGGCGAATCCGCCCTCCGGTACACATACCACTGCCGGCGATGATAATAGCGCCACCCTTTATGCGGTTAATGGCCATGGACTCCTCGGTATCCATCGCCAGGTTCAGTGTGGGGAGGAACTTTTCCAGGGAAGTCTTTTGCACCTCGCTGAGTTGGCGTACATCGTCCCCGTTTAGCATGCCCAGCCATCGATCGTATACCCGGGTGATGGCGATGGCCATGGGACTGTCCAGGAATACCTCCCAGTTATCCAGTTCGCCCTGGTAGTGCAGACACCCCAGGTGGAACAGGATGTCCTGGGTGCGCCCCACGGCGAAGGAGGGAATCATCACGCTGCCGCCCCTGCGCCAGGTCTCCTGTAATACCTCGCGCAACTGGGCCAGGGAGTCCTGCTCACCCCGGTGCTCGCGATCACCGTAGGTGCTCTCCATCAACAGCAGGTCCGCTCTCCCCGGGTGGGCGGGCTCATTCATCAGCACCGAGTCGGCCTTACCCAGGTCACCGGAAAATACCAGCACCCTGTCTTCGCCTTTCTCATGCAGGCGAACTTCCACCACCGAGGAACCCAGGATATGCCCCGCATCGTGAAACACCAGGGTTACGCTGTCGCCCAGGCTGATCTCCTGGCCGTACTCGTGACCTTCACACAGGCCGAGCACGCCCTGCACATCCTCGAGGCCGAAAGCGGGTTCCAGCTCGGGCTTGCCACGGCGGGCGTTGCGCACATTACTGCGCTCCAGGTCGCGCAGATACAGGCCCACCGAATCGTTCAACATCACGTCGAGTAACTCAGCGGTCGCCGTGGTGCTTATGACCGGGCCGGCATAGCCCTCGTGGAATAACTTGGGGAGCAGTCCGGAGTGGTCCAGGTGGGCGT
>JAACFI010000485.1 GCA_009937575.1 Haliea sp.
CTATCCCAACGACGAACCAATGCAGGGCAAGAGCCTTCGACTGCAGCAGCAGTATTTCCTGGTCTCCTGTTCCCTGCAGGATATATTGAGACTCCACCAGTTGCGGGGTGGTGGGCCTGAGACGATAGCCGACAACTATGCAATACAGCTCAACGACACCCACCCGGCCCTGGCTATCCCGGAATTCATGCGTCTGATGCTGGACGATTACGGGATTCCCTGGGACAGGGCCTGGGACCTCACCACCCGGACCTTTGCCTATACCAACCACACGCTGCTGCCCGAAGCCCTGGAAACCTGGCCACTGCAGATGTTCAGGGAGCTGCTGCCCCGTCACCTTGAGATCATATTCGAAATAAACCAGCGCTTCCTCGACGGAGTAGCCCGGCGATATCCCGGTAACCTCGCCCGGTTGCAGCGGATGTCGCTTATCGACGAGCACGGCAATCGCGCGGTGCGGATGGCCAACCTGGCCACCGTGGGCAGCTTTTCGGTCAACGGGGTGTCGGCCCTGCACACCGAGTTGCTCAAAAACCGGGTGATGCAGGATTTTCATGAGTACTACCCTGACAAGTTTAATAACAAGACCAACGGTGTCACCCCGCGCCGTTTCATCGCCCTGGCTAATCCGGAGCTCTCGGACCTGTTGAATGAAAGCATTGGCGACAGCTGGGTCAACGACCTGGAGCAACTGCGTAGACTGGAGGAGTTTGCCGACGACGCGGATTTCCAGGCCCGATGGCATTCGGTCAAGGCGGCCCGCAAGCAGGTAGCCGCCACCAATGCCCGCAATGTGATGGGCCTCGATCTGGATGCCGACACATTGTTCGACGTGCAGGTAAAACGAATCCATGAATACAAGCGACAGCATCTTGCCGTGCTGCATCTCGTGTACCTTTACAACCGACTTAAGGAAAACCCGGGTCTCGACGTTGCGCCGCGTACGGCGATATTCGGGGGTAAGGCGGCTCCCGGCTATTTCATGGCCAAACTGATTATCAAACTGATCAACTCCGTGGCCGATGTGGTCAATGCCGATCCCGAGACGCGCGATAAACTGCGAATTGTCTTCGTTCCCAATTTCAGCGTAAAGACTGCGCAGAATGTCTATCCCGCCGCCGACCTGTCGGAGCAGATTTCCACCGCCGGCAAGGAAGCATCCGGTACCGGCAATATGAAGTTTTCCATGAACGGCGCCCTGACTATAGGCACCCTCGACGGGGCCAATGTGGAAATACGGGAAGCGGTGGGCGCTGAAAATTTCTTTTTGTTCGGGCTCACCACCGACGAGGTGCAGGCCAAACGCGCTGCCGGTTACCGGCCGGGTGACTACTATGAGCAGAATACGGTGCTCAAGGCGACCCTCGATACCATCGCATCGGGTGGTTTCTCAAACGGCGACAGGGCACTTTTCCAACCCCTGGTCGACAATCTGCTCCATCACGATGACTACCTTGTGCTGGCGGATTTCCAGTCCTATATCGACTGCCAGGAGGAGGTCAGCCGCGCCTGGGCGGATCCCGGGCGCTGGACGAAGATGTCGATTCTGAACACGGCGAGGATGGGGCGATTTTCTTCAGATCGCACGATCGCCGAATACTGCCGGGATATCTGGCGCGCGGAACCCTGTCCGGTCGAGTTGATCGACGTTTAGGATCAGATGCTACTTACACACCCAGGCACCTGGCGGTAACGTCTATTTCCGATGCATCGTTGTAAATATGTGGGGAGAGACGTATGCCGGTGGGTCGGGTATCGAACAGCACTTTGTGTGACTTGAGTCGAGAGAGCACGGCCTCGAGCTGCTGTTCTTCGAAATGGACCACCAGTGTGCCCCCCCGCTGATCCGGATCAGCGGGAGTCACCAGGCTCCCCGCCGGAACGGCCTCGATCAGGCGCTGCGTGAGTGAAAGATTGTGGCCGCGGATATTTTCCACGCCGATATCGCAGATCGTGTGAATGCTGTTGGCCGCTACCACGAAAGGCTGCACTGAAGGGGTGCCTCCCCAGAAACGATCGGCGTTTTCAGCGTAGCGAAAATTGTGAATATCGAACTCAAACGGGTCCTGGTGGGAGAACCAGCCCACGTCCACGGGTTCACAGGAACTCAGGATCGCGGGTCTCGCCCATAGAAATCCCGCGCCGGGTCCGCCGCACAGCCACTTTACGCAGGACCCGATGACGAAATCCGCTGACCATGTCTGGAGATTGATGGGCACGCAGCCCACGGATTGGGCCACATCAACGATCGATACGACTCCCTGTTCCCGGGCCAGGCGGGTGATCTCCCCCACCGGGACCTGCCTGCCGGTATTGGAGTGGACATGGGTGACCAGCACCACAGCGGTGTCCTCTTCAAAGGCATCGCGCCACTGCCCGACTTCTGTGCTGTCCGGGCCGTCTGGTAGTGCGCGCAACCTGTAACCGAAACGCTCCGCCTGCTGCAGCACGAAGGCAATGGAGGGGAAGTCTTCTTCGGTGTATACGATCGTATTCCGGTTTTCGTGCTTTGGAAGGCTCTGCAGGATTTTGGTGAGGGCGCTGGACAGGTTTGCCTGGGGGCAGAAGTTTTCCACCGGGCTGTTGAGCAGGCGTGATAACGCTGAATTGAATCCCGAGATGGCCTCCAGCCAGCGGGTCCAGACTTCCTCACCCTCATCCCGCCAGGGAGAAAGAAAACTGTCCGACCACACCTGGGCCGTGTTCACCGGTGGGCGGCCCACCGAGTGATTCAGCAGGTAGATGTCTTCTGGCAATACGAAGGACGTTTTGTAGTCGGCGTTCATAAAGGCGCTCTTGTTCCCGGTATTCGGGATGTTCTATCAGGCCAGGGCCGATCGAAGTGTTTGAATGTCCTGGTACCGGGTCGGGATGTCGTCCCGATCCGCAGCTGCACGCAGGTCCGCGAGTTTGCGCAGGGACTTGAGCAGCACGGGCAGGGGCGGACCACTGGCGGTGAGTCCCGGGCGATCGGTGAGCCCCTTG
>JAACFI010000121.1 GCA_009937575.1 Haliea sp.
GCACTACCTTTTGTTTCCCAATTTATCCTCCGCCGCCTGATCATGGTTTCTATTTTCATAATCATCGTTGGCAGTATAGGGGCCCTATTCCCGCCCGTAATTACACCTACGGTGCCGGATCACGTTGTCGCCTATGTACAGTCCTTTTCCACCGCTGTTATCAGTTGCGTGATCATGCTGTCATTGTGGCAGTCTGCGGGTAAGCTGCAGGCAATTGCTGCGGGGATGCGCCAGGCTATCACCGACCTGCAAGAGTCCGAGCGCTCGCTGGAGAGTAAAGTTGAACACAGAACCGCCGAGCTGGAGCAGGCCTTTGAGGAAATATCCGATCTCAACGAAATAGCCAGTATCGTCAACTCCACGTTGGACGTACACAAGGTAATAGACACGATCTACAACGGCCTGCAGAAGATGTTCAGGTTCGACCAGATGGGCGTGTTCACCATTGACCAGGACACCGGTCGTCTCGTTTTGCGGCAGAATGCAGGGCGGGAATTTCCCGAGTTCCTGCAAGAGCTCCTGACTGGTGAAGGGATACCACTGGATGAAACAGACAGCTTTGCAGCGGCCTGTATCGTGCACAAAAAGTCTATTTTCAGCGGCGACCTCAGGAACGTGAAAGTCGAGCAGGCCGGCGGAGCCACCGATAAACTGATCATGGAACACAACCCGTTGGCTTCTCTGTTGATGTCCCCGTTGGAGATACAGAATCGTAGCATTGGCTGCATTTACTTCGCCGCTCTGGACGAGCCCTTCGACCTCGACAGTGATGAAATCAAGGTTATCGAGCGGTATGTCACCCAATTGGGCACGGCTATTCGGAATGCGCAATTGTTCCAGGCCGCGGAGGAATCGCGCCAGGAGGCGGAAGTCGCCAACGAGACCAAGGGCACCTTTCTGGCCAATATGAGTCATGAAATCCGTACGCCGATGAATGCCATCATCGGCCTCACCGGCCTGTGCCTTGAAACGGAGCTGGACAAGAAGCAGGAGGATTACCTGACCAAGGTCGACAGCGCCGCCAATGCACTGCGCACCATCATCGATGACATCCTCGATTTCTCCAAGCTGGAGGCGGGAAAATTGGAGTTCGAGAATATTCCCTTTTCCCTCAATGAGGTGCTGGATAACCTGGCGACCATCTGCATGGTGCGCTGCCAGGACAAGCACCTGGAACTGGTGTTCCAGCGCGAACCAGCCCTGCCCGACACCCTGTACGGCGATCCCACCCGTGTCGGGCAGATCCTGATCAACCTGGCCGGCAACGCGATCAAGTTTACCGAGGAGGGGCAGATCGTGGTGGAGGTGCGCCAGACTGAACGCACAGACGACCGCGTCACCGTTCATTTCGATGTGCGCGACAGCGGCATCGGCATGAACGAGGAGCAACTGGGACGGCTGTTCCAGTCCTTCTCCCAGGCGGACAATACCATCAGCCGCCAGTACGGGGGCACCGGCCTGGGGCTGGCGATCTCCCAGCAGCTTACCGAGATGATGGGTGGGCAGATCGAGGTCACCAGTGAACCCGGCGTGGGCAGCAGCTTCCACTTTGACCTCAGCTTCAATGTTGCCGAACAACCCGAGGCAGAGGAGGTGCAGGAAGAGGCGCCACAGGGTCTGAACGTACTGGTGGTCGACGACAACGAACCCTCCCGTGAAATCCTCCAGGAATACCTGGTTTCCTTTGGCTATACGGTCACCCTGGCGGAGAGCGGTGAGCAGGCCCTGGACATCATGCGCGGTGGCGAGCGTTTTGACCTGTTGCTGCTCGACTGGATGATGCCGGGGATGACCGGGCTGGACGTGGCGCTGGCGGTCCGCGAAACCGAGTCGCCGCCTAAAATCGTACTGTTGTCCTCCTGGAACATGCCCAGCAGCGAGCACCAGGCGATGGTCGACGCCTTCCTGGCCAAGCCAGTCAAACCCTCCTCCCTGTTGGATACCATCATGCTGGCCTATGGCAAGCAGGTGGTGCGTCGCGCCCGCAAGCTGGGTACGACTACTGGCCCCGAGGACCTGGCGGGAATTCGCGGCGCTCGCGTGCTGGTGGTGGACGATTCCGATATCAATTTGCAGATAGCCTGCGAGTTGCTGGAAAAGGTGCCGCTGGTACTCGATACAGCCAGCGACGGCGAGGAAGCGGTTAGAAAGGTCAGGGCCAACGACTACGACTGCGTGTTGATGGATATCCAGATGCCGGGAATGGATGGCTATACCGCCACCGGCATCCTGCGTCGGGACTACCCCAGTGACCAGCTGCCCATCCTGGCGATGACCGCCAATGTGATGGCCCAGGACCGGGCCCGCACCCGGGACGCGGACATGAACGGGCACGTGGCCAAGCCGGTGGATCCCGCTGATCTTTACCAGGCCCTGCTGGAAGCTGTTCCGGAGGCCGATTACAGCGACAACCTTACAGGTGCAGAAGCCCCGTCGTTGGTCCCGCCGCCTGAATCCGAATCTGTACCATTGCCCGATACGATGCCAGGGCTGGAGATCAAGGCCGGTCTGGGTCGCATGGCGAACAACCAGAAACTCTTTCTCCAGTTACTCAGCGATCTGCTGGGCGAATACGCAGATGCGCCCGATACCATGCGTCGATTGGTCGCCGACAGTGCCTCCGAGGAATTGCGAGGTGCGGCGCACAAGGTTCGCGGCATCGCCAATAACCTGGGTGCTGTCGACGTCGGTGCCGCTGCGGAGGCGATAGAAACGACGGTCATTGGCGGTGAGGGCGTTTCGTACGAGCAGATCGAGGCGCTGGCCCAGGCCCTGGATGTGGTGCGTGAATCCCATGCCGGACTGATGAAGGATCGGCAGCCGGTCGCGGCGGCGTCCGGGGCCAACAATGTCGATGTCCTGGATGTTTGCACTGGCCTCGAGGCGGCCCTGGCGGCCTGCGATCCCGGCGCTGTCGAGCTGGTAGATCAGTTGCTGGCTACCCAGGAGGCGGGTAGTGAACTGGCGCAGCGGCTCAGCCAGGCCCGTGAGCATCTCGACAACTTCAATTTCGGCGATGCCGAACCCCTGCTGGCGGGCATAAGCGAGGAACTGCAGGCCGGGCCATGAAAACGGCCGCGAGCTGTGCCGCGCTTGTTTTTCTCCTGCTATTGCGGGCGGGATCAGCGAGTGCAGCCTTACCCGTCGATGATCTCTCGAAACCCTTTTCCATCAGCGGGCAATGGCGAATCCAGCTCGGCGATGATCCCGCCTGGGCCGCTGTCGACCTGGATGACAGCAGTTGGTCCTTGACAACAGTACCCGCAGCTTATCCCGAGGGTCATGCGGGTTACACCGGGATGCTATGGTATCGCCTGACCCTCGATCTCGATCCGTCCCAACCCTCCGTTCTCGATAACCTCGGGGCGCTGGCAGTGACTCTGGGCGATGTGATGAGTGCCTACGAGGTATTTGCCGGTGGACAGCGAATCGGCAGTGTAGGTCGGTTACCGCCCGAGCCCCAGGCCGTCTACGATCATCACCAAACCTTTTCGATTCCGACGTCTGCGATCGACAGCGACGGCAGACTGGTGCTGGCTATGCGCGTGTGGCGCGATCCAGGGGCCCCGGACAGTTGGGAGACCGGACCCCATGGGGGTGAATACCTGCTGGGCAATGTCGGCGACCTGAGGGAGGGAATGCTGCAAAAAGCCCTGTTACCCAAACTCCCTTTGGCTGTGCTCTACCTGGTGCTCGGTCTTTATCACCTGCTTATCGCCCGCCGCAACCCGGTGCTCAAGGAATTTTTCTGGTTCGGCCTTTTCAGTGTCGCCATGGCAGGTTATACCTTTGAAACCAGCCAGAGCAGGTTCTTTGTCGATGTCCCCTATCTCTGGCACAAAAAGATCGAGTTCCTGTTGCTCTATATCTCCCCGTTCCTGCTCGGCAGGACGTTGCTGGCGGTTACGCGCACGCCCGAAAACCTTCTCACCCGCGGATTTCACCTGGTATTCCTGGTCTATTTCCTGGCCGTGTTACTGGTTCCCGGCGCTGGGATCATGCAGCGGACACTGGCTTCTTTCCAGTACCTCGGACCCTTATGGGCACTCTCCATGGCCCTGATCATGGGCTGGCGGGCATTTCACGGCAGTCGCGCCGCCCGGGGGGTGGTGGCATTGATGGTGTTGTTGGCGGCGGCCACGATCAACGACGTGATTTTAGAGACGCCACTGATCGGCTCCGGAAACAGCCTGTATATCGTTTTTGCATTCATGCTGCTGTTTATCGCCCTGATGATGGCCGAGCGCTACACGGAGATTCTGAAACAGCTGGAGATATCCGTCGAACAGCGCACCGCGGAGCTGGTGGAGACTAACCGTGAACTGGAAACAGCGGTGGAGACCAAGGGAAATTTTCTCGCCAATATGAGCCACGAGATGCGCACGCCGATGAATGCCATACTCGGGCTGACCCACCTGGGACT
Organism: Haliea sp.; assembly: GCA_009937575.1. GTDB lineage: Bacteria > Pseudomonadota > Gammaproteobacteria > Pseudomonadales > Halieaceae > JAACFI01. The sequence continues at coordinate 4,424 of JAACFI010000121.1, forward strand.
CAAGACCGACCTGGATGACCAGCAGCGGGATTACCTCAGCAAGGTGGAGCGATCGGCGGAGGACCTGCAGGACATCATCGACAGTATCCTGGATTTCTCCAAGCTGGAGGAGGGCCAGCTGAGCTGCAGCAGCGAACCGTTCAGCCTGGCAGCGATGGTAGAGGGTATCGAGCGCACCTGGAAGGAGACCGCCGAGGAGGCCGGCCTGGCGTTCGCGACCAGCGTGGACCCCGGGATCCCCGGTGCCCTGATCGGTGACGGTAAACGCATCAAACAGGTACTGGGTAATTTGATCAGCAACGGGGTGAAATATACTGATCAGGGGCAGGTGACACTGTCCATCAGCCGGGTAAGTCAAAGCGAACAGGCGGTGCGCCTGGGCTTTGCCGTCGCCGACACCGGTATCGGTATCGCCCCCGAGCAGCGCGATAAACTGTTCGAGGCCTTCTCCCAGGCGGACAATACCATGACGCGACAGCACGGCGGCACCGGGCTGGGCCTGTCGATAGCGCAGCGCCTGGTGGAGCTGATGGGTGGGCATATCGAGCTCGAAAGCACGCTGGGGGAGGGCAGCACTTTCCATTTTGAACTTGAACTCCTGGCAGGCAGTGACGATCTGGTGGTGGAGGAAGCTCCCGGCGAGATCGACCTTCTGCCCATCCGGGGAGCGCGCATCCTGCTGGTCGACGATTCCGAACTCAACCTGCAGGTCGCAGGCGAGCTGTTGCGTCAGGCGAAGCTCTATGTCGACCTGGCCGAGGATGGGGCCCAGGCCGTCGAGAAGGCGCTTGCCGGGCAATACGACTGCGTTTTGATGGATGTGCAGATGCCGGTCATGGACGGCTATACCGCAACCGAGAGAATCCGCGCTGAGCCGGGCCTGGGCGATCTGCCAATCCTGGCCATGACCGCCAATGCCATGCCCCAGGACCGGGCGCGGGGCGCCGAGGCCGGTATGAATGACTACGTACCGAAGCCCATCGAACCGGATGAGCTCTATCGCGCCCTGTTAAAGTGGATTGCGCCCGGGGAAAGACAATTTGACGAGGGAGAATTCATTCCGGCTGGTAGTGACGAAGGGACCTCAGACGATCTGCCGAATGAAATGCCTGGGATAAAGGTCAGCGAGGGACTGGCCCGTGTCGGTGGCAACGCAGCGCTGTTCCTGGATCTGCTGCGGGGTCTCTGCAAGGATTATGCAGATGCACCGGAACGCCTGGAATCGATGATCGCGTCGGCGGACCAGGACGGCGCACGGCAGCTGGCCCACAAATTGCGCGGCATCGCCAATAATCTTGGCGCCAGTGAATTGGGCGCCTGTGCCGAGTCGATCGAGCTGGCGCTGAAGTCGGGCGAGCCTGTGGCCGATGATGCCTTGTCCCGGTTGAGGGCGGCCCTGTCCCTGACCGGTGAGTCCCAGGCGGTCCTGTCACCCGCCCAGGAGAGTGGCCAGGTGGGTGGGGGACTGAGTGAGGTCGAACAACAGCAGCTGCTGGACGAGCTGCTTGATGCGGTGGCTGCCAGCAACCCGGAAGCGCTCGATGTGGCAGACAAACTGCTGGCCGGATTGTCCGAGGACAGCGGCATTCGAGAGCCGTTGACTGCAGCCCGGGATTCACTGGATATCTATGACTTCGCCGGCGCGGGCACCGCCTTACAGGCTCTGGAGAATTCGGGGGCCGCAGCGAGTTGAGCCCGCTGTCACTGCAATCCATCAGTAAAACCTACCAGCATCTTCGTGCACTGGATGACGTATCTCTGCAATTCAACGAGGGGCGCATCACGGCGGTGATCGGGCCCAGCGGTTGTGGCAAGTCGACGCTACTGAAGTTATGTAACGGGCTGGTGAACCCTGATGCCGGCGAGGTCCGCGCCTTTGGTCAGCCGCTCGAATACAACCGGCTGACGCCCGTTCGCCGGCGTATGGGTTTTGCGGTACAGGGCACCGGGCTGTTCCCCCACCTGACCGCCCGCGACAATATCTGCCTGCTCGCTGGTCTTGAAGGTTGGCCCGCCGGGAACATTGAGCAACGGCTGGATGAATTGCTGGCGCTCAGCCAGATCCAGCGGGAGCAGCTGGATCGCTACCCGCACCAGTTGAGTGGAGGCCAGCAGCAGCGCGTGGGCCTGTGCCGTGCCATGATGCTGCGCCCGGAGATCCTGTTGCTCGACGAGCCCTTTGGTGCCATCGATCCCATTACCCGCCTGGACATTCAGGAGCAGTTCCTGGTGCTGCACCGGGCTGAACCGACTACAGCGGTACTGGTCACCCACGATATGCGCGAGGCACTGCGCCTGGCCGATCATATCGTGATCATGGACAGCGGGCGCGTGGTCTGCAGTGTGGACAAGGTGGAGCTGCTGGCGGGCCCCGATGCGGTGGATCCCGATACACTGCTGCAATCTCTGCTGGTGGGGCAGGGTCAATGAACGCGCACAATTATCGCTGGTTGCCGGGCGTGTTTTGCCTGCTGTTTGTGCTGTGGGCCGCACCGCCCGTTATCGCCGAGCCGGTCCGCGTCGGCTCCAAGACCTTTACCGAGAGCTACCTGTTGGCAGAGATTGCTGCGCAATTGCTGGAGAGCCGGGGCGTGGCGGTGGAGCGACAACTGGGGCTGGGAGGCACCCTGATCGCCTTCGAGGCCCTGCAGAAAGGGTCGATCGATCTCTACCCGGAGTATACCGGTACACTGACCCAGGCGGTGCTGGACCGGCCTGGTATTACCCATGAGCAGCTCGAGAAAGAGCTGGCGTCGCGCAAGCTACGCCTGCTGATTCCACTGGGTTTCAACAACAGTTACGCCATCGCCGTCGGCGGGGCACTGGCGCGTGAACAGGGAATTGTGACGATCAGTGACCTGGCCGGCCACCCTGACCTGGAACTGGGTTTTTCGCATGAATTTCTCAATCGCGGTGACGGCTGGCCGGCTTTGAGCGCCGCCTACCGATTGCCGCAGCGCCCCATCGGCATCGAGCACGCGCTGGCTTACCCGGCGATCTCCAGTGGGCACCTCGACGCCACCGACGCCTACACCACCGATGGCGAATTGCAGGTCCACGACCTGGTGCTGCTGGAGGATGACAGGCAGTTTTTTCCCCGCTACAACGCCTACCTGCTGACCCGGACCGATCTCTCCGCCCAGGTGGTGGAGCATCTGAAAGTGCTCGACAATCGCATCGATGAAGCGACTATGCGAGCGCTCAACCACCGGGTGGCCCAGGTTGGTGAGGAGCCAGCTGCGGTAGCTGCCGGCTTCCTGCTGGAGAGCGGCCTTACCGACACCGCGGCGCACACGGCGCCCTCGCGTATGACGAGAATACTCGGCCATACCGCAACACATCTCAAGCTCACCGGCATCGCGCTGCTGCTGGGGTGCCTGGTGGCCATCCCGCTGGCATTGTTGCTGGCCCGTTTCCCACGGGCGGCGAAGGGGCTGTTGTACCTGACGGGTCTGATCCAGACCATCCCCGCCCTGGCACTGCTCGCCCTGATGATACCGCTGGTCGGCCTGGGTGAGCTCACGGCGATCCTGGCCCTGTTCCTGTACTCGCTGTTACCGATCGTGCGCAACACGCTCACCGGCCTGTTCAATGTCGATCCCCTGGTCAGACAGGTGGCCACTGGCATGGGCCTGACGCCGCGTCAGCAGTTACTGCGCATCGAATTGCCACTGGCCATGCCCACTCTGCTGGCCGGTATCAAAACCGCCGCGATTATCAGTATCGGTACTGCTACCCTCGCGGCCTTTGTCGGGGCTGGTGGCCTGGGAGAGCCCATTATTTCTGGCCTCAATCTCAATGACCACGCGCTGATACTCGAAGGGGCGGTTCCTGCGGCCCTGCTGGCGGTAGCCACCGAACTGTTGTTCGAGCTGATCGAGCGGGGTCTTATACCGGCCCACCTGCGCAATTGAGTCGTTGTAATGTTGATCTCACCAAAACCTGCTACGCTGTAACGCAGGAAGGGCTATAAACAGGCGTAGACATCGCTTTTTTACCCACAATCCATTCACTGAGAGTATTTTCCGGCGGGGATACCACAGGCGAGGGCCTGTCGGTCAGGGGTAACCCCTGCCGGGTGACGCTGCTCGGGCAGCCGCCTGATGGAGCGCCCGCTCCCAGCGATATCACCCAGTGTGCCAGCTGGCCAATCGAGAACCGCAAAGCATCGGTGTGCTGCTGGACCGCCAGTGGCCAGGCCATACGCTTGTGTGGTCACGGACTGCTCGCCTCAGCCGCCTGCTGGGCGGACCAGTGGCAGGGAGATGGCAGTCTTACCATGAGTGGCACCGAGATACCCTGCCGTTTCGAGGGGCAGAGGATCTGGTTGGGCTTTCCCCCCATGCCGACCGAACCTTGCGAGGTGCTGGACTGGTTGCCGGGCCTCCTGGGGAATTCGCCAGTGGCCTGTGCCTTTGCTGGTGGTGAGGACGATTACCTTATTGTCGAAATGGCAGCGGATGCCTGCCTGGAGAATCTGCCTGTCCCGGGTGAAGAACTGGTCGCCCGTACCCGCCGGGCGCTTATTGTCACCTCGATGGTGGTTTCCGAAGATGCACTGTGCGGCGAGCAGTTTCACTATCGCTACTTTGCCCCGCAGCATGGTGTGCCGGAGGATATCGCCACCGGCTCGGCGATGCGCATCCTGGCGGGTTACTGGCAGCAGCGCGGCCTGGGTTCCAGGCTGCAGGCGCTGCAGCGCTCTGCCGAGGGTGGCCGGCTGTGGAGTCGGATGGAAGAGGGCAGGGTCTGGGTCGGTGGCAGGGTTTCGTTGATCGGACCGGAAGCTGGAAATGCCTGACAATCTCGCGCAGGATTACCTCGATACCCGGGCACAATCCGTCGCTCTCTGCGAGTCCCTGTGCATCGAGGATTACGGCCTGCAGGCGGCGGATTTCGCCAGCCCGCCCAAATGGCACCTGGCCCATACCACCTGGTTTTTCGAGACCTTTCTTCTCAAGCTGTTTCTGCAGGGCTATGCGGCACCGGAGCCACTCTACGAGGTGCTGTTCAATTCTTATTACAATGGAATCGGCGAGCAGTTCCCGCGGCCCCAGCGGGGCCTGCTGTCGCGCCCGACAGTCGATGAGGTCCTGGACTACCGAAAGCGGGTGGATGACGCCATGCTGGCACTGCTGGATGTCAGTGGGCATCCTGACCGTCCGGATATCGAGGCGCGGGTTGTGCTCGGAATCGAGCACGAACGCCAGCACCAGGAACTGTTCTTCACTGACCTCAAGTATTCACTGGGCGTTAATCCGCTTCTGCCGACCTATGTGGAGGGGACCTGTCCGGGGCGCAGTACCGAGCCGCCCCTGATCTGGCACGACTTCGCAGGCGGCCTGGTAGAGACCGGCTTCGTCGGGCAGGGATTCTGTTTCGATAATGAACTGCCGCGCCACCGCACCTACGTGGAGCCCTTCGAACTGGCCAGTCGGCTGGTCACCAATAGCGAATTTGCCGCGTTCATTGCCGACGACGGTTATCGGCGGGCGGAACTGTGGCTGGCCGACGGCTGGGCCGAGGTGCAGGCCCGGGAGTGGCAGGCCCCGCTTTACTGGCTGGATCGCGACGGCGAAAGCCTGGAATACACGCTGCATGGCCTTCAGGCTCGACAGCCGCATCAACCGGTCTGCCATATCAGTGGTTACGAGGCCGACGCCTACGCCCGCTGGGCCGACGCGCGGCTGCCCACTGAACAGGAGTGGGAGCTGGTTGCTGCCGATCACTTGCCTGCTGCCGGCGGTATGGATGATGGCCTTTATCATCCGCGCCCGGCCGACGATGGAGACGGTGTACAGCAGCTTTACGACGCCTGCTGGCAGTGGACCCAGAGCGCCTACAGTCCCTATCCAGGCTATCGGCCATCCCCCGGTGCCATTGGCGAATACAACGGCAAATTCATGAGCAACCAGTTAGTCCTGCGCGGTGGTTCCTGCGTTTCAAAGGCAGACCAGCTGCGACCCAGTTACCGCAACTTTTTCTACCCGCAGGATCGCTGGCAGTTCAGCGGTCTACGCCTGGCCCGATGAGCGTCCAGTGCCGGATAAATCAAAAAAGGGAAAAACCGCGTGAATGAGGCCATTGGAGAATCCCGGAATGTGACCTTCCACAGCACGAACCCGCAATCGGGCGACAGTCGAAAGGAGCTCCTGCAGGGTTTGCAGGAGACGCAAAAGAATCTTGATCCCAAGTGGTTTTACGACGAACAGGGATCACAGCTGTTCGACCGTATCACCCGATTGCCGGAGTACTACCCGACGCGCACCGAGATCGGGATTCTCTCTGACAACCGGGAGGCAATCAGCAGGATCTGTGAACCGGGTTGTGTGTTTATCGAACCCGGCAGTGGCAGCTGTGAAAAAGTCCGGCTGCTGCTCGAAAGCTTGCGTCCCTCGGCCTATGTGCCGGTGGATATTTCCGAGGAGTTTCTCCGCGATTCGGCGATGCAGCTTGGGCAGGAGTATCCCTGGCTGGATATCCACGCGGTGTGCGCCGATTTCAACCAGGGCTGGTCTTTCCTGGACCGTGTGCCAGAGGGCAAGCGCGTGATTTTCTATCCCGGCTCAACGATCGGTAATCTGGAGCCGGGGGCGGCGCTCACCTTCCTGAAGCGCATCAGGGAAATCCTGGGCGAGGAGGGGGGTGCACTGATAGGAGTGGACCTGCACAAATCCAGTGATCGGCTTAACGCCGCTTATAACGATGCCAGTGGGCTGACCGCCGAGTTCAACCTCAATGTGCTGGGACGGATCAACAGCGAGCTGGATGCGGAGTTCGACGAGACGCTGTTCAACCACAAAGCCTTTTATAACAAGGCACAGCAGCGCATTGAAATGCACCTGGTCAGCCGGCAGGCGCAATCGGTGAAGTGCAACGGCAGCCACATTGAGTTTGAGGAGGGCGAAACCATCCACACCGAGAATTCCTACAAGTACACGGTCGAAGGTTTCGCCCAACTGGCCGCCGCTGCCGGCCTGACACTGAAACAGACCTGGCTGGATGAAGAAGGCCTGTTCAGTGTGCACTACCTGGGTCTGGCTTAAACGCCTGGCTGGCTAGTTCTCCAGCTGAAAAGTCAGCCCGGCATTCTCCTGGAGTCTTTCAATCAATTGGGATCCCATTGCCACAGACGGCGTCAGGAAACCGCCCGAGGACTTGCCGGGGTTGATCGCCAGGCAGACTGCGGCCTCTGATATCATCTTGCTGGTTGATCCGTAACCCGGGTCCATGTCGCCCTTGACGTTGGCGGTTATCATCTTACCGTCGGTATCCTGGCCGACAAAAAGCAGGTCGTAAAAACCGCTCTCCCGCTGTTCCCGGGTGGGACCCTCCCCGGGTGGGGTGGGGTCGGTGGCCATGGACTTGTCCGCGGCGATGGCCCTGGCCATGGC
>JAACFI010000008.1 GCA_009937575.1 Haliea sp.
ATGTCGGCGCCGTTGGACACGATGGGAACGGAATTCACTGAAGAGACCTCGCCGTTGACCCAGGCTTCCCTGAGGGCTTTCTCAGCGGGGTCCCACTCGAATTTCTGTACCCCGTGAGGCGTGTAGTCCGGGTGATGCCCCGCCAGGCCCACGTAAGCGCCATCGGGAGCTCGCTTGATAGGCTTGCTGGCGGGAGCATTGTTGACCACGAAGGCGCCGTAGCCTCCCACCACCACAGATTGCTCCGTTTGCACCGCCTCGGCGTCGTCAAAGCCGATGTCGGCCCGCAACATGCCGGCGATACGGCGGCTGGGCGCGTTTGGCAGTTGCTGCCAGCCCTCGGGAATCTCGTCGCGCCAGAACAGCACCATGTTCATTACCTCGTCGCCGTCCGTAATTACCACGAACCTGTCCTCTTCATCGAAGCCCATGAGACTGGCGGTGGAACCGGAGCCCACGTTGACATTCTCGAAGGTGAAGGGTTTACCGGTGGACGGGTCGATGATGTCGTCGAAGGTCACCGTGATAGGGCCCTTGTTGCTGTAGGGCTCCACCCAGGCGCCGTCAGCGGGATCCTTTGACAGCCTCTCGCCGTCCCACAGGATCTTGTGCATGTGCTGCAGGGAGGGAACCCAGATATTGCCCTTTTCATCGATCGCGGGGCCGTTGCGTACCCAGGTGGCGGCGCCCTGGCTGCGACCCTGGTCAAGCATGTACTGGTTCCAGGCCGGGGCCACCTCTGCGCCGGTCAACTGCAGGGTGTGGTATTCAGAGAAATCTTGCTTGATCAACACGACCCAGCCGTCGTCGGTGATGGAGATGATCCAGCCGTCATAGGTCATGTTCATGGAATTGAAACCCCCGGTCACCTCCGGCGGTTTTTTCCACTCGGCCTTCAGTATGATGTCCGATGAGGGATCGTCCGGATCGGCGTCGGCATAAGCCAGGATAGACTCCTTGCCACCGACATACAGAATATTGTCAGAGCTCAGCAGGTAGTAGACGCCAGCGAGCCCGCCGCCGTAGTACTCCTTGGCCATTGGGATGGTGGTCATGACCGTGGCCAGGCCGGAGTATTTGAAAGTGGGCAGGAAATCCAGTTTGGAGAATACCTTGTCCGCCTGTTCGGAAGAGATCGGCCCGCCGTTGCTCAGGTATACCGGTGAATGTTCCAGGTGATACTCGGATAGCACATCGAGAGAATCGTAATCGAGCTTGGAGATGCGCTCTGCACCGTTGCTCCAGATGACCCGCTCGCCGTTGGGGTAGGGCGGGGAGATGGCCGCGCCGAAGTGTCCCGGACCGAGATGGGTGTAGGTGAGGCCGCCGTTTTCCTCGGACAGGGCCTCGGAAGGTCCGGCGGGACCCGCGTGGTCCACCCCGGTGGTCTGCGCGGAGTTGATATGGCCGATGGGCAGCACTGAATCTGCCAGGTAGGGATTAGGCGGGGCGTAGTTCGGGCGTGGGCCGGGCGTGGAGGCTCTCTTCGCCGTGGCCGCAGGCGTCTGGGGACCGCTCGTCGCCGGATCCTCGGCATTGCAGCCAGCGAGTAGCGCCAGCGATATTACCGGGGCCAGTAGTGTTGTTCCAAATTTAGTCAGCATGATGGGATCTCCCTCTTCTGCCGTCCGCTAATGCGGGGTAGTTTACTGTTTGATGGGCGCGCTCACGGAGTTGGAGACGCCTAGAATCGGTCGGGCCGTATGGCTGCGTCGGTGCCGCCGTCCACCCACATCATCATGCCATGAACGTAGGAGGCATCCTCGCTGAGCATGAAGGTAATCACACCCGCCATTTCCGCCGCGGTGCCGCGGCGCCCAAGGGGAATGGGGAGCATGTCGAGCATGGGGCCTACCTCCGGATCTTCCTTAAGGGACGCGACCATCGGGGTCTCAGTCATCCCGGGTACTATGGCGTTGATCCGCACTCCCAGCGGCCCCCACTCTGAGGCCCGGCGTCGAATGGCGCGGGCCAGCGCGTGTTTTGCGTAGCGGTAGCCGGCGCCGCGATCCAGTTCCACGATCATCTCCCGGCACTTGTCCTCGTCGCCCTCAAGCAGGGCCAGGACCATCGGGTCCTCGTAGTCGATGTCGAACTGGGAGGAGTTGGAGACCAGGCCGATGGCGCAGGCGTTGGGCCGCCCTTCCATGGCCGGACGCAGGCCGTCGAACAGGTCGACGGAGCCGAAGTAGTTGAGTGATACGGTAAAGTCACCGGGGTGCTGCATGCCGCTGACGCCGGCGGACAGTATGAGTCCGTCGACGGCATTGTCCGTCTTCTCAAGCACCTGGGCGATTGCCTGCTGACGGCCGTCCCGGGTGGCCAGGTCGGCAATGATCTGCGCGTCCCGGATATCAATGCCGATGACGCGATCACCCATCGTCTCGAATTTTTCCCTGCAGGCCTGGCCGATGCCGGAGGCGCTGCCGCTGATAATGATATTTCTCATGAGGAATTCTCCTGGAATATGATGTGTCGGTAATCCTGTTTTGTTTGTCGGTTTCGTAAAAACTCAGGCGGCCCGCTGAATGACCGAGCGCATACTGTCCGCCAACCGCCGGGCCGCCTCTGGCGCCGGTAGTGTCATCAGCTCTGCTGAAAACACTTCAACGTTAAGCGGCGCGGAGACCCCTGCTTCGTGCAGGGCGCGATAAACCGCGACGGAATCGCTGGCACCCTCGCCGGGCGGCAGGCGCCCCATCGCCGTTTCTTCAAGTGGATTGTCCCAGGCCTCGGCCTCCACGTCGTTGAACTGGATGGCGGCAACGCGGGAGGCATCCAGAGTGGCCAGTTGTTCCACCGTGCCGCCACTGCGGAAATGGTGCCAGGTATCGATGTTCAAGCCGATGTTCGGGTGGTCCACTGCTTTCACCAGGTCAAGCGCCTGCTGCAGGCTGCCGATAGTGGACCAGGGCAGGAACTCCACGGAAACCAGTAGTCCGTGTCCGGCGGCACGATCGCACAGGTCGTGGATCAGGTCCCGGCGCTCGGTGTCGGAGGCTCTCGTCTTTCCCTGCTGGATGATATTCAGGGTGCGGGCTCCCAGCGTGTCGGCGATTCGGTAGAAATCATCCTCGCCAAAGGCGTGGAAGGCCGCGGCCATATCATTGGGCTCCATGTCTACCGGCAGCCAGCTGCTGAAGGGATCCAGCTCGGTGACGCGCAGGCCGTTATCGACCAGGATGGCGCGCATATCCGCTTCACTCAATCCCGCTTCGAGGGCACCCTGGAACAGGGTGGGCCACAGGGAGATGGAGGTGAATCCGGCGCCGGAGGCGGCCTCCGCCAGGCCGCGGAAATCTGCCTGGATCAGGCTGCCGCAGCACAGGCCCAGCAGTGTTTGACTATTCATGGTCGACATCTGAATTATTGTTGAATTGGGCCGCAAACAGGCCGGAAATGCCTTCCGCCAGCGCCTGTACCATCGGCTGCATGGCCTCCACGGCATCGTCCTGGGCGTCGGCGCGGCATTCCCAGTGAATGATGCAGCCCTGATCGGCGGGTTCGGCACGTACATGGGCGCTGTAATTGCTGAAGCCCGGCATGCCGTCACCCTCGATGGCGTAGCTGAAGGTCCTTGAGGCGTCATCCCGCGCGGTGAGGCGTTCCAGAATCCACTCCCCGGCTCCGCTGAGCCGCACCTTTCTCAGCATGCCCACACCTTCGCCCTCGACGACGACTTCTTCGATGCCTTCTGTCCAGGAAAGGTCACCGTAGTTGCGCATGGCCTGCCACACGTCGTCGGCACTGGCTTTAACGGTTAAGTGGTGTTGGCCATGAATGGGAGTCATTGTTGGAGTTCCTCTGTCAGGGTTGCTGATTGATTGGTACTTGGCGGCTGGTCCAAAAAAATAGGCGAGGACCAGGCCCGCTCCTGGGCCGGCGCCAGGCAGTCGTCGTCAAAATCCGTGCGGTAGTCGCCGTAGCAGGGATCAAGTGATTCGACCTTGCCCTGGTTGTCCAGCGAAGGTCTCAGGTTGTCCGCGTTGATTGCCGGCGTGGGCGCCTGCAGGGCGCGTACGTAGTACACCGTATCCCGGCCATTCGCGGCGTAGTCCGGGTCTTCGAACTGAATCACGCACCCTGCCGGATCCCCGTGGCATTCGAATCGACGCCAGGGGTCCTCAATCAATTCTTCGATCGGTTCCCCGGGATAGGCCTGGGGCCGGATGCGCACCACCTCGAGGGCACTGATCAGTTCGCGCTCGTCGGAGGGGTTAAAGCACTCCCCGGCGCATAGGTATTCCAGCCTCTCGCTACCCAGGTTCGCCACGTCTGCGGGGCAGCCCGGCTTCTGTTGCCAGGCGCCCACGGCACGCACCTCGAATCGAGGGTTCTCGGCCAATTCGGTACCCGATCCCATGGGCAGCCTGCCATCGGGGCCGTTGACCAGGTCGAACCACAGCAACATGCGTGGTCCGGAGGTGCCGTAGACCTCCTTGCGGGCCAGGGCGTCCCAGATGTCACGGCGATCGCGGCTGTCAGCATGGACGGCCACGATGCCGCCAGGGTAGAGAAAGCTGTTCATGCGCGCCAGGTCCGGAATGGGCGTGGTAGTCTGGATTCGCTTGGGCATCTGGGGGTCTTCCACCTCACCTACCAGGCCCTGCATCAGCCCGCCGTAAAAATCGCTGCGCACCCCGCTGGCCTGGGTCATCATACGCCGCTGGTATTGCTTGTAGCCGGTGCCGGGCCGGGAGGTGTGATCATCGGTCGAGGCAATGAAACCCCAGCGGAAGCGCAGCGGACGACCCTGCTCGTCGGTTTCGTCGAAGTTGGTCAGGGCCATGGCGTACTGGGAACTCTCCGCGAACACCTGGTTGAAGGCGGGCTTGAAGCAGTCCGGGCACTGGTTGCACTGGCCCCAGTCTGTTGCGGTCGAATCCGGGAATACACCCATGTAGCGGTTGCCCGCTTCCACCGCGTACTGGCGGGACAGTTCAACCCGTGACGCGCATTCTGCCTCACTGAGGCCGTCACAGCGCCGGCGCATGATCTCCCCCGCCTGCCAGCAGCACGGTACGAAATCCCCCTGGGGCTCGGGGCAGCTCAGGCTGCCATCGGCGTTCTCGATGGCCTGTTGGAAGGGGCGGTATTCCTCGCTGTTGCCGTGCCCTGACATCACCTCCAGAAGCGGTTGTCTCTGGTCCGAGTGATAGCGGATCGCCAGGGCCTTGTCCCAGGTTGCCGTGGGCGGCGTGTAGGCGCCCCAGGTATTGCCGTGGGGAATGATCATGTGCTCGAAGCCCCACTCGTCCAGCTTGCGGTAGAGGATGTCGGGTGTAGGAGCGTTTTCGTGACAGTCGGCGGGCAGGTTCCGGCTGTTGACATCTGTGGGGCAGCCCGGCACCTCGGCGATATCGTCCAGCAACCGGATCAGGTTGGCGTAGGCCCTCCAGTTCAGTGGGTCGATCAGGCGACCGCGGCCGCTGTTGCGCGACATGGCAAACACGCCCAGGTCGTCCGGTGTGATGCGGGCACTGATGGGACGGTCCGGCAGTTCATCGTCCGCGGTACCCGGGAAAATTACGTTCTTATGCCCGAAGTGCGCGTTGGCGTCCGTGCGCATCTGGGTCCACTCCCAGCCGGCGAAGGCCACCAGATCCGGATTGACGGAGGCAGAGGTGGCGTTGCAGGCGCGCACGGTGTCCTTGGTGTCCTGCCAGAATTTGGGTGTCAGCCCCTCGGCGTGGTCGTTGTAGCTGAAGAAGTCCAGCTTGCCGCAGTAACGGGCAAAGTCGCAGGCGTCGGCCACGGTGTGGATACCCTGCAGGCCCATCATAGGCAATTCCAGGGTAAAGGCATCGACCGAGTAGGTGCTGTGCACGTGCAGGTCGCCGAACAGGATATGTTTGTCGGTATTCGCTTGCAGGTCGCGGGCCGCTGTATTTCGCCCCTCGTCGCGAATGGTCACCGCCTCCGGTGACAGGGCTTCACCCTCTACGGTGCCGGCGGGGTGGGGATCACCTCCACAGGCAGGCAACAGGGCTGCGGCGGCGGCAAGTAGCAGCAGGTGTTTCATACTATTGTGCTCCGTCTCGCGGATTTGGCTGTATCAGCGGGGCTGTTCGTCTAATCTATGCGGCTGGCGCTAGGCTGCTTCCGCGATTCGCCGGGTCGGCTTCACCTGGCCAAATAATTTTTTGATGGCGAATTTGGTGAGCTGGGCGAAAACCGCAACCTTGGGTGTGATATCGTCGAGCTTGAACTCGTAGACGAGTTGGTTTTTGTCGGCCGATTTCACCAGCTTCTCGATTCCCTCGAAGTAGGGCCTGGTGAGGCCGTTCCACTCTATGACCTCGAGAATCAGGCCCTTATCCGGGTCTTCCATGTAGGACATTCGGGCGAGGCCGTCCACCCCGGAATCGATTACCGCGTCGAAGCCGTGGTCCAGTGCCCAGTTGTAGGCCTCGGGGAAGTCATCCACCAGTACCGCGTAGTGGTGGACGCCGTAGTTCTGCCGGTCCAGGGCTTCCTTGTACAACCCTGGCGTGTCGCCGATCAACTCGATCAGCTCCAGTTGCATATCACCCACATAGGCAAAGGCGATGTTCACCCGGGTGGTGCGGGCTTTCTCCCCCCGGTAATAGGCGTTGTTCAGGGGTGCGGCGTTGCGGGTGACCAGGAAGGGGCCCACGCCGTATTCCTCGTGCCAGTGTTTAACGGCCGCATCGATATCGTTCACCATATAGGCGATCTGCTTTGCCGGCCCCATGATCTCGGGGAGTCCGGGGATGTTGCTGAAGTCAGAGATCATGATGCCTTCACCTCCAGGGTCTGCTCGTCGCGATTCAGGGGGCAGTACACGCCGCCGGGCGCCTCGATCAGGGTAGCGCAGCGGTTGCAGTGGATACAGCCGTTCTTGTAATCGCGATTTGCCATGGCGTTGTTCACGAAGGCCGGGTCCTTTATCAGGGGGCGACCCATCTGGATGAAGTCGAACCCCTCGGACATGATCTTTTCTACCGAATCGAGTTCCGTGCAGCCGCCGATGTAAACCATCTGGCAGTTCACGCGATCGCGGATCTTCCTGGCATCCTCAAGGAAGTACAGTTCCTCGTAGGGGTAGTAGCGAAACATCTTCGAACCGATGAGCCTGAGGCCGAGGCGCGTGATGGGATTCTTCTCCACTTCGATCAGGCCCTTGTCCAGGGTGTCGCCCCGGAAGTAGACCATGGGATTGAAACTGCTGGTGCCGCCGGAGCATATGAGGGCATCGATACCCGCCTGGTTCAACATTACAGCGGCCTCCAGGGCATCGTCGAATTTCAGGCCATCCTTTATGCCGTCAGTCATACCGATCTTGCCGAGAATGGGGAAATCATCTCCCACGGCCCTGCGTACTGCTTCGAGTACCCGCAGGGGCAATCGCATGCGATTGGCCAGGCTGCCACCGTATTCATCGGTGCGACGGTTGGTTTTGGGACTGATGAACTGGCTCAGGCCATACCCGTGGCTGAAGTGAATTTCCGCTGCGTCAAAGCCTGTTTCTTTCATTAACTTTGCCGCGTCATGATAGGACTGCACCAGGTAATCGATATCCTGGATTGTCATTGCGCCCGCAAAGGGCAGGCCAGCGGGTGCGCCGAGCATGTTGAACTGCCGCGACGGTCCCAACGGACGCTTCAGGCGCTGAAGTTTGCGGTTCTTGGAGAAGTTGCCACAGTGGGTCATCTGTCCCGAGATCTTTGCATCGGGTGCGGCTTTCTTCAGTTCGTTGTTCATGTGGGTAAGGTGGTCGCGAATGCCCTCGTGCATCCACATCATCTGGTCGTTGATGCGACCGTCAGCCTCCGAGGTACAGTAACCGATGGTGGTCATGGCGGTGCCACCCTCGACGACCTCCCTGTGAAAATCCAGCAGCAGGTCACCGGGGATACCGTCCGGCGTTTTACCCTCGTATGTGGCTGCCTTGATAATCCGGTTTTTCAGTCCGAGTTTACCCAGCATGGCGGGTGAAAACGCTTTATCGATGTATTCGCTCACTGCATACCTCAATTTATGTAGTTGCACTATCTATAATATGTAGTATAATTACATATGTCAAGGGGGAGGGGCGGTTTTTGATCCGCGTTGACATCGGCGTAATGAATATTCAGTCAGGAGTATGGCACATGGGTAACCCCGAGACTTTCTATAAGGAGGCTCTGGCCTGGCTGGAGGCGAACTGCCCTCAATCCCAGCGCACCCCGGCCAGCCGGGAGGAACTGGTATATGGCGGCAATAAATGTGTCTTTCCCTCGGATGATGCGAAAACCTGGCTCGAACTCATGGCCGCCCGGGGCTGGACCGTGCCCACCTGGCCGAAAGAATATGGCGGTGCCGGGCTCTCGTCCGAGGAGGCCGGGCTTCTGCAAAAGGCCATGCGCAAGCTGGGCTGCCGCAGCCCATTGATCGGTCATGGATTGTGGATGCTGGGCCCGGCGCTACTGGAGTACGGAACCCGCGAGCAGAAATTGCAGCACCTTCCTGGAATCGCCCGGGGAGAGATACGGTGGTGCCAGGGGTACAGTGAACCGGGCGCCGGCTCAGACCTGGCCAGTCTTCGCTGCCGCTGTGAAGACAAGGGCGACCACTTTCTGGTTAACGGGCAGAAGAGTTGGACCACTGACGGTAATCACGCTGACTGGATATTTGTGCTGGTGCGCACCGACTTCGACAATCCCGCCAAGCAGGCGGGAATCAGCTTTCTGCTGATTGACCTGGAATCCGCGGGGGTAGAGGTGAAGCCCTGCACCCTGCTGGACGGCAACGAGGATTTCTGTGACACATTTTTTGACAATGTTGTGGTGCCCAGGGAAAACCTGGTAGGTGATATCAATGAGGGCTGGGCCATCGCCAAATCGCTACTGGTGCATGAGCGGACCATGATGTCGCAAATACAGGAATATATACCCAGGCTGCCCCATAGCGTGGTGGAGTACGCCAGGAACTACGTGGGCCTCGACGAAAATGGACAACTGGCCGACGATGCCCTGCGCGGCCAGTTGACCAGCCACCTGATGAATGCCCATGCGATGCAGCTGGCGCAACAGCGGGCCTTCGAAGAGAGACGTGCGGGGGTGCTGGACAAGCGATCCACGCTCTACTTCAAAGCCTGGGCGACTGAAGAAGACCAGCGAAAGGACGAATTGTTACTGGCCATGTTGGGGAGTGCCGCGTTGGGCTGGGAAGGAGATGGTTTCAGTGACGACGAGTTGCAGGTGACCCGTCAGTTCCTGACCAACAAGGCGCTTACCATCGGTGGCGGTACCACCGAGGTGCAATTGAATCTGATGGCCAGGGCGCTCGGTTTGCCCGGCCGGGAAGTGTAATAGAAGAGAAGGAATCGAATCGATGAATATACAGAACATTTCTTGCGGCCTGGCCGCCACGGCCACCCTGGCCCTGGCGCTGCCCGCGCTGGCTGCCGGGGTTCCCGTGAACCACTGGCTGGCCGACAGTGCCTATCCGGTGTCTCACCACAATGCGGGCCAAACGGACTCCACCCCGGTAGACGGTCCCGATGTGGGCAAGCGCCTGTCCGTGGATGAGGTCCAGTCTGTGCCTCTGCTTTGGTCCTCGGCGCCTACCTTCAAGAACGTCAACGGTGAGCGTATCGTTATTGCCTCCAATCCCGCGGGCATTATCAAGGTTAAGGCTACCGGCGAGGACTTCACCCTGGTCTCTAATGTGCCCTACCCGGGGCGTGAAGACGTCCACGCGAAAATTACTGACGAAAAGCTGCGCGAGACCATGCGCAGCATCGACGAAAAACGCCGTGGCAAGCAGGATCTCAGGCTGCTTATTAATTCCCTGTGGATGTTTGTCAAATTCGAAATCAATTTCCGCACTTTCCCCTCCGGGGCTTATTCGGTGATCGATAGTGACGGCTATCACTACACCAATTTCGATCGTCAGTTTCTGGTGAAGTCTTTCGACGGCAACGACGCTGACGCGCCTCTCGTGCCAGTGAAGCACGTCAATATTGTTGACCAATTGCCACCCGAGGACGCGGAGGAGGTGAGTTACCTGCTGGGTATCACCATGACCTACGACGGTCATATCGTGGCGGCCGCAGGCGGCGCGGTGATCCTGGTGAATCGCCAGCTGGAGGTAGTGGATTACGCGATGTTTCCGGGTGAAAAGGTGGAAAACTCCATTGCTGTCGATGAGGACAACGGCATCTACGTGGTGACTTCGAAAAACATGCACAAGCTGGTTTGGACGGGCTCCAGTCTCTCCAGGGAGGCGGCCGATGGCGCATGGTCATCACCCTATGAGGTGATGGCGGAGGGGGAGGCCCTGAAGATGGGTGCCGCGTCCCACGGTTCAGGTACAACGCCTTCCCTGTTGGGCTTCGGTGCCGATGAGGACCGCTTGGTGGTCATTTCCGACGGCAGTCCGGATGGCGCAAACCTGGTGGCATTCTGGCGCGACGAGATCCCCGCAGACTTCAAGCAGAAGCCAGGGACGCTGTCTCGCCGTATCGCTGACCAGATTCCCATGGGCATCAGTGCCACCACCATCGAGGCCTCGCCGGTGACCCATGACAACGGTGTGATGGTTATCAATACGACCTATCCGGAGCCGGGACCCATTCCCGGCGACCTGATCAGTAATGCCTTCCTGGCGGGAACAACCCGTCCGGCGCCTCTGGGACTCAAGAAATTCGACTGGCTGCCGGATGAGGATCGCTTTGTGGAGGCCTGGGGCATGCCGGATATCGACAATACCGACTGGATGCCACCGGCCGTCTCCACCAGCAACGGCCTGGTGTACATTGCCAACCGTCGCAGCGATAACTATGAGTACCTGGCGGCGGACTGGGAGACAGGCGAGGTGAAGGCGGTGTGGCCATTCCCGGATGACAGTGTGCTTTACAACAACTGGGGCGGTATTACCGTATTCCTGGAAGATGGAGACCTGCTGCTGGGCGGTTTCTTCGCTATTAAACGATACGATATAGGTGGATTACGCAGTAGGGAGTAATCTTGAAATAAGCCCAGCGGCCTCACAGTGCGCGCAGATGTCGTGTTCGTGCTCTATTACGGCGATTGCTGCTTCGGTGATTGCTGCCCGTGCAATCCGGTCACACATCTCAGTCTGCTCGTGACCTGCTGCTTGCAGTCCGGGGTCGTTTCTCGCCAGCGCGCCGGACCAGGGAAAGTGTTGTGAACTGGACCAGTGCGCCCTGCCGAGTATGTTGGGGCCATCCTCCAGAGTGATGCGGCGGAAAGCCTGGTCTTCGCACAATTTCAGGAACGCTTCCCATGCGAGGACAGATGACCCGGAATTCAGGGCCTCCAGCGCCTGAAGCTCCATCAACCCATGTACCGCGGTAAATAACCCGAGTTTGCTCCCGAAATGGTAGTAAATGGGCCTGATGGTCATGTCGCAGGACTCTGCGATCTCCTCCAGTGAAGTCGACGCATATCCCTGTTGCCCGAACAGGTGGCAGGCGGCGGCCAACAGCGTCTCGCGAGTTTCCTCCCGACGCTCGGCCTGGGTGCGTTTTCCATCTTTTTTCCGCTCACTCATATCATTTTCTTTGTTGCATCATGTTGACATATGTAATTATGCTGCATATCATATGTAATGTCACTACAAAATATGCAGCGGCCGGTAAATGGTTCCGGCCGGGTCAGCGACAGGAGGAGATACCTTGATCAAAGCACTGAGCCCCGCGGATGCGATTTTCTTCTTTACCGAGTCACCGACGCAGCACCAGCACACCTTAGGCGTCATCGTGCTGGACCCCAGTACGGCACCCGGTGTGTGTGACGTCGGTACCCTGATTGACCTGTCGGAGAGCCTCGTGGACGAGGCGCCCGGCTATCGCCTGAAATTCGTCGATTCGCCGGCGACCATGGGCGTTCCCATGCTGGCGGAAGATCCGGATTTCAATATTCACAACCATATACGCCATGTCGCCCTGCCGCAGCCCGGGGACATGGATCAGCTACAGGACCTGGTGGCGGATATTGCCAGCCGGCCCCTGAACCACGAGATTCCCCTGTGGGAAAACTGGTTCGTGTCCGGCCTGGAAGGTGGCTTGATCGCCATCGTCAGCAAGTCGCACCACAGCCTGTCGGACGGGGTGAACGGCGCCGAAACCATGGCAAAAATGTTCGACCTGGAGCCCGATCCGCCGAAGCGTGAAGAAAAAAAGGTGCAGAATAGTGTGAAGCACGCCAGGACGCCCTCGACCCTGGAAATCGTGCGCGAGGCTATCGAGGCGCGCCGCAAGAGCCCAAGTGCGGCTGAAATGGCCACCAAGGCGGTAAAGGGGTTGATGCGCCGCAGGGAGGTAAGCAACCAGTGTGATAACGCTGAACTGCTGCCGGGCAACACATTGAGGGCGCCGAAGGTTTTCTTCAATGGTCAAATCACGTCCCGGCGCAGTGTGGCCCTTGGGGCGCTGCCGCTGAATGATGTCAAGACAGTGAAGAACGCCTTCGGTGTGTCAGTGAACGACGCGATACTGGCAGTGGCAGCGATAGCGGTGAGGCGGTACCTGGAGCTGCATGATGATCTCCCCCAGGAAGCCCTGAGTTGCATGGTGCCTCTGAGTCTCGACCTGAATAAGGTGGGAGAAGGCGCAGACAATGGGGACGCCGCCAACCAGGTCCAGGTCATGAATGTAAAGTTCCCGGTCCAGATCGAAGACCCGGTAGAACTGATCGAGACATTGCACAAGTGTTCCAGCGCGGCGAAACAGCGCTTTAATGACACCTTCGACAATATGATGCTGACGGTAGTGGATACCCTTTCCCCCCACCTTGCGGGGCCGGCAATGTCCTTCATGACCGGGGATTTCTCTGCCCGTTTTCCAGCCAGCAACCTGGGGGTGTCCACCATTCCCGGACCGTCCTTCCCGCTCTATATGCGGGGTGCGAAAGTCGTGGGCAACTATCCCATGGGGCCGATCCCCAACGGCATTGGCCTGGGTATTACCATGATGAGTTACATGGATGACCTGTATTTCACAGTGCAGGGTTGCCGGGAGAAGACCCCCGATATCGATCGACTGGCGGAATTTATGGACGAGGCCCTCCAGGTATTGCTGAAAGCGGCGCATCGTGTTGCCGCGCCTGAGAAAAAAGCGAAAAGACCCGCCCGCAAAATCTCGGCGAAACCCCGGGCGAAATCGAAAGCCAAAACCCGGGCCAAGACCCGCAAGACCGCCGCCAGGCGTTGATAATTCAGCCCGATACAGTGGCGCAGGAAAACAGGAAAACCGATATGACGACTTACAATCTGGCTGATCTCTTCGAACAGGTGGTAGACAAGGTTCCCGCCTGGGAGGCCATTGTCACCGAGAATACGCGCCTCAACTATGCGGAACTGGAAGCCCGCGCAAATCAACTGGCGCACTTCCTGCAAAGCCGGGGAGTCGGCCAGGGAGACCACATCGGCCTGCATCTCAAGAACGACAACGAGTACATAGAGGGTATGCTGGCGGCTTTCAAATTACGCGCGGTGCCAGTCAATATCAATTACAACTACGTGGAAGGCGAGCTGAATTATGTCTACAACGACGCTGACCTGGTGGCCCTGCTGGTTCATCGTTCCTACATAGGACGGTCGGCCTCGGTAGTGTCGGATGTTCCCAGCCTGCACACCCAGATTGTGGTCAATGACGCCAGCGAGGAAGCTACACCGGAGGGTTGGTTCGAATACGAGGACGCTTTATCGAGTGCTTCCAGTGATCGGGATTTCGGGCCGCGCAGTTCGGACGACGTCTACATCATCTATACCGGTGGCACCACGGGTATGCCCAAGGGCGTCATGTGGCGTCACGAGGATATCTTTTTTGCCTCCCTGGGCGGCGGGGATCCGGATCGTACCCAGGGCCCCATCAGCAGGCCGGAACAATTGAGTGAACGTATCGGTGAATTCCAGATGGCTACCCTGGGAGCACCGCCCTTCATGCACGCGGCAGCCCAGTGGACAGCCCTGTCGCAGATGTATTCCGGCGGCAAACTGGTAATACCGGCCCACGGCAACTTTGACGTGAAGGCTATTCTGGACGCTTGCGCTGAGGAAAAAGTGATAGCCCTGACATTGGTGGGCGACGCCATGGCGACACCGATCGCGGATGCCCTGGAAGCCTCCCCCGATAGCTGGGACCTGTCCGGCCTCTTTGTCATCGCATCCGGTGGGGCGGTGTTGTCCCCGGCGGTGAAAGACCGCCTGTTGGAACTGTTGCCCGGGAAAATGATCGTCGACGGCCTGGGTTCCTCCGAAACCGGCGTTATGGGTAACAAGACCAGCGGTCTGGGTGGAGAAGAGAGCGCAGAGCCGCGTTTCACAGTCGGTGAGTTTGTCCAGGTACTGGACGACAATATGCAACCGGTAGCGGCGGGTTCAGGTATCGTGGGCAAACTCGCTCGCGGCGGCCACGTGCCGCTGGGCTACTACAACGCGCCGGAAAAATCCGCGGAAACTTTCGTCGAAGTGGATGGCAAGCGCTGGTCCTTGCCTGGCGACCTGGCCATGGTGGAGGCGGACAATACCGTGCTGTTGCTGGGTCGCGGTTCCACCAGTATCAACAGCGGTGGCGAGAAAATCTTCCCCGAGGAAGTCGAATCCGCCCTCAAGGCGCACCCTGTCGTCTACGACGCTGTCGTGGTCGGTGTTCCAGACGAGCGCTGGGGCCAGGCGGTGACCGCCGTTTGCCAGTTTCGCGAAGGACAGGCGGTGTCCTACGAAGACCTCAAGGAATTCTGCCGCACACAGGTGGCGGCCTACAAGATTCCGCGGCTGCTGTTGCACTGCGAACAGATCAAACGTTCACCGGCGGGCAAGGCCGATTACCCCTGGGCCAGGAACTTCGCCCTGGAATCCCTGGGACTGAATTAGCTTCGCGGCAGGATTTGACGATGCAGCGTTTGAAAGGTGGCGATGCGGTATACCTCTACCAGGAAACACCCTCTGCACCGCAGCATACGCTGAAGGTCTCGATCATGCGGCCCCTGCACCCACACGCTGACAAAGAGCGGGCCAAGCAGTTCTTCCTGGCCACCATTCACCGGGTTCCCGCACTGCGCTGGCGTATTGTTCCAGTGCCATTCGGTTTGCATCACCCGTTGGCGATCGAGGATCCGGAGTTCGACCTGGACAACCACTTCAACCATGTTGCGCTGCCGGGAGCCGGCACCATGCGCGAACTCGACGAGATGGTGGCCCAGATCGCCAGCAATCCCCTGGACCGCAATCGCCCTCTGTGGGAAATGTGGATGATAGAGGGCCTGGAGGATGGGCGGCTTGCATTCGTTCTCAAGGCACATCACGCCATCGCCGATGGCATGGCCTCGGTTAATCTCTTTACCCGGATGCTCAGCCCGATTTCTCCGGATGAGAGCGTGCCGGAATGGCGCCCACGGGGGTTGCCCGGTGCAAGACGCCTCGTACTGGGCGCAATCAGGGATCACCTGCGCTACGACGCTTTGAAATTTCCTGAATTCCTGCGCACGGTGCTGGCCCGGCAGAAGTCGGCTCGCATTCACCGCAAGGCTTCGCAGGTGCCCGTTTTCGATCCAATGGAGGATATTATTCCCCCCAGCCGCTTCAACGGTGCGCTTTCCCCGCGCCGCGGGTTTGCGACACGGAGCCTGCCCCTGGCGGACGTTCGTGCGCTGAAATCACAGTTGGAGGGAACGATCAACGACGTGATCCTGGCCCTGGTCGCCGGTGGGCTGCGGCGTTACCTGCAGGACGCAGGAGCGCCAGCCGAACAGCCCCTGATCACCGTGATTCCTGTCTCGGCGGATGAGCCCGGTACTGAGCGCCTGTTCGGCAACAATATCGCCATCATGGGGAGCCGGCTTCACGCCGACATCGATGATCCCCTGGAGCGATTCCGGGCCACCAGGGAATCCACACTGGCAGCCAAGCAGTTCCTCGAGGTCTACGGCCGTAATACCCTGCCGTCCATCACCCACTACCTGCTCCCCGCCCTGGTGCGTATTCCCCGCCAGCGCGAGTACCGCCTGAAACTGGCCGACGAGCCCGGCTACAAGTATCCCTGCCAGGTGGCGGTTTCCAATGTTCCCGGTCCGCGAGAGAGGCTGGAGACAGAACAGGCGGTGTTGGAGTCGTTGTATTCTGTGGGTCCACTGCAGGAGGGCAATGGCCTGAACATCACGGTCTGGAGCTATTGCGACCAACTGAATTTCAGCGTGATCTGTTGTCGTAAGCGAGTGCCTGACCCGGATCGTATTGCCACCGCGGTGGAAACCGAACTGGAAGTGCTGAAGGAGTGTGTCGTTGCCCACTGAACCCCTGTATTCCGTCAACGATCGGAGTGACCAGGCAGAAAATCAGCGCATCCAGGTAGCTGGATGCTGCACGGCCGAGCTTGCCGCTGAGGTCATAGGCGAGGGCGTTTCCTATCTTTGGAGCCACGCATTACTGGGCAGCATGGCCCAGGACCTCGACGGAGGCGTATTGGCCTGGCGCGACCTGATCGATCTCTGCCGGGTGATACGCTTCGACGCTCGTGGTCACGGCCTCTCGGGGACTTCGGGTAAGCCGCAAGACTACCGCTGGGACAACCAGGCGCGTAGCCTGTGGGAAGTTGCCGACCATTTTACCGACGACAGGATTATCCTGGGAGGGGCCTCCATGGGCAGCGCCGTGTCATTGCACGCGGCCTGTCAACGGCCGGACCGCGTAAAAGGCCTGGTACTGGTGATACCGCCCCGGGCCTGGGAGTGGCGCGAGGGCAAGGCCGGCGGCTACCGAATCACCGCTAATGTGGTGAAGTATACCCGTGGACTGCCGTTCCGGCTGCTGGGCCGGGTGCCTTTCAGACAAAGCGAGAGCTTTCGAAGGAACGCCCGCGGGGTCATGGCGCGGGACCTGGCGCAGGTGAGGCCTGAGGGCGTGGTTGGAGCCATGCGCGGAGCGGCCCTGTCAGACTTCCCGGCCCGGGAGGCGCTGGCCAGGTTGGAAATACCGGCCCTGATTCTTGCGTGGCCGGATGATTCCACCCATCCCCTGGTGGTGGCCGAGGAGTTGAATCGCATTTTGCCGAATAGCCGGCTGGAAGTGGCCCGCCGGGAAAGTGATCCCTATGCGTGGTCAGGCAGGGTGCGGGATTTCATTCGTTCCCTGTAAGGAAACGGTGACGACTTAAGAATCTGTCGCCCCTAATCGGGTTCAGCCGGAGTAGTCCCCGAGGCGGGCGAACATCGTCATGATGAGCTGTTCCGCCTCACGCTTCGCCATCGGTATATCATCCGCTTCCGCCACCATCAGGGCTGCCTCGGCCATGGCGCCCATCATCACCCGGTTCATCAGGGCAAAACGGAACTTTTTCGCTGCTCCCCGCGTTGGCTGGGTCGCTCCGACCAGCTCGCTGGCCCGCAGGTAGATCGTGCTCTGCGCCCACTGCTGCCGGCCAAGGATGTTGGGGCCGTCTATCAGGACGACCCGGCGGAATCCGGGATCGTCGCAGAGATCGAGGAAGGCGCGCCAGCTGACCCTTAGAGCTTTTTCCGGGTCTTCACCCATGTCTGAGACAAAGGTATCCAGAATGCGCGCACTCATATGTTCGTTGACGGCGGCAAACAGGGACTTCTTGTTTCCGAAGTAGTGGTACACTGGACGGATGGTGAGGCCGCAATCCGCTGAAATCTCCTCGAGGGAGGTATCCGCGTAGCCCTTCTCTCCGAAAAGGCGGCAGGCGCTGTCGAGCACTGCCTGCCTGGATTGTGCCCGCCTCTCGGCCTGTGTCCTTCGGGGTTTTTCAGTTTTCCCCACAATGTTACTCCTGTACAAACATATGTAATAGCACTGCATATTTAGCATATGCCCGACCAGGGCGTATGTCAATCCTTGCTGCGTGGAATACCTGGTGCGCTAGAGCCTGTTCGGGGATAAAAGGGGATAAAAAACGTGCCCGGGCAACAATCGCTGCCAAGGCACTCAGAACGACTCAGCGCCTGGCCTGGCGACGGAGGTTGCTGGGCGTGAAGTACTCCGTCTTCTTCATTTCGCCGTCAACAATCGGCTGTGACGTGGTGTTGACGAGACGTGATGCCAGGTAGTGACCCGCCGGCAGGTCGAAGAAAAACTGGGTTCTGGCGAGATAGCCGTCAATCGCGTAGTGATACACGATGTTCAACAGCCCCGTCCTGTATATTTCGCCACGATTATCGTAGCTGTCTATGGCGCTGATCAGCCAGGAATCTTCATCGATATAAAAGACCCGCTTGCCGTACAGGTGGCGTTCACCGGGCTTGAGGGTTGCCTCCACTACCCACACCCGGTGCAATTCGTAACGCATGTGGTCGGCGTTGGGATGCCCCGTTTGCAGCAGGTCGTCGAAAGCCAGTGACGTATCGTCGAAAGCGTAGCTGTTATAGGGGATGTAGAGTTCCCGCTTGCCCAGCAGTTTCCAATCATAGCGTTCAAATGCGCCATTGAAACCGTTGGTATCGTCAACGGTAACCAGGCCACCGGGACCGGTGGGCGTGTCGAAGCCCAGATTGGGTGCCTGCCGTACCCGCCGGGTGCCCGGTACGTAAGTCCAGGCCTTGCGCGCCTCACTGGTGTAATCGATGGGGTCGTGTACCAGGTTCATATTGCCTTTTTCCGCTGCAGGTACCGTACGGTTGGCCATTGTCATAAACAGGGTGTTGCCGATTTCCGTCTCGGTTTTACCGACCGGGTTGCGCCGGTCCGCAAACAGGAAATTGGTCTGTATCGAGTTGCCGATCATATTCCGGGAACCATTAGCGAACACCGCAATTTCCCGGTATTCACCGTATTGGGTCGGGTTGGGGATACCGCCGGTCCGGGTATTCCACATGGCTTCGAACCCATCCCGGGGGATCGGGAAGGCCGTGCCCCCGGTCCAGTTCTGGATCGACTCGCCCTTGTTCGCCAACTCCGTGCGGGTGGCATTCCACTTCGCCCGGTCGATTTCGATCCGGGCGTAGGCGGCGTCGCGATGGGTCGGATAAATGTCCATGCGAAAGGTGTCAGGGCGCAGTTTGAACAATGCGAGTTGGCCCGCGGACAGCTTGTCCGCATATTGGTCGACATTTTCCGCGGTGATGCTGAACAGGGGTTTTTCTTCCGCATACGGATCGGGCAGGGCCGCGCCGTCGCCGCCGTAATTCAGGCCCTGGGGGGCGCCCTTCATGGAGCCGGTCCAGGCGGGAATGCTGCCTTCGGCATTGCCCGCGCGTTCCGCCCCCATTGGCGTAAGGTCCGCTCCCAGCCTGGCAGCTTCCTCTTCGGATACTTTGGCCTGGGCGCTGACTGCCATCAGCCCCGCCAGGGTAATTGCTCCAAACACTACAGTTCTTTTCATATTCAAGCCTCGTTTAACGATTTGGTGATTACAGTTTGTCTAGTCGGTTGCGTTGAAAATATCAGCCATTCAGGTTACGGCCCGGTCAGAAAGAGTAGGTGACCGAGAAGCTGATGTTGTCCCTGTCGTGGTTGCGATGTGTTTTCTTGGACCCCCAGAAAGTGGTGTACTTGAGGTCCGCCTTCCAGTTGTTGAGGTACTTGAATTTCGCACCGATGCTGGCGGACTTGGCGTCCTCCGTGAGAGACACTCCCTTCCAGGTGCCGTCGGCGGCGTGCTTGAAGGAGAAGGGAATATCGATGTCCAGGCCCGATACAACGCTCCTGTAATTCAGGGCAGCGGTCACTGTATAACCCCAGGCGTCCCGGGTATTGATCATTGATACGCCTTCGGGGAGGTCCGAGGGCTTCCGGTTGGTGCGAATATAGACCGCTTCGCCGACCACCATCGCGCCATCAGCAAGGGGATTGGAGCCGAACAGGTAAGAGAATCCCACGTTGCCCTGGGTCACCCGACCTGTCTTGAAGTCCGGCGTGACATAGCTTCCGGTGGCGCGGTCCAGGGTGGGTGCGGTCTGCTGTGTGGGCAGGGCGTCTTCATGATAGGAAATTTCGCCGTTGACCTGGAAATCTCCGACCATCGTGGTGAAACTGGCGCCCCACAGATCGATATCCTGCTGGTAATAATCCTGTATGGCCTCCGGAAAGGCGGCGAGTTGGGGCAGAGCCGGTGACTCGTTGGTGATACTGCGTACCGACAGGAATTTGTCGTGGTAGCGGGTCCGGTAGAACCCGAGTTCGGTACCATCATCCATAAAATAGCGCAGCGCCAGGCCCCACTGGGCCTCTTCGCTGGAACCCTCCGGCTCGTCCTCGCCGATGACATCGAAGGGCACGGCGATGGTCCCCAGGACAGGTACATCTTCCTGGACAATCAGGAACCGCTCGGCACCGTCTCCGGTTGTGTCGGCATTGCTCCAGTAGCTGCCCACGGCGGCCTGCTTGGTCTTTTTCCATTCGTACTGGTAGTAGGCCTCGACGCTGATTGAGGGGGTCACTTCGAAATTACCGTACAATTGGCCTATGGGCAGGAATATCTCCTTCAGTTCCGTGCCGGGCGCCTGCGCCACCGAGGCATCCACGTGGGTCTGGGTTCCACTGATTCCGGGAAAGAACTGTGATTCACCCCAACTGATGACCTGCCGGCCCAGGCGGGCCGAGAGTAGCCTGTCTCCCAGGAGGAAATCCCCGTAGAAGAACGCATCCAGGAAAAATGCGTCCTTGCCGTGTGTATCCTTCGTATCCGGGTGGAAGTCCTCCTGCGCCACGTCACCCACGGAGCCGCCCACGGGAATGCCGAAAATATCCGTGGTCCAGTCTCCGTTGCCGTCACCGGAATTATCGGTGAAGTAGGTCCTGTTGTTCTGGTCAGTGTTCTGCTCTTCGTAACGGTAGTCATACAGTGCCTTGCCGCGCACGAAGAAGCCGTAATTGCCCCATTGGAAATCCGCTTCGGATACTACGGAAACCTTGTTCGACACGACGCCCGTGTCGAAGTTATTGGTGCCGTCATCGGTGTTGGCATTTACCGGATCGGGAGATTGCACGCGGTGCATCAGGCCGTAGCTGACACTCGAATCCCAGTCTATCCTCGCTCCCGGTTTCTCGAATTCGAATTCGAGTGCCTGGGTGCTCAGGCTGGTTGAGAGGAGTGCTGTGGCGACGCCCAGTGCAATACGGCTCTGGTTGAATCTGCTGTGAGGTTTCTGCATTTTTCTTGCCTTGGTCTTAATCAATAATCGGGGTTTCAATTGCTGTATCTGGTTTCTGTCTACCTGACCCGGTCAGGCTGCCTGTGCCACGGTCTGGGTAACCTTGTCAGTCTTGGCTTTCGACCTGATCAGGAAATGCGACAGGGCGGGTAGCAGCCACAGGGCGCATAGCATGTTGACCAGGAACATGAAGGCCAGAAGCAGGCCCATGTCCGCCTGGAACTTGATGGGTGACAGGACCCAGGTGCAGACGCCGATGGCCAGTGTGATACCGGTAAATGCGACTGCTTTGCCGGTTGCCTCGAGCGCGCGCCGATAGGCCTCCTGGGTGCTGACCCCTTCACGCACGTGCATGATCAGGTTGCTGAATATGTAGAACCCGTAGTCGACCCCCACCCCAACACCGAGCGCGACGACAGGCAGGGTCGCCACCTTGATGCCGATACCCAGGTGGGCCATCAGCGCCTGGCACAGGGCAGAGGTGAGCCCCAGCGGTATGACGATACACAGGATGGCGGTGACCGAGCGGAAGGTGAGACCGACCACCAGGATAACCACCGCGTAGACGTATACCAGAATCTTGGCCTGGGCGTCCTCGATCACCTGGTTGGTGGCGGCCTCGATGCCCCCGTTTCCTGCTGCCAGGCGGAAGTGAATCTCGTGGCTGTCGTATTGGCCTGCGAATTCCTCGATAGCCGCTACTACACGCTCCAGGGTTTCCGCCTTGTGATCATCGAGGAACGCGACCACCGGTGCGAGGCTGCAGTCGCGGTTGGCGAGAACGGGTGGCAGGGCCCTTCTGGTATTGTTCAGGATCTGCTGGTTGTTGGATATATCCATCCATTTCAGGCTGCCCTCGTTCTGCGCCATGATGACGCGCTTGGCAATGGCCGAGAGGGAGGAAACAGACTGGACGCCGGGCACGTTCTCCAGCATCCACGTGAAGCGATCGATCAACTCCACGTTGTCGTAAAGCAGGCATTCGCCATCGCCGGTTTCGACCAGGGTAATCAGCGTGTCGGTACTGACTGTGAACTTGTCAGTGATATACAGCACATCCAGGTTGTAAGTGGAATCCGGGTGAAGTTCCGGCGCTCCGGGGTCGAGGTCACCGATTTTCAGGTTACCGGAACCCATGTAGCCCAGGGTGAACAGAGCGGCGGCAACCACAACCGAGACGGTCGCTACTTTCGGGTGCGCACTGTAGCTGAGCACGCGCCAGATTTTTGAGCCACCGTATTCGTAGTCGTCATCCCGATGGCGGGCGGGTTTCATGCCCGTATAGGACAGCAATACCGGCAGGAGGACCAGGTTGGTCAGCACGATGACAGCCACTCCGATGCCTGCCGCTGTGCCCAGGTCCCTGATAACCTCGATTTCGATAACCATCAGGGTGATGAAGCCAAAGGCGTCGGTGATAAGGGCAGTGACGCCGACGATGTACAGGGAACGGAAGGCCAGCCTTGCCGCCTTGAGTTTTGAATATCCATGGGACAGCTGGTTTGCCATCGCATTGACCATCTGCACGCCGTGGCTGACGCCGATGGCCAGTACCAGGAACGGAACAAGAATTGAGTAGGCGTTGAGGCCGTAGCCGAAAACCGTCAGCAGGCCCAGTTGCCAGACGACCGCGATCATGGAGCACAGCAGTGGGGCCACTGCGCCGCGTGGGCAGCGGCAGTATAACAACAACAGCAGGAAGGTAATTGCGATCGTGATAAGCGCGAATACCAGGATCGCGCCTATGCCCTCGAGCATTTCGCCGACCACCTTGCCGAATCCGATGATATGAATTCTTACATTCTCGTTCTCGTACTTCTGCCGTATCTCCTTTTCCAGTTTGCGTGAAAATTCCAGGTAGTTCATCGGTTCGCCGGTGGTGGGATCGCGGTCGACCAGGGACACCTGCACCATGGCTGCGCTGAAGTCATTGGATACCAGGCGGCCTACCTGTCCGGAACGCAGGATGTTGTTCTTCAGGGTTTCCAGGGTTGCCTCAGTACCGTTGTAGCCGGAGATAACCTGTCCCCCCTCGAAGCCCTTGGGAGTAACCTGCATCCATCTCACGCTGGGCGCCCAGATACTCTTGAGGCTGTTGCGGTTTACTCCCGGGAAATAGAATATTTCGTCGTTGACCTGGCGCAGGGTTTCCAGGAAATCGACGGTGAGGATGTCGCCGTTTACCGCCTCTACCGCTATCTGTATGCTGCTGCCGCTGGCACCGAGGTCGGCGCGGTGCTCTTTCATCGACACGATAAACGGGTGATCAGCGGGTATCATTTTTTCAAAGCTGGCGTCGGGGCTGAGATTTGTCATCTGGTAGCCAAGGTAGGCAGTCACTGCAAGAAACAGCAGGATGACGATTCCTCTGTTCCTGAATATCAGGCGCTCGAGAAATCGCTCTTCCTGTTCCAGAGCGTAATCGGTGACAACGCTTTCAGTGGTGGCATTCTGGTTATCGGACATCAGCCGGCTCCAATGAATTACTTATAGTTCGGTTCAGTTCAGGTTTATCAGGCGCGCGCCGCCAAGCCCGACCGCAATGAAATTGTCGGATTCCAGGTGCAGCAGGGTACTGTGATTCATGCGGTTAGCCTGGGTCCGGGCCTGTATCGCCCCATCGGCGCTGTCGATCAGGAGAATTACGCCCGCCGGCCCGGCCAACGCGGTCCGGCCATCGGAGGTGACTGTCGCGCCCGCAAAGGTCGCCTCTATTGGGCTTTCGATCGAAGTCCAGGTGTCGCCGAGGTCTTGTGACTGGAACAGCGCGCTGCCGATGCCGTAGGCCGTTATCACCTGGTTGGTCTCGTCGTAGACGATGCCGAAAAACGTGTCAGGGTATCCGGATTCCAGTTGCTCCCAACTCTCGCCCTTGTCCAGTGACCGGAAAAGGATGCCCCCTTCACCCGCCAGGAAGACTTCCCCACGGCTTGATCCGGTAACCCCGTTGAGGTGGAAACCTTCAGGGGTCAGCACCAGGTGGGCCTTGTTCTCCCATGTCTTGCCGCCATCGCGGGTCTCCACCAGGCGACCGAAGGCACCGACCGCCCAGCCGTTATCGCTGTCCATAAACCACACATCGTGCAGGTTGGTGGGAATCGTCGGTTCTTCCACCAGTATTTGCGCATCCTCAAAGGCAAACAGGGCATCCTCCAGTTCCAGGTCACGGTCCGGGTCCGGGTTGGCCTCCAACTCCGCTGACAGCGCCTCGTAAGCCGCCTCCGTGCTTACCAGGTTCTCTTGATTGGCCTGCTGCTGGAATTTCGTGCCATCCAGCTGGCGTATCCAGGTCTCGCCGCCATCGGTCGTATGAAAGACCATGCTCTGGTGGCCCACGGCCCAACCGAATTTGTCGTCCACGAAAGAAACCCCGGTGAGCATGCGGGTGAATGGCATTTTCCCCTGGTGCCAGTGAGTACCCTCATCGTCCGAATAAAGCACGTGGCCCCTTTCGCCCACCGCGACAAGGCGGGAACCCGCCCTGTCAATGTCGACCAGGGTCGAGGTCGAAGCCCTGGGGGCGATCGTGGCGTATTCGACGACATCACTGGAATCGGCCGTTGCGCTCACGGCACAGATTCCGGTCAAAAGGGGCAGGGCTAGAAGCGCGCAAAACCGTGCTATTCGCG
Organism: Haliea sp.; assembly: GCA_009937575.1. Lineage (GTDB taxonomy): Bacteria > Pseudomonadota > Gammaproteobacteria > Pseudomonadales > Halieaceae > JAACFI01. The sequence goes on from JAACFI010000008.1 coordinate 24,707, forward strand.
TAGCGGTCACTTCAGAAACAGAGGCGTAGGTCACAGGAATTCCTAAGATATGTAGTAACGATACAAATGATATGCAGTTACATTACATAAGTCAACAGTCAGTTGCTGGAATTTTTGCAGCTGGGGCTTTAACCGGTTCAAAAAGATTGTGTGTGCGGACCCTGGAGAAGGTGTAATGGCGGAAGACCGCGGCCCCGTTGGGTAATAATCACGTTTCAGATTTTCGAGATGTGCGCCGTATCTACCTGATAGACACAGGAAAAATATCCTGATAAGGCATCGGTGCGGGCGATGGAAGAATTGAAATTAGTATGTTTGCTCTAAAACCGACTGATCTAATGCGTGGCATTGGAAAGTGGGAGTACGAATTAGTGGCCTTCGAGATCTTTGTATTTATTCTGCTGGCAGCCGTGGTGTTTATATCGCTATATATTGCCTCGGTTGCAACTGTGGAGCCGCCACTGGAGTGGTACCAGCAACGGTCAGACACTTCGGGTGAGAGAGGAGAGGATTATCCTGGGAACTGATAGATCACACCTGCGCCGCTGCCTGCTGTAATTCTTCCAGCGCGACCGGTATGGCTGCGGTCAGCATTTCGAGGTCAGGCATGGCCCTGTGGCAGGCCAGGGCACTCACGTTCAACTGATCTATGTAGCTCCACACGGTGATGTTGAGGCCCATGCCCTCGCCGAGAACGCCCGCCGAGTAGAGGGCCTCCAGCGTGCCGTCATCGCTCTCCAATTTCTCCCGTGGCCCCGGGACGTTGGAAATGGCGATATTGGAATTGGGTCGGAAGTCGGGATCATTCGCCGGTTTCAGGCGGAACTTGCGCTGACATGACCAGGTCATCAGATTCGGAGGTACGTATTGCATCAGGTCGCCCCACTGGTGCTTGCCAAATATTGCCAGGTCGGCCTTGCCCTGTTCTGTGTCCTTGCGGATCGCGTAGGTTCGCTCGATTGGGTCCGCAATTTCCGTGTGCAACAGGGTAAAGAGGGTTGTTACGTTATTCCCCATGCGCCTGACCACGCCGGGGTCGTCTGCGCCAACGGGAACGGATACCGCCAGGGGCCCATCGGGCAGTTCATCGTGGGCCAGAAAGTAGTGCCGCAGTGCTCCTGCCATGACGGCGAGCACGACATCGTTCAATGTAACGCCGAGCCTGTTTTTCAGGTTCCTGACATCTTCCAGTGAAAGCTGGCAGGTGGAAAACCCTCGTCTTACACCCAGGGCGTAATTGAATCGGGTGCGCGGAAATTCCGCGGTAAGAGGATTGACCCGGGGCTCCGTTTCGGTGCGGGAGCGCTTGTAAAGCTCCCACAGGTTGCCGGTGAACGATTTGAGAATGGGCCAAAGGTGCCAGATATCGTATTTGAGGTGGGATACCAGGGCGTCCCACAGCAGGCGCCGGTTACTCGGAAGGGGCAGGGCGTTCGGGGCAGTTGTGCCCGTGTCCGTAACCTCTGACCATCCCTGGGTGAGGAATCCAAGGTAGGCCAGGCCGTCCGCCATGGCGTGGTGAATCTTGTGCACTGCCGCCACACGATCCCCCTCCAGACCCTCCACTATCCAGATCTCCCACAGGGGGCGCGAACGGTCCAGTTGGGTGCTGCCGATCTGGGCGACGAGATCATCCAGTTGTTGCATCGATCCCGGGGAGGGCAGCGCCACATGGAAAATATGGCCGTCGATGTCGAAATCCGGGTCATCCACCAACACGGGGTGGTGGATGCCCAGGGGTACCGTGACGACCCGTTGGCGGACAATGGGGTTGGCATTGAGCTGCTGTTTCAAGCGTCCGTAGAGATAATCATAGCCCTTCGAACTGTCCGCCTTGCTCAGTATCAGGACTTTCAGGGTATGCATCAGTGACGTCGGGGTTTCCCGGTACAAAAAGATCGCGTCACTTCCATTCAGTCGTTGCATGTCCATTCCTGCACAATCATTGGCCAGGGTTGGCCGCGGTATTATTTTTCAGTATAGGAGAGGGAATAACGCCCTCCCATTGCCGATCGGGCCAGATAATACTTGCCAGTTTATGTGTTGCGGCGGACGATGCCTGAGTCCCAGCAACTGAAATGTCCCATGACGTCAATAGATCAAAGTGACCTCTCCCCCGCCAATCGCGGGCTCGATCGCGAGCTTGTCGACGATCTCAGGGGGCGCGTAACGTATGCGATAGAAAAGGGGCCGCTGCGGTCAATACAGATTGCTGTTGCACGTGATGGGCAGCTCGCCCTTTTTGAGACATTTGGTGAAGCTGATAACGAGACCCGTTTCAATATCTATTCCTGTACCAAGCCCATCGTGGCCTCGGCTATCTGGAAACTTATGGGGCAGGGGGCGATCGAGGTCGACAGGCTCGTCAGCGATTACTTCCCGGAGTTTGCCGGTCAGGGAAAGGAGCGGGTCACGGTCGAGCAGGTCATGTGCCACACCGCCGGTTTCGCGCAGGCTCCGATGGGGCCGCCACAATGGTGGCGGCGTGATGACCGCATCGAACAGATGCGCAGGTGGCACCTGGATTGGGAGCCGGGCAGTCAGTATACCTACCACCCTACCTCTGCTCACTGGGTACTGGCAGAGTTGATCGAGCGTTGCAGTGCTTGTGATTACCGGCAATACATTAATAAACACATCCTCGACCCGTTGGGGCTCAAAGCGCTGCGCCTGGGTGTATCGCCCAAGGAGCAGGACGATATTGCCACGCTGGAACATGTGGGGGAGTCCCCCACGTCGGAGGAACTGGCGCAGGTGTTTGGCAGTACCGTGAATTGGCCTGATATGGTCGATGACTCCCTGCTGATGTTTAACGATCCACAGGTGCGCGCCCTGGGTGTTCCCGGCGGGGGAGCGGTGTCCACTGCTGCCGACCTGGCCATGTTTTACCAGGCGCTGATACACAACCGGGAAGGCCTGTGGCAGCGAGATCTGCTGGCCGATGCAACCGGTCGCGTCCGGGTGGATTTCCCGGACCCAATGACCGGCGTACCGGCAAACAGGGGATTGGGTGTGGTGATCGCCGGCAGCGGTCCGAAGGCGCGCTATCGCGGGATGGGGCAATCGGTCTCTGCCGGGGCCTTCGGACACCAGGGTGTCGGTGGCCAGGTAGCCTGGGGTGACCCCGGGACGGGTCTCTCTTTCTGCCTCCTGACCAACGGGCTGGATATCAATCCCATCCGCTCCGCCCGTTTCAGCGCCGGGGTGAATAACCGCGCCGGTGCGTGCGCCCGGGTAGGCGAGGGGGAGTAGCGCGGCACTCTACGCCGCTGCGCGCTTTCTTTGCTTACTTGTCTTCCCGCCGTGGGAGGCCATCCAGCGCCCCACACTGTCCAGGGAGTGGACCTGCCCCCTCCTTATTGCGTTGTACACTGTTTCGTTGACGAAACGGGTCATGGCGGCCGTCACTTGCCGCGCCATGCTGTTGCCTTCGCCGGAGGTGGCCATGATCAACAGGTGTGGATTGAGAGGATCCATGGCCAGTTCCTCTCGTTGGCGCTTCAGCAGTACGAAACGCGCCGGCACTTCCAGATCCTGTTCCCGTGGGACGTTTTCTTTGGCCAGCCGCGTACGCAGAAGATAGTTGTGCTCCTGCCGGTGCCGGGTGGCGGATACCAGGAAATCGTCCTCGTGGATCAGGGTCATCGAGGGAATATCGTAGGCCAACAAAACATCCAGTGATTTCAGATGCCGCCGTTGGTACTCCACCGGGTCGTGCATCGACGCGTTGATTTCTTTTACCAGGCCGTAAAAAGACGCCACCCGAAGCAGTCGGCCGTTGACCAGGCGCAGGATGTAGGGATTATCCGAGTTGAGCATACGCTGTTGCACCTTGCGGTTATTCAACAGGCGACGGATCCACTGGTTAAGCCCACCAATTAAAGGGCGTGCAAACCAACGTGTGAGGAAACGGTCCAGCCCGGTCATGCTGCGTGCACCATGCTCCAGGTCAATGTCATCGACCACACGCAATGTATTGTCCGTTTCCTTTTGATAGACGCGTGGGAACCCGGAAAAGTCCAGGGGGGTGTTGTGGCGGTAATGCGAGATGACAGCTCTGACGTTTTCGCCCGTATTCAGTCCATCGGAGGGTGCCCAGGTGGCGAGATTGATCATGCCGCTGGCTCTCAGTGCGTCAACGAGTTGCCTGTTTTGTGGGGTGAGATCCTCATAGGTACGTATGGGGGCATCATAGTCATCCAGCAGGGACAGCAGCAGATGATCGGAGATTACGCCGCCGATGGAATGGCTGGTTACCGGTGTGGGTCGGCCCTGGCGCCAGTTCTTCAGAATGGCTTTGCGCAGCGCACGGGCGTAGTGGGGAAATATCTCGTCACTCTCCAGGTTCTTGGCATGACCGCCGCGATGCATGGCCGAAACCGTCCAGGAACTGGGCAGGCGGATCAGCAGGTTGGTGAAGCTGAACAGGCCCATGAACCCGTGCATCAACAGGGCGTGAACGCCATTCAATTCATCTCCCGCCCGGGTCTCGGCCTTGTTACGTATGGTCTCGCCCTTCTCTCTGTATTCGAATACCGTTTCGTCGAAGTGCAGGGATTGCTCGTCCGCAAAGATGTACACCTTCTCGGCAATCTCCGGCGTCTCCCGCAGCATACGCAGAGGAGTCTCCATGACGGTCTGCTCAAAGTCAGCCGATTCTTCCATTTCAAACCGGCCCAGCGCCTTCAGTTTCAGACTGCCGGACACAATCAGTGAAACGCGTTCGGCATTCGTCAGCACACCCCGATTGAGCGCCACGCGGATTGCACCGGATTCCTGACGCAGCACGGCCACGCCGGACGGCCTTGCCGTCAGCTCGGGCGTGTAGGGTGTAAATGCGCCCAGGGTGCCGTCCTTGCCGATCCCGCTGACCACCAGGTGGAAAGACATGGAGCCTCCGAGCCTCGCTTGAATGTCCTGTTGATAGCGTTTGCTTTCCGCGCGGGCCAGCTGCAGTGCGCGGGCATGCTGGTGGCGATCCAGCGCCTGTTTCACTCCCGCCAGATTCAACGGGTGTACCATCCTGGCAATCATTTCTTCGATGATATCGTCCAGGGAAGCGGATAGTGCCAGGCTCAATGCGCGCGCCACAACGTTCTTACCCTTTTGACGGATCAGCACGCCGGCCAGGGGGGCGATAAAGTTTACGACCAGGGAGTTTTCCGCGCTCTCCCAGCCCGGTTCACCGGAAGATTCCTCCAGAAGAAAGAATCGAGTGTGGCGAATCCAGTCAATGTCGCTGTGGTGATCTGTGAGCCAGGCGCGGTAGACGCTCTTGATGGTATTGCCGCCGCCGACGGCAACGGTGAAGTAGTGGCGCTTATACTGGCCCCAGGCTGCCTGGCGATCCCTTTGCAGCCAGCGCTTGTACTGGGAGCGCATGACTTCGGCGCAGTGTCTGGCGGCGCTGTCTAGATTCCCCGATATGGCCACGTGGATGCCGGACTCTTCCTGGATGAGTTCGGGAGCCTGGGCCTTGCGTCGGCGGGAATTTCCGAGCGGACTGGCCGGGAATGCCCGACTCAGGCGGTCGCCCATGGTGTGCTCCCGTAATTTGTGCAGTGATGATACATAATATTATGTAGCAAGACTGCATATGTCAAATGAAAATTGGTTCAACCATTGAAACCGGACGTTTCTTGATTTATATAGGACAGTTGTCATAATAAAAGTGTCTGATATAAATGATTGAAAGTGAAGGAAGCCATGTTCGGTGATAACCCCAACGATGCCGACCTGCTGGACGGCTGGAGCAACTTCTGCGATCAACTGAAGCAAGCCGGCGAGCTGGTGTTTCGGGATACGACTCCTTCGGCGGATATAGATCGGGCGAAGGGATTCCGCCTGTTGGCGCGCAATATCTCACTGGCGTTGCAATTCCACCTCGAGAACACTGACCCACAGCACCCGGAGCTGTTGCACTATTTCGATCCCGTGAGAAAACAGGGCGGGGACAATACGGATGCTCTCTACGTGGGGGCACCGATCAACGGTGAGAATACCTATCGTATCTCCGGCCGGCGAGGCACTGCCCGCTATTTTGCGGTCACCGTGCTGGAGGATGGCGCCACACCCTGGGGCGGCGCGGTGGTCGGCAACCTGATCGACAGTGACATACAGGTGGAGGATGACGGCAGCTTCGAGATTATCCTCAGTCCCAGCGAACATGCCGGCAACTGGATCAGGACCACCCCGGGCGCCTGGCGGGTGACCTTCCGACAGTTCTTCGCGGACTGGGAGAATGAGGAGCCGATGGAGGCTCGGATCGATTGCCTCGACGGCGCGAAGCATGATCCCCGGCTGACACCTGCACAGGTCCGGCAGGGCCTGGAGGGCGCCGCCCGTTGGGTCCGTGAGTCGACTTTCTACTGGGCCGATATGCTGGACAAGTGGAAAGTCCAGCCCAACCGCTTCCTGTCCTACCGCCAGCTTGACGACAATGCCATCGATGCCACGCCTGGCGGCGAACCCCTGATCTGCTACTGGCAGGTGCCCGAGGATGAGGTACTGGTAGTGCGGGTGACGCCACCGGTGGCGGACTACTGGGCGGTGGAGTTCGGAAATTACTGGTGGGAGACCATGGACTATCGCTATCGGCTGTGTAGTACCAACTGCCATCACGCGGTGTTGGAGAACAATGGCGAACTGCTGCTGGTGGTGGCCCATGAGGATCCCGGGCTGCCCAACTGGCTGGATCCCTCCGGGCACGAGCAGGGTTATATCACGGTGCGCTGGATAGGCGCCGGGTCCTACCCGACACCCCACTGCGAACAGATGAAGCGCGAGGACCTGGCTGCGCACCTGCCGCAAGACGTGAAAACCATAGGCGCGCGCGAGCGCAAAGCGCAACTGGTGGCCCGACGCCTTGGCGTCATCAGGCGCTTCGGTTACTGACGATGCCCAAGATCGTCAATCACCAGGCCCGGCGCTGGGAGATCAGTGAGGTGGCCGCGAAGCTGATCGCCGGGGGTGGCCTGGAGGCGGCCACCATCCGCGAAATCGCCGAGGCGAGCAACTACTCCAAAGGCGTCGTGGAGCACTACTTCGATGGCAAGGACGAGCTGATCAGCGGTGCCCTGGACTGGGCCAACAAGTGTTACGAGCAGCGGGTGGGGAAAGCGACCGCTGGACTGATTGGCCTGCGGGCACTGAGGCGGCGGATCGAGGCGACTTTGCCGCTGAATAAAATCGTTCGCGACGAGTGGAAAGTGCGACTGGTGTTCTGGAGCATGGCCGCGATCCAGGAGGACCTGCGCGAACGCCAGGAAGTTCGTTTCCGGCGCTCGATCGAGCATTTCGAGACGGATATCGCTGCGGCTATGCGGGAAGGGGATATCGATAGCCAGGACGAGCCCCGGGACCTGGCGCGCCGGCTGGTGAACATGATCTCCGGACTCAGCGTCGCCGCCCTGCATAATCACTCACTGTACACCCGCCAGTTCCTGCTGGGAGAAATCGATCACCTGTTATACCAACTTGCGCGCCACTACACTCCCGTACCAGCCTTGAGGAGGGCAACCCATGAGTGAGACCGACCAACCGCTGTGGGAGCCGCCGCCCCATCCCGAGTGGCTCAGCACCATGAACCGGGAGGGCAGCTATCTCAATCTGCCCGCCGTCGTGCCACTGGATGAGGCGTCTCTGCTGTCCCAGGTATGTCGTACCACAGGCCTTGACGACTTCGGCGACGACGGTTGGCGGGAGCCCTTCGCCGTGCTGGTGAAAGCGCTGGAAGAGGAGGCGCAGCTGACCCTGATGGGACGGCTGATGGCCCGCAACGATATTATTCTCTGGCTCAGCACCCGACTGCGGGTGACTGATACGCTGAAGCGCCACCCTGAGATCCTCGAAGAGGAGATCGTCGCGCCGATGTTTATCGTCGGCCTGCCCCGGTCCGGTACCTCGATCCTGTTCGAACTCCTGGCCCAGGATCCGGACGTGGGTGTGCCCCTGATGTGGGAAGCGCTGCAGCCCTGCCCGCCGCCGGAGACCGCCAGCTACCACAGCGACCCCCGTATCCAGGTGGCGGACAGACTGTTTACCCAGTGGGGGCGGGTGGCGCCGGAATTCAACAGCATGCACGAAATGCGTGGCGACATTCCCGCGGAGTGCGGCCTGCTGATTGCGGCCACCTTTATCAGTGACCACAACGCGTCACTGCACCAGACCCCGAGTTACAGCGCCTGGTGTGCCCAGGCGGATTTCCTGCCGGTGTACGAGTATCACCGGACCATCCTGAAGATCCTGCAGTGGAAGAACCCGCGCAAGCGCTGGTTGCTGAAGGCGCCGGAGCACCAGGTGCACCTGGATACCCTGTTACAGGTCTACCCGGACGCGCGTATCGTGCAGACCCATCGCGATCCCATAAAGTGCATGGCCTCCACCACCAGCCTGATGGGGACGCTGTATTACATGCGCAGTGACCAGGCTTTCAATGCGGAGATGTTCGAGAACATCATCATGGGCGAGGCGACGGCCAACAGGCTGGAGCATGTGATCGAGCAACGGGAGCAGGGCGTCGTGCCGGCGGCGAATATCGCCGATTCCCGTTACCAGGACCTGATGGATGATCCTAT
>JAACFI010000486.1 GCA_009937575.1 Haliea sp.
CGCGCCCGGCAATAGAGGGGACTACAACAATGCAGGCAATGAAACTGACCGCTCCGGGAGGACTGGACAAGCTGGGGCTCACTGATATCGAGGCCAGGCCACCCGGCCCCGGTGAAATCCAGGTTGAGGTCAAGGCCAGCTCCCTCAACTTCCACGACTACGTGGTGGTGACCGGCCTGTTACCCGTAGAGGATGGCCGCATTCCCATGTCTGATGGCGCGGGTATCGTGACTGCTGTGGGTGAAGGCGTGGACGGCTTCAAGGAGGGCGACAGGGTCCTGAGCCACTTTTTCCCACAGTGGCAGGATGGTCCTGCCACTCTTCAAAAGATCCAGGGCATACCTGGGGACAATGTGGACGGCTTCGCCTCCCGGAGCGTCACCATGCCCGCCGCTGCGTTCAGCCACATGCCCTCAAACCTGGACTTCGAGCAGGCGGCGACGCTGACCTGCGCGGGATTGACCGCCTGGCGCGCCCTGATGGTGGAGACCCATCTGCGTCCCGGAGATTGGGTGCTGGTGCAGGGCAGCGGTGGTGTCTCGATCTTCGCCCTGCAGTTTGCCCGGATGATGGGCTGTCGCGTTATCGCCACCTCCTCCTCCGACGACAAGCTGCAGCGCCTGGAATCGCTGGGGGCAGATCACCTGATCAACTATAAATCCACGCCCGACTGGGGAGACCAGGTACTGGCGCTCACCGGCGGCCACGGCGCCGACCTGGTAGTGGAAGTGGGTGGTTCCGGCACCGTGGGCCAATCGGTCAGGGCGGTCGCCTTCAGCGGCTGTATCAGCATGATCGGCGTCCTGACAGGCTTTACCGGCGAGGTGCCCACGGCGGAGCTGTTCCAGAAGAATGCCCGTATCAGCGGTATCACCGTGGGCAGCCAGGCGCACCAGCGAGACATGATCGCCGCGGTAGAGGCCAATGGCCTGATGCCGGTGATTGACAGCAGTTACCCGCTGGAGGCCCTGGCGGACGCCTTTCGCCACCAGGAATCCCAGCAGCACTTCGGCAAGATCTGTATTTCGGTATAGCGATCGCCGGGGCGGTCGAGCAGGAACTAACGCACCGCCAACGGCTCGCCACCCCAGGGCGTTACCTGTTCTCCAAAGGCCGCCTGGAAACTGGCCGGCAATTCCTCGGTCATGTCCAGGGTGGCGGCCAGCCGCCCCATGCCCACGTAGAGCGCCAGGTGAAGCAGCAACTCCATGGTCTGTGCCTCGTTGAAGTGCTCGCGCAGCGTGGCAAAGCGCTGGTCGGTGATCGCCAGGTGGTCGGTAGCAAACAGGTCGGCAAACTCCAGCGCGGCCCTTTCGGCCTCGGTCAGGTCGTTCGCTTCCTGGGGTTTTTCCAGTGAACAGACCAAGTTCTCGTCGAATTCTGCCGCGGCGCTGGAATAGCGGATCGCCATGCAGCTGCGGCACTGGTTGTGAAAGGCGACCCGCAGCCTGACCAGTTCAACCAGCCGCTCGGGCAGGGTTCTGTTCATGGCGATGGCGGCTCCGAAGCCGATCGCTCCTTTGGCCATCTCGGGGCAGTGGGCGAGCATGCGGGTAATACCCTGCTCTATCACGCTGGCGGTGTCGCCCTGTGTCATGGCGACCAGTTCCGGGTCCCACTGTTCTACCGGAATTTTGCTGATACGACTCATGCTACCTCTCCCAGGAATGCCTTGAGATGCGCTTCCACGCTGCGCGCCAAAGAATGCAATTCGTAGCCCCCCTCCAGTGAGGATACGATGCGACCATCTGCGCTGCTCTCCGCCTGTTCGCAAAGGCGCCTGGTCACCCAGGCGTAATCCGTGTCGACCAGGTTGAGCCCGGCCATATCATCCGCCTGGTGGGCGTCGAAACCGGCGGATACCAGGATCAGCTGTGGCTCAAAGGCCTTCAACCTGGGCAGCCAGTAAAGGTCTACTGCCTCGCGGAAAGCCGCACTGCCGGAGCCGGCCGGCAGAGGCACGTTAACCACGTTGGGCGCGATACAGTCGTAGCCCGAGTGGGGGTAAAAGGGGTGCTGGAAGGTGGAACAGAACAGGATGCGTTCGTCGCCACTGACAATGTCTTCGGTACCGTTACCGTGGTGCACGTCAAAATCGACTATCGCAACCCGCTCCAGACCATGATTTTGCAGGGCATGATGGGCACCAACCGCAATGTTGTTGAAAAAGCAAAAGCCCATGGCCTTGCCCTGCTCTGCGTGGTGCCCGGGGGGTCTGACACCACAGAATACCTGGGTCGCCTCGCCCTTCATCACCAGGTCGACGCCCAGCTGTACCGCACCGGCGGCACGCAACGCGGCCTGCAGGGAGTGGGGGTTCATGGCGGTGTCACCGTCGATCCATACCAGGCCGTCCCGGGGCGCAAAATCGTGTACCTGGTCCACAAACAGGGGGTTGTGGGTGATATTGAGCAGTCCCCGGTCAACTTCCGGTGCGTCGTACTGCCGCAGCACCATATCCAGGCCACTGGCTATCAGCCGGTCGTTGATCGCGCTGAGCCGCTCCGGGCGCTCCGGATGATGGCCCATGTCGTGGCGCAGGCAGTCGGAATGAGTGATGTAGGCTATTGCCATGGAAATCCTTGATGGGGGCAAAAGATGGCCATCAAAATGCGGGGCATGTGATTGCCCGTAAATCCCTGTCTATACTGCCATCTAGTGTAGTACATACCGCTCCGGTACCCTGGAATTCAGCGCGCATGAGAAAACATATTCTCCACCGGCTGTTCGAGCCTGAATCGGTTGCCCTGGTGGGGGCGTCGGAGAAGCAGGGCTCGGTGGGCCTGCAGGTCCTTCAGAATCTGCTGTCCGCGGATTTCCAGGGCGAAATCTACCCGGTAAATCGCAACTACGAGAGTCTCCAGGGACTTGAGTGCTACCCCTCAGTGGGCGATATCCCGGGAAGTCATGGTGGGAATCTCGCGGGACCCGGTGTTCGGCCCGGTCATCAGTTTCGGCTCTGGCG
>JAACFI010000487.1 GCA_009937575.1 Haliea sp.
TAGTCACTAGCTTCTCGGCCTGGTGTTCCTGCCAGCCGATGTCTATCTCGACCCCAATGCCCTCGCTCCGCGTGTGTCGTGGCACGTCGCCGCTACCTTGGAGTTAAACATGCAATTATTCGATTTCTTGATGCTTGCCCTCGAGCAACCCTACGCGCAGAGCCTGTTCGTAACCCTCGCCTGCGCGCTACCTACAACCTTCGGTTTGGTTTTCCTGGCTCGCCTGCCTGGGGCGAATCGCCTAGAACGTCGTCATGAAAAGCCGCGCCGTGGCTTGGATGACCGATTACTGCGCGACCTCCGAACAGCCTGCCGCGACTTCGACCGAGAGGTGGGTGCCTGGGAACTGGCTGCACAGCAGCAGGGAGGGCGCCTGTGATGCCCCTGTGGAACATTCAGGTCTACTTGCAAGGCCAGCTGATTTCCATCGACGTGGTGGAGGAAGTCGAGGTTCGGTCTATGACCGAATACTTCGAGGATAAGGGGTATGAGGTGCGTTCCGAACCTGCCTGGAAACCAGCGAGTTCGACTGACCAAGAGATCGAGGTCGGTGGGAATCAGGCATCCATTAGCAAAATCGCAATCCAGCGACCTTACAACAATAAGAAGCAGGAGTGTTGACCATGAGTATTCACTACGAACTGGTTTCATCCGAGGCCGAGCCGTTCACCTCTGGTTTAGGCGAATCACAGCAGGCGACCATCAGGTAGGCTATCGGTATACTGGAATCCAGGCTGCGCGACAACCAAACCTTCTCCTGTCCCTCGGACGTCAAGGCGTTCTGCCAACTCCACATCGCCGCGGAGAAGGACGAGCACTTCTGTTGCTTGTTCCTGGATAGCCAGCATCGCCTGATCGCCTTTGAGAGACTATTCAGGGGCACTGTGGACGGTGCCAGCGTCTACCCCAGGGTGGTTGTCAGGCGAGCCCTTGCTCTCAATGCGGCAGCCCTGATACTCACTCACAACCATCCCTCGGGCTTGCCGGAACCCAGCACGGCAGACACGAAGATCACCCAGAGGCTCAAAGAAGCCTTGGCCTTGGTGGATGTCCGCGTGTTGGATCATGTGATTGTGGGGACGGAAGGCACCAGTTCCATGGCTGAAGCTGGTTTGCTCTAACTGAGCGGCACTGGACTCCAGTGCCCCTTTCTTTTTTCGAAGCCAGAGCCAATGAGGATGTCGAAGATTGAACATAAAACGGGATTATGCGCAGTGCAGGGCACTGTGCGCTGGCGCCGCATAATCAGTTTTACGTGTAAATCTTTCCATCACTTTGAGTCGCGAGGTTTTCTCTCGCGTCAGCCAGCATGCGCGGCCGCCAAACTAGCTGCGTGCCGCAAACCTCAGTCTGCAATTGCGTCGGAGCCGGCTCGAGATTTATTCAACCAACAACGTTTCGGCTTGCCAATCATTGCAGAATCAAGAGGGCGAACTAGCGCCCGGTCTCTTCGTTTTTCAGTATCGGCATAGAGAGCTTATAGTTATCGCCGAAGGCATCCAGGACACTGATCGTTTCATGCTCGGGCCGCTTGCTCAGCCGGTAACCTGCGCGGGCGAGTTCACTACGGTGTCTGTCGGCGATAACCTTGTCTCCTCAAGGGTTTCGGTATCGGGCAAACAAGCCAGCCATTTATCATTAGTAAACCTTCCGTACAATAGGCGTCCGGCTCATCTCGCACCTTTGCCGAACAGGATGACCTCCACGGTCGCGATGCAGATCATCAGGTCGAGAACAAGGCTGTGGTTCTTGAAGTAGTAGAGATCGAATTGCAGTTTCTGGCGTGAATCCTCCACCGATGCGCCGTAGGGGTAGTTGAGCTGCGCCCAGCCGGTGATCCCTGGTTTCACGCAGTGCCTGGCCGCGTAGTAGGGGATCTTCGCCGACAGGTCGGCCACGAACTCCGGTCTCTCCGGACGTGGCCCGATAAATGCCATCTGCCCGGCCAGCACGTTGATAATTTGCGGCAGTTCATCTATCCGCAGCCTGCGAATGACAGCGCCCACCCGCGTGACGCGACTGTCGTTCCTGCTCGCCCAGCGGGATATGCCGTCTGCCTCGGCGTCCTCGCGCATGCTGCGGAATTTCAGCAGTCGGAACGTCTTCCCGTCCAGTCCAACCCTTTCCTGGCTGAATAGTATCTGGGCTCCAATACCGTCCTCCAGCCAGATCGCCACTGCCGTGACGAGCATCACCGGCCAGGTGACGGCAAACAGCAGCAGTCCGGCGGCGATGTCGAAACCGCGCTTCAGCAGGCGGGAGATACCCCGCCGTGGGAGGCTGTGGATAAAGGCCATTCGAGCGGGGGAGACGAAGTCCACCAGTATTTTTCCAGCCTCTCGCTCGAAGAAGTCGACCAGTTCCACCACCTCGATGCCGTTATCCCGGCATTGACAGAGCGCCTGCGCTGACGCGTCCGACATGGCAGCGTCCAGCGCGACCACGATCTGGTCGATCTCGGCCTGGCGGACATACTCCGCCAGGGGCTGTTGCGGGTTGGTGATCCTCTCGCTCTGGGGCCTTGTGGGTTCGTCTCCCGCGCCCACGAAGCCCACGATGGTGAAGTTGCGTCGGTCTGAACGGCGGCGCATGGTGTCTGAGATCGCGCTGGCCGCCTCGCCGACCCCGTACACCAGTACCCGCCTCTTGAAACGGTCCCTGTTCAGGATCCGGTTGAAAACGATACGATTGATCAGCGTGGCGCCAAATGCAAAGGCGGCGGCGAGGGCGTAAGTCGTCCGGTTAAGGTCGCTCTCCAGCAGCGCAACGAAGATGATCGCCAGCACCAGAAACGCGATGACGAAACTGCTAATCGCACGCAAGAGAACGCCCTTTACGTCCTCACGCATGCGGGGTGCGTACAACCCAACGGCGTACTGGCCGAACATGAGCACCGCCGCGAACATGGCGGCCTCCGCAGGAAATCCCGCCAGCAGCCCGGTTGAAGGGTATAGGGAGTGA
>JAACFI010000122.1 GCA_009937575.1 Haliea sp.
CCACCACCGCAGGCAGCCAGGGTAAACAGAAATGCAAGCATAGCAGCCAGACGGCTGGATAAAGTCGTGAACCGAGTGATCATTGTTGTCCCCTGTTGTCCCCTGTTGCCCGCTATTCAGCGAGTCTTATATCTAGATACTGCGTCCCTTGATTCTGCGGCGTTTGCCCAGAGTGTCAACCCTTCAATTATCTACTTTTTACAGCTTATCTCATCGCAAGTCAAAAAGTCTTTAAATTACATGGTGATAGGCGTAGTTTGTGATTTTTTGCACAAACTATGCCCGTCCTCCCCGATACGGCATAATACAAAACTTAAATCACATTCCAAATAGTTATATCATGGCCCGGGCCCGTTGTGAATAGATATGCTGCAATAGTGCACATCTTGCCTTGCTGCCACCCGGCCAGCTGATACTATGCGCTCTTTGGAGCGACACCCCACTTCCGCGATGCAACTGTCCGTTTCGATCGTCTTGTACAACAGTCCCCTGGATCTCCTGCGCCGCAACCTGCAGAGTCTGCAACGTGCGGCGGAGATCGCCGGGCCTGCGTGTCGTGTCGATAGAGTGGCCGTGTATATTGTCGACAATTCCACCGAGCGAGAGCGCCGGGAGGGGGCCAGGGCTTTTGTATCTCGCTGGCCGGCAAATGGTTTTTTCCAAATGAATTACGTGGCGCAACCGGGAAATCGGGGCTTTGGCGCGGGGCATAACAGCGTCATCCCAAGGTTGGACAGCGAGTACCATCTCGTTCTTAACCCGGACGTGGAATTATCGGAAGATGCATTGCGTGTGGGCTTGTCGACACTCGAGGAAGACCGTGGAATTGCGCTGGTAAGCCCCCGTGTTACGGGCGATGACGGGCGACAGGAATTCCTTTGCAAGCGGTATCCCTCGGTATTCGTATTGATCTTGCGGGCCTTTGCGCCGCACTTTGTGCGTCGGATATTCCACCGCCGGCTGGAGCGCTATGCGATGCGCGACGTCTGCAGCGGCGATCGCGAGGCGGAGATTCTGCTCGCCAGCGGTTGCTTCATGTTGGTCCGCACAGGGGCTCTGCGCGCCGCGGGTGGTTTCAACGATCGTTATTTCCTCTACTTTGAAGATTTCGACCTGTCGCTGCGGCTGGGCGGTCAGGGGCGGCTGATATTCAACCCCGCCATGCGCATTGTGCACCACGGCGGCTATGCGGCGAGCAAGGGAATTCAGCACGTTAAGTATTTTCTGCGCTCCGGCGTCACGTTTTTCAACCAGCACGGTTGGCGCTGGATATAGGCGACCGTGGAAACCTGATAGACTCGCCTTATGAACACAGCATTTTGCAGGCGCCCGTCGTGAATGAATTGAGCCGCCTGGTCTACCTGGATGCCATGGGCATCGACAGTTATATCTCCCGTTTTCAGCTACCCGGTGCGCGGACGACCCAACGCCTGGCGGTGGTGCCCGACACGCCGGCATCGCCTGAGCCAGGCACCGGGGAGCACCAGAGGTCCGCTGCCACCCGAACTGGCGGAGCGCCGACCATCGAACGGATACCGGTTGAGCAGCCCCGGCGCGAGTCGCCCACGCCGCGGCTGACGACCCCCGCGGCTTCCAGTGATTCGCCACCCCGATTCAGTCTCGCCACCATTGTCGCCGGTGGATGGTTGTGGGTGGAGGAACTGCAGGGCATACCCCTGGCCCGGGAGCAGGTGCAGTTAGTGCAATCGATGGCCAATGCGCTGCAGCAGGCCGATGGCGGCCAACCTTCCGGGCAGGAGGACGTAACATCCCGGCCCGACATTGCGCAATTCGACTGGCCAATGCACAACAACCAGCAACTGGACCTGGGGGAGGCTGCGGCCCGTGCGGCCCTGGCGAGTTTCCTGGGACGCAAGATCGAGCAACAACGCCTTGGCCTGGTGTTGTTGGGGCCAGCGAGCGCAAGGCGGGTGCAGGTGGCGGAACTGGCCTGCCCACGGGTCGCGCTGTCCTATAGTACTGTGGCTATGCTGGACGATCCCTCACTCAAAAGGCCGGTTTGGACCGAACTCAAGTCGATCCTGCGAAGGGATTGAAATGACCCCAGAGGCAATACACGTGGTCAGGCAGGCCCGTCCGCCGGATGTGCAGCACGTGACCCGCATAGATGCCCTGGCCTATGGCCGCGGGGAACGTGAGGCATACTTTGCCGCCGCCTGTCGCGGCGTCGAGGGACCGGAGCCGCAATTGCTGGTGGTGCTGACAGATGATCAGGTTTGCGGTTACCTCGCCTACTCCCTGGTACTGGATGAGGCGACGGTACACGATGTCGCAGTACACCCCCAATACCAGGGGATGGGCCTGGGAAGATGCCTGTTGCAGGCAGCGCTGCAGCATATGCGGGACCGGGGGGCGTCCCGTTGCCTGCTCGAGGTGCGTTCATCCAATCGCGGTGGTGTTGCCCTGTATAGGGGGAGTGGCTTCAAACTGGATGGTGAGCGCAGGAATTATTATCCTGCGGAGAACGGGCGGGAAGACGCGCTGTTGATGTCGCTGCAATTGTGAGGAAGTGGTAATGAACGTGCTGGAAACTGAGTGGTGGACCCTGGCGTTGCCGCCGGAGTGGTGGGCGGATACCGAGGATGACAGTATCCTGGTGGGCGATCGCGACGAGGTGGGCTGTATCGAGATCAGCACCCTTCACAAGGACCAGGGCGAGTTCGACAGGGGCGAAGTACGGGAGATGGCCGAATCGGAAGCCGGCCAGGTGGCGGACTGGCGGTCCGTTGCACTCGGTGATTTCAGCGGTATCGGTGGCCATTTCGTGGAGGATGGCGCGGCGATACGCGAATGGTATGTGAGCAGTGGCGGAATGCTGCTGTTCATTACCTACAGCTGTGACGAGGAAAACCGCGGCATGGATGACGCTGCGGTGGACGAAATCCTGGATACTTTGCTGGTGGTACAGCCTAGGAAATAGTGCCGGTCACCCGTACCCGCTTGGAACCCTTGACCGGCTTTTCTTTCAGGGCGTCCTGGCGCTTCTTGATCCGGTCGTCTATCAGGTTCTTAACCGCAATGATAAGCCCGGTAAAGATAAACGCCCCCGGTGGCAGGATCGCCAGCAGGAACGGCTGGTAATCGGCGATCACCACCATTTCCCAGTTTGCCGCACCGGGACCGAACAGCAGGTCCATGTTGGCGAACAGGGCGCCGGTTCCACTAAGTTCCCGCAGTCCGCCCAGCAGTACCAATATGGCGGTGAACCCGACCCCCATGATGAAGCCATCGTAGATGGATGGCCCCAGGCCGTGTTTGGCGGCGAAACCATCGGCGCGACCCAGGATCACGCAGTTGGTGGTGATCAGCGGCAGGAAGATGCCTAGAATCTGGTACATCTCGTAGGCGAAGGCCTGCATCAGCAGTTCGATGCAGGTCACCGCGGCGGCGATGATCATGACGAAAGCGGGCAGGCGCACGGCGTCGGACACGATATTGCGGATCAGCGATACGGACGTGTTGGAGCACACCAGCACCATGATGGTGGCAACGCCCAGGCCGATGGCATTGACCACGCTGCCTGTCACCGCCAGTAGCGGACACAGGCCCAACAACTGGACGATGGCCGGGTTGTTTTTCCACAGGCCGTTGAAGGACAGTTCCCTGTAGCTGACGTCTGCCATGATTACTTTCCTCCCGCCGTGATTTGACCGCGTTCCCCGAACAGGCTTTCACGGTTGGCCTCGGCGAACTGCAGGGTCCGCAGGGTGGCGGCAACCACTGCCCTGGGGGTGATGGTGGCGCCGGTGAACTGGTCGAAAACGCCGCGGTCCTTTTTTACTGCCCAGCCACTGACATCGGGATTATCCAGCGAGCGCCCGTCGAAGCCCAGTACCCAGTCGGATTTCTTGATATCCACCTTGTCACCGAGCCCCGGGGTTTCCCTGTGGGCCAGGGCGCGAACCCCGGCGATGCTGCCGTCGGTATTGACACCGACGATCAGGTCGATAGCGCCAGTGTAACCGTCGGGGGCAGTAGCGGGGATCACCACTGCCACGATCTCGCCACGCTTTCGAGCAACGTAAATGCGTTTCTGCTCCTTAAGGCCCAGTCCCGCGGCCTCCGGCCCCACCGGGATGGTTTCATCCAGCATGGAGTTATCGTGGCGCTCCCGCGGCACCACTTCCAGCAGGGCCTTTTCTTCCGCCCGCCGCTTTTCCAGGGCGATCTTGTCTCGGGTTGAGAGGAAGGTACCCGCGATCAGCAGGGTAGTACACACCGCAAAAATCGCCAGCAGCACGCTGTTGCGGGTGATTGACTGCCCCAGCATGCTATTCCCCCCCGCCGCTGCGTTGGTGCCCGTAGGTGCGGGGCTGGGTGTAGTAGTCGATGAACGGGGCAGCGAAATTCATAATCAATACCGCGAAAGCCACTGCGTCCGGGTAGTTGCCGCGCACCCGGATGATATAGACCAGGGCCCCTATCATCGCGCCGTAGACCAGCCGGCCGCGAACTGACACCGCCGAGGTGACCGGATCGGTGACGATAAAAAAGGCCCCGAACATGGTGGCGCCACTGAGCAGGTGGAACAGGGGAGAGCCGCCGCTGGCGGAGCTGCCGCCATCGTTAAACAGGGCCGCCATCAAGGTGAGGGCTGCCAGCATGGCCACCGGGGCGTGCCAGGTGAAAATACGCTTGTACAAAAGCCAGGCACCCCCTGCCAGGAAAGCCAGGTTGGCCCACTCCCAGCCGACACCTGCCCAGCGCCCGAACTGGGGGTTCTGCTGCCAAAGGTCCTTAACCAGCAGGCTGTTGTTCTGTTTCATCACATCCAGCGGCGTGGCCATGGTGACGCCGTCGAAGGCCGCGGGTGTAAAGCAGGCTTGCAGGGCTTCCAGCAGGCCTGGCAATTCCCCTACTCCCCGGGGCGGAGCCCAGGCGGTCATCTGGACCGGGAAGGAGATCAGCAGGATCACGTAACCGGCCATGGCCGGGTTGAAAGGGTTGTAGCCCAGGCCGCCGTAGAGGTGCTTGGCCAGCAGAATGGCGCTGGCGATGCCCACCGCGATCAGCCACCAGGGCGAGTAGGGCGGCAGGGCGATACACAGCAGGGTGGCGGTCACCAGGGCGCTGTAATCCTTGAGGTAGAAACCCAGGGGACGTCCACGCAGCTTCAGGGCCAGGGCTTCGCAGGCCACCGCCACCAGGCCGCCCCACAGGATATTGACCAGGGTGCCGAAACCGAAAAAGTGTGTCATCACCACGATGCCCGGCACCGTGGCCAGCAGTACGTTGAGCATGACCCGGGGTGTGCTCATGGGGCCGTGGGCGTGGGGCGAGGTGATGCGCATCAGGGCCACGTCAGGCACCTTCCGTTTCTTGCAGTTGTTTTTCCGCCTCGGCGACTTTCTGTGACAGTCGCTCTACGGTAGCTTCCAGGGCCTCGATGATCTTTTCCTCATCGCCGTTCTCACGGCTCTCGGCGAGTTTGGTGCGGGACTTTTCCAGGCGCTGCCTGAGTTTCTCCAACTGACCCCGGGCCTTGTCCTCCGGGCTGAGGGAGGCGTCTGCAGCACGCGCGGCCATGGCTTTCTCGATTGCGGCCTGGGCGGCGTCGGTGGGGGCGGCGGGTTTCGCCTGCTCGCCACTGTTGGCCTGCTGGTAGTCGTGCAGCGCCTTCTCCGCAGCCTCCAGTTTGGCTTTGGTCTTGTCCACCCCGGTCTGCAGGGCCTCGACCAGGTCACTGCCCTCGGCCTTCGCAGTCTCGAGCTTACCGGTCGCAGTCTCCAGCCGTTTGCGGGTGGTCGCCACGGCTTTTTCCAGTTTCTCCAGCTCGCTGACCTCGCCGCCACCTGCCTGCTGGGCAGCTTTTTTCGCCTTGGCGCGCTCGATGGCGGCCTGGATGGGGTCTTCGTCTCCCCCCGCCGTGGCAGCCTGCTGTGCGCGCTCCTCCGCGGCCTTTTTACGGGCGGCGCGTTTCGCCTCTTTCTCCGCTTCTTCTTTGGCCAGGCGCTCCTGTCGGGCCTCGAAGCGAATACGCGAGTGCTCGGATTTCTCCGTGTCCCGGCGCAATTGCAGGATTTCTGCCTTGGAGGCCCGGTAATACTGCACCAGGGGAATATTGCTGGGGCAGACCCAGGAGCAGGCGCCGCATTCGATACAGTCGAACAGGTTGTGCAGCTCCAGTTTTTCGAATTCCTTGCCCTGGGCGAACCAGAACATCTGTTGTGGCAGCAGGGTGACCGGGCAGGCTTCGGCACACATGCCGCAGCGGATGCAGGCCTGGGCCGGGGGCGGTGTGGGCAGTTCGCTCTCTGCGGGCGCCAGCAGACAGTTGGTGGTCTTGACGATGGGAACGTCAGGAGACGGAACGGTAAAGCCCATCATCGGCCCGCCCATGATCAGGCGCCGGTTTTTTTCAGCACTGTATCCGGCCTTGTCCAGCAGGTAGTGCATGGATGTGCCCAGCAGTACCTCGAAGTTCTGCGGTTGGGCCACGCCCTCGCCGGTGACAGTGGTTATGCGCGAAATCAGTGGCCGGCCGTCCACCACCGCATCCCGAATGGCCACCGCGCTGCCCACGTTCTGGCAGATGACCCCCACATCAGCGGGCAGGCCGCCACTGGGCACCTGCTTGCCGGTGAGGATCTCGATCAGTTGTTTCTCCCCCCCGGAAGGGTACTTGGTGGGGAACTCGACGATGTCGATATCGCTGCCCTCTGCTGCCGCGCGCATGGCCGCAAGAGCTTCGGGCTTGTTGTCCTCGATCCCGATCAGGGTCTCGTGCGGTTGCACGATGTGTCGCAGGATGTTGGTTCCCTCGATGATCTCCCCGGCCCGCTCCCGCATCAGCACATCGTCGGCGGTGATATAGGGTTCGCACTCGGTGCCGTTGATGATCAGCGTTTCTATCTTTATGTCGGGCTTGACCGATAGCTTCACCGCCGCGGGGAAACCTGCGCCGCCCATGCCGGCGATACCCGCATTGCGGATGCGCTCCAGCAACTCGGCTTTATCGAGGGAGGTGTAGTCCGCCTTGCCGCCGTGCTCTATCCACTGGTCGCGGCCGTCGCTGGCGATCACGATACAGGGGGCGGCGTGTCCGGAGGGGTGTGCGATCTGCCGGTCCTCGACGGCGGCAATGGTGCCGGACGTGGGTGCATGCACCGGGACGCTGACGAATCCGCTGGGTTCGGCAATCATCTGGCCCTTGAGAACCCTATCACCGACGGCGACCACCGCCCGGGAGGGGGCACCGATATGCTGTGACAGTGGGATCACCAGTTCCGGGGGTATGCCGGCGTCCGCGATCGGGCTGCGCAGGGACTGGTGCTTGTTTTCCGGCGGGTGGATGCCCCCGTGGAAACCGTAGATCTTCCTCATGCGGCCTCATCCCTGGGGGCGTCTGTGGCGATGATTTCCACCTTGCGTGCCACCGGGTCGGGCAGTTCCCAGTGCCAGCTCTGCAGGCCCTCTTCCTCGGCGGGAACCATGTCGATGCAGTCCACCGGGCAGGGCTCCACGCAGAGGTCGCAGCCGGTGCACTCGCTGGTGATGATCGTGTGCATCTGCTTGGCGGCACCGAGAATGGCGTCCACCGGGCAAGCCTGCAGGCACTTGGTGCAGCCGATGCATTCCGGCTCACGGATATAGGCCACCTTCTTGACGCTCTCCTCCCCGTGTTCCTCGTCCAGGGGAATGGCCTCCACGTCCAGCAGGTCCGCCAGGGCCTGGATACCGGCCTCACCGCCGGGAGGGCACTTGTTGATCGCCTCGCCGTTGGCAATGGCCTCGGCGTAGGGCCGGCAGCCCGGGTGCCCGCACTGGCCGCACTGGGTCTGGGGCAGGATCGCGTTGATCTGGTCGACAATGGGGTTGCCTTCGGTCTTGAAACGCTCAGCGGCGAAACCGAGCACTGCGCCGAACACCGCGCCCAGGGTGACCAGCGCGATCAGCGCCGTCAGCAGTGGATATTGTGCAAACAAGTCGGTCATGGGATCACACCAGGCCAGCGAAGCCCATGAAGGCCAGTGACATCAGTCCGGCGGTCACCATGCCGATGGCGGCTCCCTTGAAGGGCGTGGGTACATCCGCCACCGCCAGCCGTTCGCGCATGGCGGCGAACAGTACCAGCACCAGGGAAAAGCCCACCGCGGCCCCGAAACCGTAGAACAGGGACTGCAGGAAGTTGTGGTCCTTGTTGATGTTGAGCAGGGCAACTCCCAGTACCGCGCAGTTGGTGGTGATCAGGGGCAGGTAGACACCCAGTACCTGGTACAGCAGGGGGCTGGATTTGCGCACCACCATCTCGGTGAACTGTACCACCACGGCAATGACCAGGATGAAAGAGATGGTCTTCAGGTACTCCAGGCCCAGGGGCTGGAGCAGCAGGTGGTAGGTGAGGTTGCTGCAGGCAGACGCCAGTGTCAGTACAAAGGTTGTGGCCATGGACATGCCCATGGCAGTTTCCAGCTTGTTGGACACACCCATGAACGGGCACAGTCCCAGGAACTGTACCAGTACGAAGTTGTTGACCAGTATCGCGCTGATCAACAGGATTGAGTAGTCTGCCAGCATATCGGGGCTCGCGTCAGGAACGGCTCGAGACCAGCGGTGAGCCAGAACCGCTATTCTATCGTTTAATCCTCAGGAAAACAGTTCGAATACCCAGACTAATGATCGTTAGTCTAGACGGTTTTCCAATTACCGGGGACACAAGATGCCACAGGGTCGCCCCTGAATCCTTGATCGACGACAAGAGAAGCGCGGGATGGCCCTCACTTGACCTGCATGCCGGGTTTGGCCCCCGGGTGGGGTTCCAACAGGTACAGTTCCTCTCCCCCGGGGCCCGCCGCCAGTACCATGCCCTCGGAGATCCCGAAGCGCATCTTGCGTGGCGCGAGGTTGGCGACCATCACCGTGAGTTTACCCACCAGGTCCTCGGGGCGATAGGCGGACTTGATGCCGGCGAACACCTGTTTCTGCCGGTCGCCCAGGCTCAGGGTCAGGCGCAGCAGTTTGTCTGCGCCCTCCACGTGATCCGCCGCCACGATTTCGGCAATGCGCAGGTCGACTTTGGCGAAATCGTCGAACTGGATAGTGTCGTCCTCTTCGTCCTGCACCTGCGGATGCTCCGCGGGGACGGGTGTATCGGGCTGCCTGCTGGCTTCCACCATCGCCTCCACCTGTTTTGCCTCGATGCGGGTGAGAAGCGGCTTGAACTTGTTCAACTGGTGGCCGAGCAGAGGGCCGTCCAGGTCGATCCAGTCCAGGGAGCAGTTGAGGAAGGCCTCTGCCTTCTCCGCCATCCCGGGAAGGACCGGTTTTAGGTAGGTCATCAACACGCGGAACAGGTTGACGCCCACGCTGCAGGTCTCGTGTACCTGCGACTCGGCGCCCTCCTGTTTGGCCAGTACCCAGGGTTTTTTGTCGTCGATGTACTGGTTTGCCCGGTCCGCCAGGGCGACGATTTCGCGGATCGCCTTGTTGAATTCGCGACCCTCGTAAAGCTCGGCGATGCCATCGCCGGCAGCGATGAAGTCGTTGACGAGCTCCGCCTCAGTGCAGCTGTCAGTGAGCCGGTTGTCGAAACTCTTGCGCAGGAATCCGGCGCAGCGGGAGGCGATATTGACGATCTTGCCCACCACGTCGGAGTTTACCCGCTGCACGAAGTCTTCCAGGTTCAGGTCTATATCGTCCACGGAATTACCCAGCTTGGCGGCGAAATAGTAGCGCAGGTACTCCGCGTCCAGGTGCTCCAGGTAGGTGTCGGCGTTGATGAAGGTGCCCCGGCTCTTGGACATCTTGGTACCGTTAACCGTGAGGAACCCGTGGACGAAAATGGCCGTGGGGGTGCGCAGCCCCGCCGAGTGCAGCATGGCGGGCCAGAAAAGGCCGTGAAAGTTGATGATGTCCTTGCCGATAAAGTGGTAAAGCTCGGTATCGCCACCGGGTAGCCAGAAGGCGTCGAACTCGTGCCCGGTGCGTTCGCAGTAATTCTGGAAACTGGCGATGTAGCCGATGGGCGCGTCCAGCCATACATAAAAGAACTTGCCCGGCTCCCCCGGGATTTCGAAGCCGAAGTAGGGCGCGTCGCGACTGATATCCCATTCCTGCAGGCCCGCATCGGTCCACTCCCGCAGTTTATTGGCTACCTGGGGCTGCAGGGTATCCGAGTCCAGCCACTCCTTCAGCATGGCCTCGTATTCCGGCAACTTGAAGAAGAAGTGGGTAGATTCCCGGTCCACAGGGGTGGCGCCGGAAATTGCGGAGACCGGGTCGATCAACTCGGCAGGGCTGTAGGTGGCCCCGCATGCCTCGCAGTTGTCGCCGTACTGGTCCTCCGTCTTGCAGCGGGGGCAGGTGCCCTTGATGAATCGGTCCGCCAGGAACAACTGCTTCTCAGGATCGAAAGCCTGGACGATCTCGCGGCGGGCAATGTGGTCGTTGTCCTTGAGGCTCTGGTAGATACGTTCACTCCAGTACCGGTTTTCGTCCGAGTGGGTACTGTGGAAATTGGCGAAATCGATCAAAAAGCCCGCGCTGTCCTGCTGATGGGCCTCGCGCATATTGTCGATGTGCTGCTCGGGGCTGATGCCGAGTTTTTCAGCCGCCAGCATGATGGCAGTGCCGTGGGCATCGTCGGCACAGACGTACAGGCAGTCGTGGCCGCGGGAGGCCTGGAAGCGCACCCAGATGTCGGTCTGCACCTGCTCCAGCATATGGCCCAGGTGCAGCGGTCCGTTGGCATAGGGCAGTGCACTGGTTACCAGGATTTTACGCGGGGAGGTTGCGGCCATGATTATTGGTCTGCTCGAAAAAAAGGGGCGCTACTATAGCGCTTTTGCCGGCGCTTTTCATCCGCCCGCCCGCCGTCCGGCATTGTTGAAACACCTCCATGTCCTTATACTAGCCAACCCCGGCGAGCGGCCTCTCCGGGCTGACAACTGACCAGGCGGGGCGCCATGAACGACATAAAACATATTATCGCCGTTGCATCCGGCAAGGGCGGTGTGGGCAAATCTACCACTGCGGTGAACCTGGCGCTGGCACTCAGGGCCCGGGGTGGGAAGGTGGGTCTTCTCGATGCGGACGTGTACGGTCCCAGCCAACAGATGATGCTGGGCGTTCCCATTGATCTGCGGCCCGAGCAACAGGGGGGCGAATTCCTGCTGCCGATTGAGGCCCACGGCCTGAAAACCATGTCCATGGGCTATCTGGTCAATGACCGCACCCCGATGGTATGGCGCGGCCCCATGGCTGGTGGTGCACTTGCCCAGATGCTTGAACAGACCCTGTGGGGCGAGCTCGATTACCTGGTTATCGATATGCCCCCGGGAACGGGTGACATCCAGCTTACCCTGTCACAGAAGGCACAGGTGTCGGGTGCTGTGATCGTGACCACGCCGCAGGATATCGCACTGCAGGATGCACAGAAGGGTATCGAGATGTTCCGCAAAGTGAATGTTCCCATTCTCGGCGTGATCGAGAACATGGCGGTACATATCTGCAGCGAATGCGGCCACCGGGAGCATATATTCGGCGAACACGGCGGCCAGCGGATTTCCAGGGACTATGGGGTACCTCTGCTGGCGAGCCTGCCCCTGGCCCTGTCGATCCGCGAGCAGACCGATGCCGGCAAGCCGACGGTGATCTCAGAGCCGGAGTCGGAGGAGGCCGCCCTGTACCTGGGGGCGGCGGCGGAAGTCGAGGCGGCACTTGCCGCACAGGGAGACAGCGTGGTGAAGCAGTTTCCGAATATCCAGATTTCAGATGATTGAGCAGGAATAA
>JAACFI010000123.1 GCA_009937575.1 Haliea sp.
GCATGGCAGGCATGCTCTTGAGAGTGTTCAAAGTGATCGACGAGTATATTGATATTCCCGCGATAGAACGGCATGCGGAGGTCGCCCGATGAAGCTTTACTATTTTCCAGTCGCACCCAATCCCACCCGGGTGTTGGTTTTCGTGCGAGAGAAAGGCATCGACATCGATACTGAGTTCGTAGACCTGCGAAAAGGCGAGCAGACCAGCGATGAGCACCTGGCGCGCAATCCCCAGGGATCGCTGCCGGTGCTGCAACTGGACAACGGTGAGTACCTGACCGAGAGCCTGCCGATCATGGAATACCTTGAAGAGCTATATCCCGACCCGGTACTGATTGGCACTGATCCTCTGGCCCGGGCGCGGACTCGTGAATTCGAGCGCCAGGTGGAGGTGGGTATCCTCAACCCCCTGGCGCGCATCGTGCACGCCACCAATTCACCCCTGGGGCTGCCAGCACGACCGGAAATCGCGGCAGCCGAGAATGCGCGATTGCTGTCTGCGGCACCAGGGATCGACGCCCGCATCGGCAGCTCCCCCTTTGCCATTGGTGATAGCCCCAGCGTGGTCGACTGCACCCTCTTTGCCGGCCTGCTGTTCGGTGAGGCCTTCGGCGCCACCATTCCCGACGAATGCACCAACATCCACCGTTGGTACCGCGAGTTCCGGAAACGCCCCAGCACTCAATTGTAAGCCCTATGCTGAACGGGCCTGTGCAAAACAACAGCGCCCGCAGTCCTGCCAGCTTAGGGCAGCAGGTAAGCCATTGACCAGGTAGCGACCCAGAAATGGTGCCTGGAAGCCTGAATATATTTGACCTCAACCAATATGTTCAGCGTACACATTGGTAGAGTTTCCAGGGGTTTTACCCGTGTACGAATTGAGTGAAGACAGGAACGACAGTTCCATCGACTGGCTCTATGGCCAGGCAGCAAAATATCCTTTGTTATCAGCCGAACAAGAAAAATATTTTGATGGCAAAAAGTGGTCAGCGGCAAAGGCTTTACAGTCGCTGATGTTGGAAGACAGGGGCGCCACGGCATTTCTGTCGCTGTGGGCATCCAATGTGCTGAACAATCCACCCAGTCTGGCAACATTTCCAAACAAGGAATATTACTTCCTCCTGCGGCGTGAACAGTCAAAATACCTCAAGTCTGCAGCCTTCAAACCGCACCTGGTGACCTTGTGCAGCCCTGATCACGATATGGCTGCCAGAAGAAGTGCCCTTGAAGCGCTTGATATGGACGCTACTTTGGCAGTCGGCCTCGCAGAAGCCATGCTCGACAAAAGTGATGGACACGATGTGGGCGCGGCAATCAATTGCTGGGAGTCACTCTGGTCGGAAAAGCCGCAAAACCATGGCATTGGACTAGCGTTCAGCTTTCTCCGTGATGGTTCCCGTCAGATAGAGCAGTACTACATGGCTAGAGATGGCCTGGTTAATCACAATCTCAGGTTGGTCTTTTCTATCGCCGCAAAATATACCGGACAACTTCCTTTAAGGGACCTGATTCAGGAGGGCACCCTGGGTCTGATCCGCGCTGCGGAAAAGTACCACGGCGAAAAAGGTTACCGATTCAGTACCTATGCCTTCAACTGGATAAATCAGGCAATAAGGCGGGCCAACGAGACTTTGGGGGGAGCCGTTCGTTTTCCTTCCAACGTAAGAGCCACGGTATCTTCAATTCATCGGGAACGCATTAACTACCAGAACCGGCATGGCCGTGAACCTGATCGCGAGGTCCTGGCGGGCCTGGTTGATCTCAAACCCGAAGAGCTCGATCGTTACGACCAACTCGGCGATCTGGCCCTGTCGCTGGACACCAACGCGAGTGAGGACCCTTCCGCTCCATCGGTGATGGACAGGATTTCCGGCGGTCCATTTGATGAGCCGGACAGCAGTATTGGCAGATCTTGGCTACGCAAAGTACTTGAAGACCGGCTGGCATTATTGTCTCCGGATGAAAAGCGGGTGATCGTCAGGCGCTGGGGACTCGATGGCAGTGATCCTTCGTCCAGAAAAGACGTCGCCAGGATCATGGATGTGTCTACTGAGTGGATCAGGCAACTTGAATCCCTGGGTCTTGCAAAGCTTGCAGACGACGAAATACTGCAGGAGGTGTTTCAGGAGCAGCATTGAAAGGCTACTCAGTCCCGACAGGCGCCTCGCGAGAGCAATGAAGCACTGTTTGCATATTGTTTCATTAAACCGTAGGGACTCGAATAGCGTAGAACCCTTACGCAATCATCCCCGACTCGAGGGGATCTGGAAAGAAAGGTATTACGATGTTCAAGAACTCCATCCATATCATATTGTTTGCCTGTTTCGCCATCGGTCTACCGCTTTGGGCTATGCAGACCAATGAACAAGGCGGAGGTAATATCCATAACTGTTCCGGGGAATGCTATAAGCAATGGCGCGAGCAGACCGGCGGCGTGGTCGTAGTCGCCGCTGCACAGGCTGCGGCGAGGGCGGAGGCATCACCCACCGAACTCGGCAAACAGGCCTACGTTGGCTGTGTCGCATGTCATGGCCCAAATGGTGAGGGGGGAATCGGTCCAGCCATTGCAGGGCAGTCTGCTACCGATATCGCGGCAAAACTCTTGCAGTACAAAAACGGGGAGACTCGAGGCGGCCAAAGCGCCCTGATGTGGAGCCAGGCAGCCCAACTCAGCGATAGCGACATCGAAAACCTTTCGATCTACATCGAGGCACAATAACGCTCTATGGGAACCGCGCTGATTTGTATCCTAGGCGACCAGTTGACGCATGGCCGTGGCGCGCTGAAGGACGCGATCCCCGGAAGGGATTCGATTGTTATGGCGGAGGTCACCGCAGAAGCCTGTTACGTAAAACATAACCGCCACAAGATAGCCTTGATTTTCTCGGCAATGAGGCATTTCTGTCGCGAATTAAGATCGATGGGCTTTTCTGTTCACTATTTTGAGTACTCATCGAGGGGTCCAGCGACACTACTGGAGGCTGCCGAGGCAGCATTGTTGCTGTCTCCCGCAGATGAGGTGCGCTGCTGTGAGCCGGGCGAACACCGCCTGCGCGAAGAAATCGCCGCCTGGAATCTGCCGGTACCGGTACATATCATTCCCGACGATAGATTTCTCTGTTCCGAAGAAGAGTTTCAAGCCTGGGCTGATGGACGCAAGCAATTGCGCATGGAATATTTCTATCGTGAAATGCGACGGAAATACCGCATTCTGCTCGAGGAGAACGGAAAGCCTGCGGGTGGTAGCTGGAATTTTGATGCCCAAAACCGACGTGGCTGGCGTGCCCGGGAATCCGTACCCGCGCGACCGACATTGGTGCCCGACTGCATTACTGCTGAAGTCATCGAACTGGTAAACCGGGAATTCCCTGATCACCCCGGGAACCTGGATTTGTTCTACCTGGCGACGACCAGTCAGGAAGCCAATGTTCATTTCGATTGGTTCCTACAGCATTGTCTGGGGCTATTCGGCACTTACCAGGATGCTCTGGCGGAGGAATCACCGTGGTTATTCCACAGCCTCGTGTCAATGTACCTCAATATCGGCTTGCTCGATCCGCTGGATGTCTGTCTCAAGGTGGAGAGGGCATGGCAGGATGGCCGCTGTGGTATCGCCGCCGCAGAGGGATTCATCAGGCAGATACTGGGCTGGCGTGAATATGTTCGCGGGATCTACTGGTGTGCCATGCCAGAATACGCCCGGCGCAACACCTTGAATGCTAAAAGGCCGATGCCGGAATGGTTCTGGGATGGCGATACTGACATGCGTTGCTTGGAAGTGGCGCTGAGACAGACACTGGACCTGGGCTATGCGCATCACATCCAACGACTGATGGTAATCGGTAATTTTGCCCTGCTCGCGGGGCTCGACGTGGAGCAGGTCTGCTCGTGGTATCTCGCAGTCTATGTCGATGCTTTTGAATGGGTCGAACTGCCCAATACACTGGGAATGGCACTGTACGCGGACGATGGCATGATGGCGAGTAAACCCTATGCGGCCAGCGGTAAGTACATTCAACGCCAGGGCAACCACTGTAAAAAGTGTCGTTACAGCCCAACCAGGGTTGCCGGTGATGGAGCCTGCCCCTTCAACGCATTGTACTGGTATTTTTTGTCACGGCACGAGCACAGACTCAAGGATAATCCGAGAATGAGTATGGTGCTTGGGAATTGGTCAAAGAAAGCGGACTCCGAAAAGACAGAGATACTGGTCTGGGCGAAGCAGGAACTCGAGCGCCTGGCTCCGGAGTGGACACCATGACCCGGCAGAATTGCCTCCAACTGGAGCAGTTCAATGGGGTTATCGTCGGGAATGGCGCAATAGGGTCAGCGCTGCTCCACAACCTGCTCAAACGCGAGGAACTGCATCGCGTGGTAGTACTGGGGCGCAGTCCTCGCTCAATACCCGAAGACCCAAGAATCACTTTCCTGACCTTTGATGCCGGCAGTCCTGAGTCTGTTTTTGCAGCGGCCGCCGAGGTGCAGCGTACACTGGACCGGGTTCACCTGCTGGTCAACACGGTTGGCTTGCTGCACAGTGAAAACCAGCTACCTGAGAAGCACCTCAAGGCAGTGAGCTCGGATCACTTGCAGCATTCTTTCCAGGTAAATGCTGCCCTGCTGCCACTACTTGCCCAGGCCTTTGGCAAAATGCTGCGACACGAGGCCCCCGCAGTATTCGCTTCGCTGTCGGCAAGGGTAGGCAGTATCGAGGACAACCGGCTTGGAGGTTGGTACAGTTATCGAGCCTCCAAGGCAGCGCACAATATGCTGCTTAAATCCGTTGCCCGGGAGTGGCGCGTAAGTCATCGCAATGTGACCGTAGCCGCTCTGCATCCCGGAACAGTGCGCTCACGGCTTTCAGAACCCTTCCTGACTGAGCGTTATCCTCATCGTATTTTAACCCCGGAACAAAGCGCTAACGCGCTCCTGGATGTCATCAATACCTTGTGCCCCAAGGATTCAGGTTGTTTCCTTGATTGGCAAGGGAAGCCGGTTCCCTGGTGAAGAAGAGGATATCTGACAATGGCAGTTGACCACGGTTCTATCCACAAGATCGTTGGAAAGGAGGATAAAAGCGCTGATACCAGCCTGCGTGCGCACTCTTTGAATCGAGCCCTGAATCTCGATGTGCCGAAAACGCTGACTCCCCACGAGTGGGAGCAGTGGTATGCAGAGCATGGTGTGCCGGACAGTCACAAAAAGACTGGATCCAAATTCAAATGGAATCGGTGGTGGTTTAAGAAAGGTTCACGATAATCATCGGTTATTCCCGGCGCTTACACTTTCTTTTCCGACTCAACGCGTTTGACTAAATACGCTTCGACCCTTGGCGCAAAAACACGCCCTTTATTCTGACGCCACCAGGATTGAACCCCCGGCATGGTAAACATGCGGTAGCTTTCTTCCAGGATGCGCTCATAGGTTTCGGTGTTTTTCCATACACCCAGGTCCTCGTGCACCATTACTGTATCCTGGATACCAAAGTACATACCGATCAAAAAGTTGAATCGCGCTCTATCGACATCCGGCAGCGAGTCGTAGTCATGAATGCCGGAATGAAATATCCGCCAGGTCTCATCATTTGCCGCAACAGCGTTTGTGAAGTTGGTCCACAATGAGGTTATCGTGGAGTAACTGTCCACGCTGGCCTGTCTTACTGAGGCCTTTATCTGAATGCCAACGAAGATCAGAGAAGCGACAACGGCAATGGCGGCGATTATGCCACCGATTCCCCCAATGAACTCACCCAGTGCCGCGAGTGTTTGAAGATCCACAGTAGATACGCTCCATCAAATGGCTGAATCAGATAATACCGTGAATTCCGATCCAATGTATCAAGGGGTCAGACTCCATGATCTCCAGGATTTGGTTTCATGGAGTCTGACCCCTTGATCTCTAGCGAACACCCATGGCGGCTAACGAGCGTGCCAGGTGTGCGCGGGCAGTTTCCCCATCCACGAGCATCGCGGTATGCGGGTATTCACTGGTCAGCACGGCAACCAGTTGGCTGGCGGCGTTGTTAAAGGCCGGATCATCGGAAAACTGCAGGAAGTCGATCGCGGTCGCCAGCGATTCGTTGGATTTCACAGCCGCGGCCCGCACGTCATCGGGGATAGTGATCTTGTCATCCCCCGGGACTGCATCCAGGGACTGCAACAGGCGGGCAATGTTGATCACCGCCGGTGTGTCCAGGTCTCCACCGCTGACCAGGTCCAGCGGGGTAACAAGGTCCTGGCCGGGTGCCGCGTCACCCAGGGGGATGTCACCGATAAAGAAACGTACGGCAGAACCTTCCTCGTACTCGAATTCCCCATCACTCCCGGTGATACCGGAGACTGCTCCCGACACATAGCGCAAACCCTCTACAGGGGCATCCACGAACTGCCCTTTGTTGACGACGACGGTCAAACCCTCTTTTCGCTCATCATCATCGTCGGAACCGCCGCCTGAGCCAAAGGAAAATGCGCAGTTACCGCCACTTATAATCGGGACGGCCAGGAGTACCAGAATTAGCATCCAGGTGCGTTGCTTCATCATTGTTCCTCCGCGGTGTGTTCTCCCATGATTTGAAACTTTCCCTGTCAGGACCATAATTGAGAGTATAGGATGTCATTTAACAGTGTGGGGGGCAGTTATTATGTCTGTGAAAAAATCATATATGCCGCCGGACGATGTCATTGCCGCCTTTCCGGAAATATCCGGCAATTCTGTGAACGGCTTTGGCCAATCCGAGTACCGCCAGGCTGCGCCCTTTTTCTGGCATCCACCTGAGCTGCAGCCCCATGGGGGCCTGCAAGCCAAAGTGCTGGAATACCTGTTTTCCCAGGAAGAGGTAGCGCTCGAATTCAGCCATGTGGCGATGGGAGGTCCGGTGCGCGGACCAGAACCCGTGGCTCAATCAGACCAGAGAGTGCAGCGCACCCCCCAGGAGTGGTCTGCAGACATCAAGCAGTACGGGCTTGCCAACGAGGCAGATGTGGTTGGCATCGCCGCGATGCGAGACGATTATCTCTTCGAGGGCTTCCAGAACGAACACAAGTACATCGTCATCGTAGGCGTCGCCCATGACTACGACACAATGAAAACGGCTCCCGCCTACCCCGGGAATACCGGATCTGCAGTGGAGGTGGGACGCCAGTACAATCGCGGTGCCAGAGCAGTCAGTAAATTGAGGAACTATATTCTCGAGCAGGGGTATCCTGCGACAACCTATCCCGGCCCCATGGCAGATGCGATCAACATGGTTCCTGCGGCGATCGACTGTGGCCTCGGTGAGTTGGGCAAACACGGATCGCTCATCCACCGTGAACTCGGTTCCTCATTTCGTTTGGCGGCGCTGACCACCGACCTGCCACTGGTGACCGATTCGCCAGATGTATTCGGGGTCGACGCTGTCTGCAGTCGTTGCCAGGCCTGTGAGCGCGCCTGCCCACCCCGAGCCATCTATTCAGAGAAACAGATGGTCCGTGGCACCGCGAAATGGTATGTGGATTTTGACAAGTGCATTCCATTTTTTGCCGAAGCGTATGGGTGCGCAGCCTGTATTGCAGCCTGCCCCTGGAGCATACCAGGGGTGGCGGATAACCTGTTGAACAAGCTGGCGCGCAGGAAAGCCAGGGAAGGGGAGGACTGACGGGTCCGTGGAGATTGACGACAGATTAATTTAGTTTCAAAATAGAACTTACAAGCTGGTCTGTAAGAGACTTCCCATGACATTCACTTCCGACACAGCCGTGCAGGCTGTCGAAGACCACTACACCGCCGCAATCAGGCCCGGTTGGGACATACGGGGCAATGCCAATGGTGGTTACCTGATGGCCCTGGGTGCCCGGGCTATGGCCGAAGCCAGCCGTCCCCACCCGGTATCGGTCACTGCCCACTTCCTGTCACCGGGCAAGGTCGGCCCGATCAGTATTCATCCGCAGGTGGTCAAGGCGGGACGCACCTTCAGCACGGTAAGGGCCGGTGTGATAGGCCCGGAGAAACCCCTCATCGAATTACTAGGCAGTTTCTGCGAGGTCGAAAGCGTCGACGGCAGCGTCATGGTAGACGATGAACCGCCGGTACTACCCGAGCCGGAGGATTGTCCCAGAGTCATACCTCACGAAGGGGGCTTCCCACCGCCAATGATGGGCCAGGTGGAGATGCGGATGCACCCGGAGGACGCCACCCTGTATGAGGGGCGCCCCAGTGGTCAACCAATGGTGCGGGGTTGGATCAGGCTCTGTGACGACGAGCCTGTCGACGCGTTTGGCCTGGTGATGATCGCCGACGCATTCCCACCCACGATATTCAATGCGAACCTGCCCGTTAGCTGGGTGCCTACCCTGGAAATGACCACCCAGGTTCGCGGCATTCCGGAGCCGGGGTGGCTGCGCTGCAAGTTCAGCACGCGCTTTATCACCGGAGGCGTGCTGGAGGAGGATGGTGAAATCTGGGACAGCAGTGGTCGCCTGGTGGCCCTGTCCCGCCAGTTGGCCCTGATGCCCCGTGGTTGAGATCTACACTTCATGCCCACGTATTCCGGCGGTATACCCCGTCATCATGTTCGGACATTAAATGACAGCTCTAGAGAGGGAATAAAATGAAACCTGTATGTTTGGTTGTTGGAGCCGGGGCCGGCATTGGTGGCGCCATAGGTAAACGTTTTGCAGCAGGTGGTTTTCACTCTGTACTTTGCCGTCGCAGTGATCAGGAAGGACTGGACAAACTGGTCGCAGATATCGAGGTGGATGGTGGCGCAGCCTCCGGTGTCCTGCTGAACGCAGTCGAAGATGGCGCAATAGAGGATCTGGTTGAAAAGGTCGAACGCGACATCGGCCCGATCGAAGTCGTCCTGTTCAACCTGGGTGCACAAATAGGCGATCGCCCCCTGGCCGACACCTCCTATAAGGTATTCGAGCTGGGTTGGCGAATGGCGACCTTCGCGTTGTTCCGGATTGCATCGACGGTGATGCCGCACATGGAGAAGCGAGGGCAGGGGACTTTCCTGGTGACTTCAGCGACGGCGGCAGTTCGCGGTAATGCCGGACAACACTCCCACGCGGCGGCCATGGGCGGTCGCAGGATGCTGTGCCAGACTCTGAATGCCGAATTTGCCCCGAAGGGCATCCACGTTGCGCATATTCTTATCGATGGTCCCGTCGACGCACCGGATACATTGGGTAAAATGCTGGGGCCAGAGCGTTACCAGGCCCTCAGGGAGGAGGTTGGCCTGGACAAGGATGGGCTGCTGGTTCCCTCCGAGCTGGCGGAAACCTATTGGCACCTGGCCCACCAGCACCGCTCCGCCTGGACCCATGAACTGGATCTTCGCCCCTATTCAGACCGGCCGTGGTGGAATCACTGATTTCACCGCTGCACCTGTCGATGCACCATTCCCAGTATCAGGCATGAAGCATTACCGGTAGGCTGGTATACCCGTGGACGAAGTTGGACATGACCCGCTCAGGTTCACCCACGACCTCGATACGCTGGAATCTCTCGAGTATTTCTTCCCACAGGACGCGCAGCTGGAGCTCGGCCAGCCGGTTACCCATGCAGCGATGGATGCCGAATCCGAAGGCGATGTGTTTACGCACGTCGGGGCGATCGATGATGTAAGCGTCGGGATTGTCGAATGCCCGCTCGTCCCGGTTGCCCGACACGTACCACATGACGACCTTTTCGCCCGCGCGTATGGTTTTGCCGCCCAGTTCCGTATCCACCTTTGCCGTTCGGCGCATATGGGCCAGGGGTGTTTGCCAGCGGATGGTCTCGGAGACCATGCTGGGGATGAGTTGGGGATTGGCTGTCAGTTTCTCGAATTGCTCCGGGTTCTGGTGCAGGGCGAGCACGCTGGCGGACATGGTATTGCGGGTGGTGTCGTTGCCCCCGACTATCAACAATATGAGGTTACCCAGGTATTCAAGGGGACTCATATTACGGGTTGATTCACCGTGAGCCAGCATCGAGACCAGGTCGTTGGACAGGGGCGCATTGACCCGTTGGTTCCACAATTCGGTGAATTCTTCCAGGCAGCCCAATAGTATCTGCTGGCGCTCTTCCTCGGATTCGATCAGTCCCATGCCAGGTATAGCCGTGGATACATCAGACCAGTGGGTGAGTTTGCTGCGCTGTTCGAAGGGAAAATCGAACAGGGTCGCAAGCATTCGCGTGGTCAACTCGATAGAGACCCGTTCCACCCAGTCGAAGGCTTCTCCCACCGGCAGGTGATCCAGGACATCGATGGTCCGCTCCCGGATAATCGGCTCGAAGTTCCGCAGGTTGGCCGGTGCGACGACCGGTTGCGCCACGTTGCGCTGCTCGTCGTGAAGGGGCGGATCCATGGCGATGAACATCCGCAGGGGGAAATCGTCAATGGGATCGCGGATCAGGATGGTAGGCTCCGAGGAGAAGATCTCATGGGAGGTGTCCACCTGCAGTATGTCCTGGTAGCGGGTCACCGACCAGTACGGCCCGGTTTCGGCTTCCGGGCAGAAGTGCACCGGCGCCTCGTCGCGCAGGCGCCTGAACCAGGGCCCGTGCACGTCGGCCGCGTACAGGTGTGGGTTGGACACGTCCAGTGATTCCAGCGGTACACTGTAGGGGTCGATGTTCGCCTGCGCGGGCGAGTAGTCAGGGGTGAAGATTGTCATCCTGGATCCTGTATCTTTATGCAACTGACTTAGTTTAGGATAGTAGCGTCTGCCCGCCAAGCAAACTGGGGTGAGTTTTCTTGAAGGAGAGAACCGGGGCTCGAATTTCCGGCCATATCGTCATTTGGGGACTTGTCGTCCTGGGAGTGACAGCCATGTTCACGACAATGCAGCGCCAGATGATCTATTACCCGGCGGTCGCGGAGGAACGCGGTCTGTTGGACGAAGCTGCCCGGCTTGGGTTGAAGCCCTGGCGCGACGGGAACGGGGGCCTGATTGGCTGGCGGCCGGCCTCTCAGGGCGAGAGTGGCCGGCGAATGGTGGTGTTCCACGGTAATGCCGGCTTTGCCCTGCATCGCGAGTATTTCGTGGAGGGCTTCCGGGCCCTCGGGGAAGGGTGGGAGGTGTTCCTGTTCGAGTATCCCGGCTACGGTGCCCGATCCGGATCACCCTCTGAAGAGGCCATCAAGGGGGCGGCCACCCGGGCTGTGGAATTACTGCTGCGCCGCGATGCCAGTCCGATCTACCTGATCGGGGAATCCCTTGGCAGCGGTGTCGCCTCACACCTGGCGGCGGCTTTTCCTGAGCAGGTGGCCGGATTACTGCTGGTCACGCCCTTTTCCAGCCTGGTCGATGTAGCCGCCCACCACTTCAAATGGCTTCCAGCCCGGGCTGTCCTGAGTGAACGCTACGATTCGATGGTGGCACTGACCCATTATCGTGGACCGGTTGCCTTCCTGTTGGCGGGGGAGGACGAGGTGGTTCCCAAAGATCTGGGACAACGGCTATACGATCAGTACCAGGGTCTCAAGTGGATACGGGTCATCCCGGGTGCCGGTCACAATTCACTGCCTGTATATCCCGGTGCCGAGTGGTGGGGCGAGGTGTCCGCCTTCCTGCTTGCCGGTCAGGACTTGCGCACATAGACGATCAGGGTCGGGAATTTATTGGGATCAGTCTGGACGATAAACAGGACCCGCCCGTCCGGCGAAACAGCACCACTGTCATCCCGGGTTTCGATTTCCCCCGTGGCTTTCACCAGCATGAAGTTCGAGCCCAGGGAATAATTGCGCCCTCCCACGGAATCCCTCAGCACGGTCTCAG
>JAACFI010000488.1 GCA_009937575.1 Haliea sp.
CGGTAATAGTCCAGGGCCTGTTGCCAGTCCCCGCGCTCCACCGCCATATCCCCCTGCCAGGCGTGGTAGTAGGGGTTGGCGTCACGGTAAACCGCCACCCGCTTCTCCCAGTAGTTGCGATCTTCCTGCCGCCCTTCCATGCCGTACAGCACCACCAGGTTGTTCATCGCCGAACGGTCCCAGGGGTCCAGTTGCAGGGCGTAGAGGTAGCTGCTCTCCGCCTCCCGGTGCTGGCCGGCGAAACGGTACACGGCTCCCACGTTTACCCACAGGTGAGGGATTTCCGGGCTGAGCTGCAATGCGCGCACCGCCTGCAGCCAGGCCTCCCCGGTGTCACCTTCCGCCAGCGCCTCCATGGCAATATTGCTGTGGTACAGGGCGCGGGCATCGCGGTCACTGATTTCCCGACTGCCGGCGATGTCCCGGGAGGGCAGCGGATCGATGTCCACCATGTAGCGCTCACCGCCCGGCAGATTCACCGACACATTCACGTGCAGGCGCACCATGATGCGCTCCCCCATGCGGGTCCACTGGGGACGGACCTCCAGCCACTGGTAGGAGGCGTCCAGGCCCGCCTCCCGGGCCAGGGCCACGAACAGGCTGGCATAGGACAGGCAGTTGGCGCTGCCCGCGTAGAACACGTCCCGGGCGCCACCTCCGGCCCCGGCCTCGTACTCGATGCCCAGCGAGCCGCTACCGGTGACCGCCCGGTGCAGCATGGTCAGGCGCTGGCGGTCGCTACGCACACCACCGGTATACAGGGCGACGAAGTCACGCATGGCCTGGTCGGTGGCCAACAGGTCCGGGGTGTGCACCCGACTATCCACGTCAGCGAGGGTCAGTGTTTCCTGCCCCAGCCGCAGGGGTGCCAGATCCGCCACGTCCCGGGCGGGGTGGGTGCCGGCGCAGCCCAGCAGGCTGGCGACCAGTAACAGGGCGCCTGTAACCGCCGGGAGGCGGCCACGGGGCGCGGCCTGCAGCCGCGCTATCAACAGGGCTAAGCGGCTCATTTAAACAGTATAACCCAGCGGCGGGGGACACATCCGCCCGGCCCTTGATCTCGGTCAATGCACTGAAAGGGAGATTGATGGAGCCTTTGTGATATCCACACAAAATTTAAGGAGTATGACGGTAATGACTCAACACATTTTGCAGGAGCACACCGACGAAGACCGCCACACCATGCGTCAGCTGGGTACGGTGATTGGCGCATTTGTGGTCGCCACCGCCATTCTGGCGATTACCGTCGGGATTTTAATGGGGTAAGTTTACGCCGCGGTGTGTAACCCGCACTCCCGCCCGTCGTGCACTTTGGTGGGATCGAAATAATGCCGACAGGTAGGAAGGTTGTATTGCTCCATATAATCCTCCACCTGATCCTCTGACCAGTAGAAGATCGGCGCCACCTTGACGATGCCGCG
Source organism: Haliea sp. (assembly GCA_009937575.1). Classification (GTDB taxonomy): domain Bacteria; phylum Pseudomonadota; class Gammaproteobacteria; order Pseudomonadales; family Halieaceae; genus JAACFI01. The sequence continues at coordinate 1,422 of JAACFI010000488.1, forward strand.
ATTGTCCAGGGATACGATGTCCAGGGACTGGCGGTGTTCGGTCTCCTCCTGGCGGATGCCGGTCAGCCATATCTCCGGCTGGAAAGCCTCCAGCGCCCTGGCGAAGGGTTCCAGTTTCACCTGCTCGGTGAACTCCTGGTGCCGCGCCTCCTCGTCCACCGTGGGGATGCCCCCCATAATCGCGTTGCGGCGCTCGGAGGTCATCAGGGGGGAGTAGACGTGGATGTTGATCTCCAGGTCCCGGATCAGGCGCTCCGCCACTACGTAGGTGTCGCGAAGGTTATAGCCGGTGTCGACCCAGATGGTGGGCACGTTCTTGTCCACCTCGCTCACCAGGTGCAGCATCACCGCCGCGTTGCGGCCCATGCTGGTGGTGGCGAAGGTCGGCCGTCCCAGGCCCAGTGCCCACTGCACGACCTCCAGTGCACTGGCGTCGCGCAGGGAGGCATTAACACTGTCTAGATCGAGTTCCACGGCGGGAAATATCCGCAAATGATTTCGAGGGAACAGAACTTTATAGAATCAAAAAGCGGCTGACAAATAACTAAGCTTTATATGGATATTCTCTACGCCGCCGCGCGGGAAACCGCTTTCTCCAACTCCGCGTGCAGGTCCAGGAACTGGGCCGTCAGCTTGTGCCCCGGCGCCAGATCGATCAGCGGGCGGTGGTCCCGGTGTGATTCCTTCATCTTCACGGAGGTGTTGAGGTAGGTGTTGAACACCGGGTAGCCCTCCTCCTTCAGCTCTGCCACCAGTTCACCGGGCAGCCGGGCCTGGGAGTTGAACTGGTTTATCACCACACCCTCGATCTCCAGGTCCGGGTTGTGGTCCTCCTGCAGCTCCGCCATGTTGTCCATCAGTGAGTACAGGCTCTGGCGGGCAAAGCTGTCGCAGTCGAAGGGCACCAGCACCGAGTCGGCCGCGATCAGCGCCGACTTGGAGTAGAAATTAAAATTGGGGGGCGTGTCGATGTAGATACGGTCGTACTCGTCGTCCAGCTTGTCCAGTGCATCCCGCAGCTTGTAGATCTTGTAGCGGGACTCGAGTTCCTTTTCCATGTCGGACAGCACCGGGCTGGAGGGCATCAGGTACAGGTTCTCGTAGGGGGTCTCCCACACGAAGGAGTCAGGGTTCTGGCGCATGCGCCTCGAGCCCACGGTCTGCTTGAACAGCCCCGCAACCCCCTGGGCCTCGGCGGGAAAGGCCTCAGCGTCTATCTCCCCCACCAGGTAGTGGGTGGTATTGCCCTGCACGTCCAGGTCGACGACCAGGGTTCGATAGCCCATGGCCGCGCCGATGGCTGCCAGGTTACAGGTGATGCTGGTCTTGCCGACCCCGCCTTTCTGGTTGAATACAACGCGTCTCATGGCTGTGCCCCCGCGAAAATAACACGTCGTCGCGCGGCTCTGGGGGCCGCTGCGACAGGTTGTAAGGTAGGCCTTTGAGTGTAATCAATGACGCGGGGCAATGTAAGCGGGCGGAGGGCAATCAGGCAGAATTTTTTTCAATGGGAAGGCTCATCTGCCGCGCCCTCTT
>JAACFI010000124.1 GCA_009937575.1 Haliea sp.
GACGGCATAGCAGATGATATCCGGCGGGAATCTATGTCGCTTGTAGGTATCCATCCGGCGATTCTGGCAATTTCGGTGAGCTAACTTGGCGATACCGCGGTACGTGCTATGCTTGCGGCAGCCAATGGCGATCGTCCTTCTGCGAGCACATTATGTCCCGATTTGAGTATCTCTCGGTCCTGATCTCCATCGTGATCGCCCTCGGCATGTCCGAGATCGCTAGCACCTGGAGCCGTCTGTTGCGCGCGCGGGCGCGGGTCGATTTCTACTGGTTGCACAGCTTCTGGACCGTCTTCATGGTCCTTATGATGGTCCAGTTCTGGTGGGGTTTCTGGGAATTCAGGGAGGTGGAAAGCTGGTCCTTCCCGGGGCTCGTGGCAGTCGTCACCGAGTCGCTGGTTCTGGTCCTCGCGGCCATGGCGCTGCTACCCGAACCGGACCAGGGCGGGAACATAGACCTGCGCAGCTATTACTTCGCCCAATGCCGCGTCGTTTTCACGCTCGGCGCTCTGTTGCTCCTACTGCTGACCGTGGTAGATGCCCTTGTCGGCGGGCAGCCCTTCCTCCACCTCGAAAATGCCGTGCGGCTACCTGCGATAATCCTGACGGCGTCGGCCGCACTGTTCGTGAACGAGCGTTTTCACGTGCTGTTCACTCTCACAGCCGCCGCATTATTCATCGGCTTCGTGCGCGTCTCCTTTCACGCCTAAGGACTGCGGTGGCGTTTGTAGATATTCATGGGACGATTCTATCGAAATCGGCCAGCTAGTTTGTCAGTACCTGCTGGCGGCTTTAACCCGGAAGCTCAACTTCTCGCCGGCGCTTTCAATCGCTTGAAGAAATCGCCCAGGGACAGGGTGGTGAGATCTGAGAACTCGCCGGCATCGAAGTAAGAGCCCTCGCAAGCCTCGCATTGCTCATACCCGATGTGCCGCTGCTGTGGATCCACCTTGCGTTGCATGTGTCCGCCACAGCGGGGGCAATGGTAGCTGTGCACCGTGTCGTGTGCTTTCCCGGTCTTTGCGTGGCCAACATCCAGTTCCGCGCCTATCCGGCGATCGCGCAGTTGCTCCAACTCGCCCGCATCGAACCAGAGCCCTTGGCACGAGGAGCATCTATCGACTTGCACGCCCTGGAGCTCCAGCAGTTCCATATCGGCCCGGCACTTGGGGCAGCGCATGGCGCCGGACCAGAAAACACCGGCACGGCCAACTCCCACGCTCAGGGCCGACTGTGGCGCCGAATGAACTTTGGGACCATCCGAACCCTCCGCCCGATGACGGTGGAACCAGAGCACCGGGAGTAATGCCAGTGAGAGGCAGCCCAGTATGATGTAGGCATCGGGATAGGATGTGCCATCGGAAATAACGCCATAAGTCTTTGACCCCACCGCGGCTCCAAGGTTGGCCGTCGACATGTAAATGGCAAACTGGGTTGCGGAGTTCGCGGAGGAGCATAGGCTCATGGCCAGGGCGAGTACACAGACCATGGTCACCGGCCCCATCAGGATCCAAAGGGATAACATGGCGCGCACATAGAAGGTGTCTTCCCACAGGAACTGGGTCCTTGCCAGCAGGAAGGCGTGCAGCACCACCAGAACGCTTACCAGCAACAGCATCCGTTTGGCGCCGATCCTGTCGATCAGTGGCCCGGCAAATAGCGCGACACCGGCACCCCCCAGGCCCATCATCGCCACCAGTTGTGACCACTCGGGGGTAGTGAAGCCAAACAGCTTTACCGCGGCAATTGGCATCAGCGCCTGCCCATACCCACCCGCCAGCCCATCCAGGAACATGATCAGCAGCAGCACGAGGCTGGCGCGGGACCATAACACTGCATTGATGCCCCGGAACTGACTGGTGAATGTGGAGCCGGTAACCGGCTCCCCGTGGTATTCACCGGACGACCAGGGCAACACTCTCTCCCCGCGGCGTTCCAGAACAAGAAATGCACCGAGGAGAATTCCGCCGGAAACCAGGGAAGCGAAGACCGCGGTTGTGCCCAGCCCCAGGCTGACCAGCAGTACGCCGGACACGGCTCCTGAGATGCTCCACCCGACCGCCTTGCCGAAGGCCATGAAAGCGTTGAGCCTGCCCTGTTCATCGACGGGTGTCAGGTCGATGGCCATGCCATCTACCGCCACATCCTGTGTCGCAGCGAAAATATTGATGACCACACCCAGCATCATCAGCAGCCCCATCTGCTCAACTGGATTCTCCACCAGGGTCAGACCGAGCAGCGCTACCGTCAGCCCGAATTGCGCACTCAGTACCCAGGGCCGCCTGGAACCCATCGGCAGGAACCGGTAGCGATCCATAAAAGGGCCCGCAAACAGCTTCAGCGCCCATGGCAGCGTAATGACTGCAAAGAAAGAACCGATTTCGCCTGCGCTGACTCCCTCACTTACCAGCCAGGCAGGCAGCGCAATCATCATCAAACCCACGGGGACACCCTGGGCGAAATACATGACCGACCCGGTGATATAACGAGCTGCGGAGTTCTCCGCGAGAGCAAACGTGGAATTCATCTTCGCTTTCCCTAGCTTTGATTAATCTGAAAGGCCTAGAAAGAGAAGTGACGAGTCTCTTGAGACCGCTGCAGAAGGTATCGACAAGTTAACTCCACCAGACTGAGGAAATCTAGTCCCCGGTCTCAGGCAGCCGCCCCATCTCTGCGGCCCTGCATAAACACATCAACGAGCTCGCCATCCTGGTCCACGGCCCGCCACAGGTAATGCTGCTTACCCTGGATATTTACGAAGACTTCGTCGATGTAGCACGTGTCGCCGTAGCCACGGTGGTTTCGTTTCAGCCGCCGGGCGTATAGGGCGCCGAACTTGATGCACCAAAGCCGGATCGCCTCTAGGCTAACGATAATTCCACATTCGGCCAGTAGATCCTCGATATCGCGGTGGCTCAGATTGAATCTGTAATAGAGCCAGACTGCGTAGCTGATGATATCGGGTGGGAATCTGTGACGTCTGTAGGTATTCATCCGTCGATTCTATCAATTGCGGTCAGTTAAGTTGGCATACCCATTTAAGCCACTTTCACCTGAGGCGGGCCCCTTTAGACTTGCAGTTTTAGAATAAAAAGCTGGGGCTTCCAGGCGCAACTTCGCCTGTTGTCACTGTCTATTAATCGATCCTTACTCCAGCGCCCTTGCAACATTGGGAAGCACCTTAAAACCAGTCTTGAAGATTTCAGGCATCCGAGTGGGGCGACCGGTCGTAAGGTCGGTACAAACGTAGTAACTTCTAGCGCGCAATAGTATTTGTCCGTCCGAGAGGCGGATAATCTGGAAACGTCGTTCCGCCCGCAGCCGGTTATCGTTGAGTGTCACCCAATTGCCAATCGCCACGTGATTTCCCGGGTATGCCGCTCTTAGGTAGTCAATCTCGTGGCGGGTGGCTGCGAAACCGCGATTGAGCTCGCGGCACAATCTGGGAGACATTTCCACCGCATCACAGTGATCCCAGACACATTGATCCAGCCACTGCAGGTACACGCTATTATTGACATGCCCATAGCCATCAGCCTCTTCCTCCAAGGCGATATGCTCGATGACATGGGGTTCCGGATAGTCCCACTCAAGATCGGCAGAAACCATGCTTAACGATCCCACTTCAATTGCTTTTAATATTGCCTGATTATAGAGCGGATGGACGGGGTGTTGGGAGTAATCTTGTCTATTTGAGCTACACTGAGTTCGAGGGCCGCTGTCATAGAGCAAGCGAGGTGACCGATTGAGAAAGATGGCCGTTATTTTCGTCGCCCTGGCTTGCTGGTCTTCGCTGGTGTGGTCCCAGGGTGTTCATGAGAGATTTGTGGGCACCTGGGAGCTTGACCGAATTGAGACTCAAACTGAGTCCGGTGCTTGGACCCTGGCGAAGACCCGCTGGGGGAGCCAGCCGATAGGAATCCTTACCTATGACTCGGCCGGCAACATGGCTGTACAGATCATGCGCCGAGATAGGACTCCACTCTCCTCAGCCGGCCTCGCAGAAGGTCAGAGCGTCAACTCGGAAGCACTAGCTTTAGCACCGGTGGAAGAGAAGGCGGCCGCCTTCGACGGGTACACGGCCTATTTCGGGAAGTACTCTGTGCGGGAAGTGGAGGGAGTTATCACTCATCAACGTATCGGCCATCTGGTTCCGAATCAGGCCACCCTATCCGTCGAGAGACACTTCGAGTTCCTGGACGACGCGTTGGTCCTCGCCGTGCCAGGTGGGATTAGGCTGGTGTGGAACCCGGCGAACTGAACATGGGACGATCAGTCTCCTGCTTTTGCGAATGTCATTCTCAAGCGCAGAGTGACTTGCAACATCTGCCGGGGGCGTCTACTCTATCCGAGAGAGGCACCTAAATGGCCGAAAAACTCAATGCCGGTGACCAGTTTCCCTCGCTGACACTACAGGTCGGCGATGACACCCTTCAATTGCCCGAAATCAAAGACTCAGGTTACAGCCTGATCCTCTTCTACCGCGGCCACTGGTGACCATTCTGCCGGCGTCTGTTAGACGGCTACGCTGAACGCTTCCAGGAATACAACGACCTGGGGGTGGCGATTGTTGCGGGCAGCAGGGATGACCGCGACAAGGCGGAAGAAGTAAGCGCTGCCTTACCTTTCCCTGTGGCCCATGGAGTGACCCGCGAGCAGGCAGATGCCATTGGTGCCTGGTGGGAGGAGAAGCGGGATTTCATGCAGCCCTCTGAATTCATCCTCAACCAAGAGGGCCGGGTGATCCACTCCACATACAGTTCCTCGCCGGTGGGTCGCACTGACCCGGCTGAAACCCTGGTGCTACTCAACTTCCTCGAGTCCCGCAGGCGCAACGGCTGATTATGGATGCCCGCTTATTGCTGGATCACTTGGCATGGCAATAAGTTGTTGGTACCCACCCGGGAAAATAGACATCAAAGCTGGCGAAAGTAGGGGCGTCTATATTTTCTAAACGTCGGAATCACCGATTTCAGCCATTGCCAGCGCAGTCGGTGTCGCGCCACACCAGGTAGCGTCTTCTGGTCTTTCTTCAGATTTCCCCGTGTAGCCTTAAGCTACGGCTGTGGCAGATCAAATCTCAAATTTCAATCGAGTTCATGTTCTATAATTGGGTCATTGCTCCGGCGGAGCTATAATATGATTCTTACAAGAAAGCGCATCGTACTGTCATATATTTTCCGGCTTGCTGCGGTTTGTCTAATCATGCTACTCACAGTGGGGCTTCTTCAGACGGACCAAGATGAGCCACTCAACCAGACTCGCGCTCTGTCTGCACTTTTCGCCGAGGCCACACCCTTTGAGATGGAAATGCGCCTCGATACTGAAAGGATCTGTTTGAACAGCGACAAGAACTGTCCTGATGTGCCCGCAGAAATCACTTATCTAAACGCCGACGGATCTGAAAAGAGTCTGACAGTGAGTATCCGCACTCGAGGTCGCTGGAAGTCGGCTAACTGCACCTTTCCAGCCCTATTCGTTTTTTTTACACCGAACCAGGCACGAGGCACGGTGTTCGAGGGTGAAAAGATGCTGCCACTGACCACTCACTGCAAGGATTACTCGAGAAAATACGAACGCTATGCGCTTGTCGAGTATATAGCGCACCGGCTGTATCAGCTATTGACCGATCATAGCCTGTACTCGCGATTGGTGCATATAACCTATGTGAATACGAATACGGGGCAAAGTATACAGCGCTATGGTTTTTTCACTGAGCACTTTGATCGCCTCGCAGCGCGTACTGACAAGGTATCTTTTCGTGAGAGAGAGATCGATCTCAACAAGACAATCCCGGAGGAGATGGCGACACTCGCACTGTTCCAGTTCATGATCGGCAATCTAGACTGGTCAGCATACAGATCCCACAACGTCGCACAATTCCGAGACCGGAATGGCATCATAACACCGGTACCATACGACTTCGATTTTTCGGGGCTAGTCAATGCCGAGTACGCGGGACCACCAATAATTCTTCAAGAATCCCTACGCCTGCAAAATACCCGGCACCGACGTTATCGAGGTTTCTGTTGGCCTGAATTAAATTGGTCGGATTTGTTTGAAAGATTCCAGCGTGTACGCGGTGACGTATTTGCAGAAGTGGCGTCGACCCCAGGTCTTTCCAAAGCAGCGCGGAATGACGTGAGAAAATATTTGGAAAGTTTCTACAAAATTATAGACTCGGAGAGAAAGCGCCGAAAATCAATCATAGAAACATGCAGGCAATTGTCTGTTCCCACAACGCAATAACAAATCCAAGGGTCAATCTCACGCGATACCACGGCGTCCTGACTCGGGGCGGCCATCCGCCTATACTTCGCGGAGGCTTTATCTGGAGAACCTCCCGCTTACGCTCCGATATGTGATCACCGATCACAAAATAAAGCATACGCCCTTGAGCAAGCCGCCATAGAGTGGATTGAACGTTTTGCTGATCACTTCTCAACTGACGACGACATCTGAATAAGGCCAGCAAAGCAGTAGCTTTTGCCGTCGGTATCACCTCGATCCGTTCCAGTGATATGCCCGCAGCATATTTCGCGAAATAACCGCAGACTATTTGTAAATTTTCGACACGTTCTTTTAGTGCATAGAGTGCCAGCTTTGGATTAAGGTCGGGGTTGTAGCGTTCCGTACAAGGGCAAACCTATCGAAAGGTGGGGGCGCAAAGTCAACGGTCTAAGGGGTGAACACCCTATGACGGCGGGATTACCGGAATGAAAACTGTTAAGACAATTACGTTTAGCCTGCTGCTGGCTGCCATGGTCACTACGGCCCATGCGGGCGACGCCAAATTTTCCCTCCTGCGCTGTGGTCTGAAGCTTGGCAGTACCCCCAGTGTTGACAAGGCTTATACTGCGGCCAGGATGAATCGCGGATTCCGCGCTGAGCCGGCAATTAAATCGTTTGATTCAATTGCACCCGGTTTTCACAAAATCAAGGGTGTTGTGTCAAAGCCAGCCGGGCGCCGCCGCCTACCTCCTGCATTCACACTGGCCAGGTTTGAATGTTCATGGCACTGAGAAATCTGCGCGGTTAGCAAAACGGCTCAAACGCGTATTCAGTGAAAGAACGACGAGGCAAGCACAAGGCTGTGATTGAGGTGACGATAGAGCAGCGAAAGCGCGGTTCTCATTGGGGCCAGAGATCACGGTATCTCAAAAACAGGCCGGATATACGACAGCAGTTTGACCAACTGACTCAGTTGCCTAGGGTGAAATGAAAAGGAGTTTGACGGGAGGTGTCCATATAAGTTTGTATGTGCTCATGGGCCGATTCTACCCGTTGACTTGGCAATACCGAATCGCGATACACCCAGGCATCGTGCCGGATGGCCGGTTAACCGCATTTAAAGAGCACTCGGCATATAAAGTCACCGCTGGTCCTATCCATGGGTCTAAACTGGTTCTACACTCGCTTTACCCAGCTGTTATCGTAATCGTGGAGCACTTAAGTCTATCTACACTAATAATGAGGTCCCGATGGCTGAGGCCATAAGTAGTCCCGAGACAAGAGATTTTTCAGCTGGACGCCGATGGGTAGCACCGCCAAATAGCCTGCAGGCAAGCGTGCTATTGGCTTTCCTGTCTTCCGCGGGTCTTTACTACGTCAATATTTTCCCGGCAATTACCAACGCGCTGATGGAAGGCGCCGGCTTAAGTACCGTGGAAGCGGGCCAGATAACCTCCGCCAATGCCATGGGCGCGGCTTTTGGTGCGTTTGCTGTAACGTTGCTCATCCGTCGTATTCCTCACTGGAAAATGGCGTCTGTGGCATTGCTGCTAGGTCTTATCTGCATTGACATTCTAACGATCATGCAGGAGTCCACTAATATTCTGGTCCCACTACGCTTCGGGCATGGTTTTATCGGCGGGTCGCTGGTCGGCCTGGGTTTCTCCGTGATTGCCAGAACCGCGCGGCCCAGTGTGGCGTTCAGTTTATTGCTGGTTTGCCAATATGGCGGCGGAGCACTGGGTCTATGGCTGCTGCCTCCGTTAGTACCCAGCTACGGGCCGTATGTGCCTTTTTACGCCCTGATTATTTTTTGCTTAGTGACCCTGAGTATGATCCCCTTTCTGGCGGCTTATCCCCTACCAGAAAAGAAAGCGACCACCAGCGGCACGACGGCAAGCGCCGCAAAAATACGCGTATTCCCCCTTGGGCTGACACTCCTGGCTCTATTTTTTTTCCAGGCCGCCAACATGGCACTGTTCGCCTTTATCTTTGGACTGGGCGAGCATTTTGGGTTAACCATAGAATTCATGAGCCCCACCATAGGCATCGCCAATATCATAGCCATAGGCGGTGCCGTGTTGGCAGCCTACACCGGTATAAGATACAAATTGCTGAAGCCCCTGGCATTTGCACTGATATGCTCCGCCCTGGGTACCTTAATCTTCCTGTTCAGCGACTCACCGGTAATTTACCTGATCGCTAACTGCGTCACCGGGGTCGCCTGGGCCTTCTGCATACCCTATTTGCTGACTATGTCGGCCAAATTTGACGAGGCGGGTCAGATGGCAGCCCTGGGCGGATTCGCCTCCAAGATGGGGCTGGCCAGCGGTCCGATTGCGGCGGGTTATTTACTGGCGACAGACGGCAGCTACCCACTACTGATAGTGATGGCTGCCGGTGTCATCATCGCCTGCCTGTTGATAGCATTTCACCCGGCAAGGGATCTGGATGCGCAGATTTAGCTGGTAGGCAACCGCCCCCCCCTGGCATCAACCACTAGTTCGACGCAGGAAGCGGAGATGTGAAATGGGGATCACAAAAACTGCGAATCCTGTGGGATATCATGGCCGGTGCTTGCAGGTCAAACTGCTTATTGTCACTAAACACATAGTAACTGGAACCATTGGGAAAAAGGGCCACGTTGATTCCCCCGTAACCCGACATGAAGGCATAACGCATTTCTTTCTCGCACATACCAGTGGTCAAGCCCCAAAACCCGGTGCTGTACCTGTAGGTCGCCAGGCTGGTGTCGATCCCCCTGATTTCATTGCTTCTCTGCATGGCCGCTTCAAACAAGGCCTCGTCGAAGATACTTTGTGAATTGACCCTGCCACGACCCGCATTGAGGAAATTACTGAGTTTAGCGATATCGTCGGCTAGAAAGCTCAGTCCGTTATAGGCGTAGGCTTTTGCCAGGCTGTCCTGTGTCCGCAGGGGGAACTCGCTGGTTGGGCTGAGCCCCAGGGGTCGCCAGATATCCGCCAGCAGGATATCGGCAAAAAAGTCCGACTGCTCACCGCTCTGGCGGGCCAGGTAATTGTCGAAGGCGCTGCTGGCTATGTATGAGTCACTGCTGTGGTAGACCCATCTGGATCCCGGCGCGGCTCGCCGTGGAAAATGATCACAGGCGAGCTCTATCTTATCCCTGTGCAGCGTGGCCGCGTTGAAGTCGCTGAAGTGCGACGAGCTTTCGTCAACCTCGTAGTCCGCAGATTGGAAATTACCCGTGGTCATGTCCGCCAGATCCGCGAGCGTCACATCCTCCCAATTACCATTGCGGGCACAGCTCTCAACCAGGCCTGCTATGCTCTCGCGAGCGGCACCTGGCCATTTGCGTTCCAGGCGCATCAGCCCCAGACCCACAAAAAGTGACTTGGCGAGTGAATAGGAGGGGAGTACCAACATATCGCAGAAAGGATACGGTCCGTGCCGGGTCTGGCAGCCGCCCAGATAATTCACGCCGTCGATAACAAACCCATAGAGCGTGACGTGCTCCGGGTCCAAAGCCCTGGTACTGGAAAATTGCACGGACTCGATGCCCGGATAGTCGACCTCCAGTTGCCGTATCGGCCGAGTTGGCATACGCGAGGATATTTCGCGCTCGAAACCGGCGACGACCGCTTCCTCATCGGCGACCGGACCGGGGAAATAGTCCAGTTTCATCAATCCCCACATGTCGGCCTGATAGTAGTAGCAGGTTTCACTGCTTACCTGATAGGCCAGATATGACACGGCGCCGTCACCTCTGAACAGAAAGCTCATCATTCCATTGTGGGTGCAATTCGAATTTTTCTCCTGCAGGCTGAATGGCAGGCTCGCCCGGCTATATCCCCTGTCACCAGCCTCCTGCCAAATTTTTCCAGGCAGTACGAACAGGTTCCAGGCTCCCCGTTCGCCCGGCAGCGGGCCGCGCAACGTTGGCACCAGGTAGTCTCCCGTTTGCACCAGGTGAATATCGAAGGGCGGCATTGCCTTTCGACCGGGATTTTCACTGTCACCAAGTTCGAAATGATCACGCAAAATTCGGTGGCCACCCGTGTGCACCCGCGCCACCAGCCTGCCCCGGAAAAGGTGTTCAGAGGGCAGTGCGTGATCGGGACGGGCAAATGCTCTCATCGTGACGGGCGCTGCGATTGCCTGCCCGCGCAGAAGTTGATCAGCTGAAAGCTCCATCCGAGGTGTCGAATGGGTAACTATCGGCAGCATAAGCAGAAGTAAGAAAGCTAATTTATCGATGATGGGAGAACTACTCATTAAAGGGCTGGCCGTATACGCACTGCTGGATTCTAACTCGCCTGGAGGTCATCGATACACATTATTCGCCCTGGTAGTCGACACTCGATCCCTTAGGTCTGTAGATCTGGACTAAAATACCGCGGCAAATTGGCTCTGTTTACTTCCCTACACTCTGCTAGTGTTGAATACGGGACTAAAATCAGGTAACTATTCACTTGATCATGAATCAGTCAATGCGATCGGAAATACGCGATGTGGTAGCCGGGCTTCGGGAGAAGGCGGTGTCTGATCTTGCCGCACTGGTGCGGCTGGACAGCACCCTGGGCAACGAGATACCGGCCCAGGACTGGATTCGAGGACGCTTCTCCGACCTCGGATTGCAGGTGGAAGATGTTTCGATTGACCTGGACCTGCTGCGCCATAGACCTGGTTTCTCCCCGGCTGTCATTGAGAATACCGACGGTCGGATCAATGTGGTCGGGGTCCATCATCCCTCCGGTTCCGCCACAGGCAGATCGTTGATCCTGAACGGGCATATGGATGTGGTGCCAACCGGTCCGCAGGATCTGTGGAGCCGCTCTCCCTTTGATCCCCACGTCGAGGGTGACTGGATATATGGCCGCGGCAGTGGCGACATGAAGGCCGGTATAGTCGCCTACTGTATCGCTTTCCAGGCCCTGCAGCAGTTGGGACTGCAACCCGCAGGCCAGGTCATCCTGCAATCCGTTATCGAGGAAGAATGCACGGGCAATGGCGCACTGGCCTGCCTGGAAGCGGGATATCACGCCGACGCCGCCATTATTCCCGAGCCCATGGAGCAGTGCATCATGTACGCACAGTTGGGCGTGATGTGGCTGCAGGTTGAGGTCACCGGCAAACCGGCCCACGTGCTCGATACCTCGGCAGGCATCAATGCGATCGAGTCCGTTTACGCTATTTTCGATGGTTTGCGCTCGCTCGAGAAGCGATGGAATGAACTTGCGAACCGGCATCCCGAATACGTCGGGCACACCCACCCCGTGAATTTCAACCTCGGCAAAATATCAGGTGGTGAGTGGGGTTCCACCGTACCCAGTCGCTGTGTGGCGGATATTCGCGTGGGCTTCTACCCGGGAATGGAGTTGGCGGAGGTGCGCCAGGAACTCGAAGCCTGCATATCTGCTGTGGCGGAGTCTCACCCTTCCTGCTCCAGCGCAAAAGTCCAGATTCACTATCGCGGTTTTCAGGCGGAGGGCTGTGTGATG